>JBBSDS010000042.1:0-20395 GCA_038240495.1 Chthoniobacterales bacterium | reverse complement strand
GACGAAAATGTTGTCCTTCACGATGATGCCGTCCGCGTAGCCGAACTGCATGAGGTGCGCTTTGGTCCCGGCCTTTCCGGTGACGGTATTGCCGCGCACGATGGCGTTCGTGTTCCCGTTTCCCTCGATGCGGCCCTCCACGATGTTGTCGGTCAGCACGAGATTGGTCACGCCGCTGGCCAGCAGGCTGCGGCGGCAGCGGTTAGCGGTGATGATCACATTCTTCAATCCTTCCGCGTGCTCCACGTGGATGCTGGAGCCGCCCGGCTCGATGCTGTGTTCGAGATCCTGGCAGCCGGTCACGAGGTAGTCGCGCGCGTTCTCATCGCCCGCGAGTTGGATGCCCTGGCGGATGAAATTGCGCACACTCACGTCGCGCACGGTGATGTTCCGGCATCCGCGGCCGATTGCCACGCAGTCGCCGCAGAAGTTTTCCACGAGCAGATTCTGGATGCTCACATTCTCGATCACGCCCTCGGCGCTGTAGAGGAAGATGCCGTGGTTCTGCTCCGGCGTTTTGCCCTTTTCGTATTTTGGAAAAGTGTTGCTGCCATCGAGGTGCAGGTCGCGGATGGTGACATTTCGGCAGCCACCCTTCGGAGCGCCGACCATGCGCCAGAAGTTCGACTTGTTCGCACGATCGGCAAATTTCAGCACCGACGCCGCGCCCTCGCCGCACAGCGTGATGTTCGACGGAATGGCGATGATCGGATCCTCGCTGCCCTGCCGTGCGACGGTGAACGTGCCCGCGGGAACGAATACCGTGCCGCCGCCCGCATCGCTGCACGCCTTCAGCGCGGCGAGGATCGCGGGCGTGTCATCGGTGTCGTCGCCAGGCGTCGCGCCGAATTTGCTGATGTCGAACTCCGCACGCGCGATGCAGGCTGCGAGCAGGAGTGATGCGATGAGAAGGAGCAGTTTCATTTGTGCGGAATAAATTTCTGCGCGATAAATTTACCGCGCGCGTCGAAGACTTGCAGCCGCGCATGGCGGGGCTCCGCAGAAAGGAGCGGAACGATCGCCGTCAGCCCCATGACCGTGCGCAGCAGATTCTTCATTTCAACGACGGGTGGTAACTCACTTCTGGCTGAACGCGTCCACCAATTGAATTTGCAGGCTGTTTGAAGGCTTGCTCGCGGCGACACTCTTTTTCTTGGCCGGGTCGATGGAATACGTCACCCACAAGTAAAGTTTGATTTCGGGACGAAGGTTTCCGATGAGTCCGCCGGGCTTTTTCATGCGGCCCATCTGCACGGCGCCGCGTCCGTCGGGATAAGCGGAGACCCATACTTGATATTCCACGGCGTCGGGTGCCTCGGAAAAATTCACGTGGCAGCGCGTGCCGTCGTAACCCCAGTCGGGCATCTTGACGCCCTCGAGTTTCACCGCGGGCAGCTCTCCGGCTGCTTGCATTTTGGCGATGGGATTGGCGAGCGCGGTTTCGCCGCGCGCCTCAGGCATGCGCAGTTGGCTCTGCGCGACGGCCTGTGCGGTGGCATCGCCGGCGGTTTCGTATTCCGCGACCAACTCGCCGAGCAGCACATCAGCCGGGTTCGTCGGCTGCACGTCGTTCACGTACACCGCATTAGTGCGGCGCTCGATGATGATTTTTTCGAGTTGCAGCGGCAGATCGACGATCCCGTCGCCGCCGGTGCTGCCCCACCAGGTCGTGCCGTATTCGCGGAAGGAATCCCAGCCGGTGTGGGATGGCAGCTCAAAGCGGAGGTAACGCCAGCCGTCGAAGTTAAAGCAGCTCCAACTGTGCGGGTCGTTGCAGTTGAATTGGTCCTTCGCCCCGGCGCTCACCCAGCGTTCGCCTTTGGCATCGCGAAGGCAATAGACAACGCGACCCCAGTCACTGGCCGCCTTGACCCACAAGCCGAGCGCGGCGGCTTTGCCGGCGAGCGTGACGGGCTTTGCCGGTTTCAACACCGCATACCAAGGCATGACCTTGCGCTCTTTCTCCTGCGGCAGCAGATGCACGGCGAGATGTGTTCCCGGGCGCGCGTCGTCCCCGGTCACCTTCGCGCTCATGTGGCCAGGATACGATTTCGCGTCGAAGCCGATGTTTTCATAGTAGGCGTCTCTTTCCTCGGTGAGCGTCCACGAACCGTCGCCGAGGCTGGCAATGGTGGTTTCTTTTTCCACCGGCCCACGCCGCACGGCGGGTCCGGTTTGCCAAGTTTCCTGGTTGCGATTTCGCGACCACGCCACAGCGTCGGAATGATCGGGCTCACCCAGGCTGATCGACTGCACCTCACCCGCGCCGGTGAGATAAACTGGCGAAGTCCCGATGCTCACCGTCAGCGCGCCTTTCGAAGATTTCAGCGTGGTCGCATTATCCATGCTGTCTGTGACTGTGACGGTCGCATCCTTCGCGAGCGTTAGCGTGGCCGTCCGCTTGCCGCGCACGCTCCACAGCGCGTAAACGGTGCCCGTGTCGGGTTTGTTGAACTTCAGCGCATAAGCACTGAGCGAGCCGGTCGGCAGCCACTGCTCAAACTTCGCGCGCTCCAGCATCCGCGTCATCGCGGCATAGTGCGCATACGCCGGCTTCGGATCGGAATACGGGATGCGCCGGAAAATGCCGCAGCCGCCGTAGTGCTCGGAGCCATAGTAGTTTCCGCAGTCGTGCGAGAACCAGCCCGAGTAAAACCGCTCGATGCCGTAGGCGAGCGAGAGCAGGGACCAGCGATGGTAGCGCTCCGCCTGCTCGTCCCAGGTGCAGGCGCCCGGCTCCGTCGGCACGAAGATGCCCTCGACATACGCGAGCAGCGGATTCGCAATGCCGGCTTTCCGATACTCCTCCCGCAGCGTGTAGATGCGGTGCATCGTCATCTGATAAAGCTGCGCCTCCGGCAGCCGCTCGAAGCCGACGACATCCAGCCCGCTGCCATCGATCAGATTTTTCGGAAAGCCGGCGCGCAACAGCGGCACGACAAAGAGCGGATCACCCCACGGGATCAGGATCTTCGTGTCAGGCCACGCGGCCCGCACGCCTTCCGCGGCAACGCGCGCGGTGTTGAAAAAAGTGCGCAGCTCGATCTTCTCCTCGGCGTTGAGCTGATACGGCGGCTCGCCCCAGTAGTCCTGCAAGTTGCCCGCCGTGAGACCACGGGAGAGATGCGGTTCGGCAAAAAACGTCACCAAGTCCGGATGGTCGCCATGCACTTTGCGCAGCGCCTCCACTGCGGTGGTCTTGTAAGCTTCGGCGCGCGCCGGATCGGGCTTCTCCTCTGCGGCCCAGTCGCGCTGCGGCGAGACCGCCCACGCGTTGGGCCCGCCACGCCATTTCCACTCGTCAAAAAGCTGGCGCTCCGGGGAACCCTCGCGCGGGCTGTGCATGGTGCCGCGTGCGCCGGCCGCATGCATCAGCTTCATCGTGTCGACCGCTGGCGGAGTATGATGGCCGCCGTGATAGGACCAGTAGCCAAACATCGGTCCCTTTCCTTCTTCCCAGAACGGCGCGCGCGTGTCCGATGCCAGCCGCACGAACCCGCGCGTTTCCGTCCACATCCGCTCGCCGTCGCGCATCGTCACGGTTAGTTGGTGCCAGCCATTTTTCTTCACCGGCAGCGCGAGGTTCAGCTTGCCCGGTTTGCCAGCAGCGAGGTTGACCGTCTTCGTTTGTTTCGTCGTCTCCAGCCCGTCGTGACTTTTGGTTTCAATATCGAGCGTGAGAGCGCGAGCGGCGATGGATTGGTTTTCAAAGGCCAGCGTGTAAGCCGGCACTGCGGGCGTGGTCCACACATGGCCGAGCGCCGCCGGCTCCAGCGACATCGAGACTTCCGCGCGATGCAGGGTAAGCGCATAGACATGCACCCCGCTCGGCAGTCCCGCGCCATGCCAGCCGTAAAGAATCGGATCGGGATACGTGCGGTATTGATGGACCCGCTTGGTCAGTTCCAGGTCGAGCGTCTCCATGTCTGAGAAACTGGCGAGCAGCGCGGGATCGAGCGGAATGCGGACGTGCCAGAGATTGGCTGCCGTACCCTTCTCTAGACGCACCGGTAGTTGGGTCGCGCCGGCGGCCTTTTGATCGGTCACCTGCGGCACGGCTGCCTCAAAGACCTGCGCAAAGCCTGCGCCGGGCCGGTAGAACATCGCATCCAGTTCGGGGACATTGTTTTCCTCTCCATCGAAAGCGGCGATCACGTGCAGTTCATCGTAGCGGCCGTTCGGGATGCGCAATTGGATGCGCGCCGAATCAATCCAGAACGCACCAGCAAAGCGGTGATCGGACGACTGGATGTAGCCCTCCATATTCGCCTGGCGTAGCACGCTGCGGCCCACATCGAGATGATCCGCCGCCATCTTGCCATCGCGCGCCGCGAAGGAAAACGGGATGCCTTGCACCACCACCGTCTGACCAAACGGCAGAGCCTCCGCCGCGACCGCCGCGCCTTTTACCAGCACGCGATCACGCACGTAGCCATCGAGGGGAACAGCTTCGTAGCCGCTCACCGCAGCCGGCAGCGCGCGCACGGAAAGTTCCGCCAGCCGCGTGCCGGGCTGCAAAACGACGCGCACGATGCCGCCGGTCTTCAGCGCGGGATCGCGCTTCTCCGTCACCAGCCGGTCGTCCACCCAGATGCGCACGCTGCTTTTCGCCAGGTGATAGCGGACGTGAACCCACTTGTCCTGGCAGACCGGAAGTTTCGCCATGTCGCGTTCGATCGACACCCGCACTCCCTCCTCCCAGGTCGGCAAGATGCGGTCGTAGGCACGGAGCTTGTAGGGCACAGCGGTGCCGGCCGCGTTGATGGAAATGCCGGCATCGAAACTTCCCGTGAGCGACACCGGAAACCCCCGGCTAGCCTTGTCCGCGGGATCCAACGCCGCGCTGATGTTAAAGACCGCGCTGGGCTTCTCCGCCGTTGGCGCGAGCCGCACGCGGCAGTTGATCTCCACCTCGCCATAGACCGTCCTACCTTCCAGCGTCACCGGCTTTGCGCCGCACACGAGGACCGTGCGACCAGACTCTGAATCCACCTCCATCGTGAATGGCCCGCCCTCCTTCGCCGTCACTCCGCCTGCAACCAACCACGCGACCTCACCGCCCGGCCCCAGCACCTGCTGCAACCCGGATGCCATCCGCGTGTCCTGCCACCATGGGTCAGCGGGTGGAGCTGCTTGAATTGTTAAGAGAAGCCCTAGATAGCCGGCGGTGATTAGCGCTGCACTCAGTGTCATACGATTCATTAGTTACTCCTTTGTGAAAGCCATTCCGTTCGCACCAATTCTCCCGCGGATACCGACCGTGAAAGGTGTGCCGTGATGCGGCAACGCGCCGATGTCGGGCCGGGCGCCGCCGCCGGGTCGCAGCGGATCGGGCAACTCCGTGGGAAGCGCGACGCCGGCATCGATGCCCGGGCTGTCGTCGCGCAAACGCAGATCGAGCGATTGCGTTCCGTCCACGTCCAGGGAGACGAACTTCGGGTCGGCGAAGCGATCATTGGCACTCCAGCCGGGCGCATATTTTTTCTGACTCGCGACGAACAGCGGCGACTGGCGAAGCTTGCCGAAGAATTCCCCCGCGTAACCCGGTCCCTCTCGCACCGCCCAATACAGGTTGCCATCGGACTGGAAATCATCGTCGGCTGTCACCGCGGTAAAATTCAGTTCCGCAAGTTTGTCGATCTGGACGAAGAGGTTGTTGAACACGCGCCGCGTCGTCCCGCGCAGGTGTGCGCCCCAGGTGAACGCGTAGTAACCGCGCCACGGGCCTTGCGACATGAGGAACGTGTTTTGATATACGTAATAGATCGGGTGCGTGGGGCTGCCGTGATCGTGCGCGAGGATCGCCGTCGGTTCATCGAGGAATGCGCCGGACGGGTCTGGCTTCGTGGGCGGAGCTTTGTAAGTGCCGCGCCGCAGATCGACGACGTTGCGATAGATGTAAACGCCGCTCCCCGCCTCGCCCGTCACGGGGTTCGGTGATTTGCCGTGCGCGGTGAACGGATTCAGGCAGCGCGAGATATGGTTTTGGAAAATGAAGATTTGTCCGCGTTCGCGCTTCGGTCCCGGCTCGAAGCCGTCGTCGTTGAAATTGTCCACGAAGTTTTCGTGAAAGCGCACGGTCTCCGCGTGAAGCAGCCAGAGGAAGTCGTGATTGTCGGTAAATTCGCTGCGGACGAATTCGAAGTTGTCTCCGTCCGCCATGATCAGATAGCCGGCACTGGCCCGGTATTTGTGATGCGCGCGCGAATGCCACGGCGCCGCGTGACCGCGCAGCGCGGAATCGACCACCCGCAAGCCGTTCACGCGGGCCGTCCGCAACGCCATCTGGCCACCGTAGAGCGTCACTCCGTCGAGTTCGACGTTCTCGGATTCCTCGATCATCATCGCCGCGCGCTTCGCCCCGCGAACGACCAGATCCTGAATCCGGACGTGCCGCGCCTTGTGGATCTGCAATGCGTAATCGTGCCCGGCGACCACCAGCGGCAGTTTGCGCGGATCGGTTTCGCCGCGCCAGGCGTCGTTGCCCAGCCCGGCCAGTTCCGTGTGCGCGAGCCGGATGTGGATGCGCCCCGTCTCTTGATCGCGCCGCGTGCCCGGCCCGCAGTAGATGCCGATGGGATCGTCGGCGCGGTCCGATACTTCAGACCGCCAGAGTTCGTTCATCGAGCGCAGATCGGCGATGGTGATGTAGTGATGGAGCGGGACCATCGAGTCGCCGAAATTCCCGTAGCCACCGCCCTCCGTAAATGTCCCGGTCGAGCGAAATTCGCCCGGCGCTCCTTCGGGAAATGGCTCCCACGCCGTGGCCGGCGATTCGTAAAACTCGCGAATTCCCGAATCGACGATCGCGAGTTCGCCGGGGTGCGCGCGAATCGTGATTGGCTTTTCCGCCGTACCCGCCGCCGTCACGGTGACGCTCTCGTAATACGTTCCAGCGCGCAGGCAGAGCGTATCGCCCGGCATCAACTGGCGCACTGCGTAGGCGAGCGTTTTCCACGGACGCTCCCTCGAGCCGGGTTGTGCATCGTCGCCCTTGAGCGAGTCGATGAAGCGCATCGCGTCGGCGGGCAAAGGCCGGTCAGAAGGCTCCGGCAACGGACGCATCGGCGCGTGGGATGAAGCTGCGGCATCAAAGCGCTTCGGATTAGGTATTGCCGCGGCCGGCACCGCGGGCACGACGGAATTTCCGACTTTCGCGAGCTCGAAACTAGCGGGAGTCGCGCGGGGGAGAGCAGCGCCCCCCGGTCGTCTTACAAACTTCTGCACCCGCCGGCCCCCGCTCTCGGCGACATATACCGCCCCGTCGGGCCCGACCGCGATGTCGTGGCCCATCTGGAACTGGCCCAGCCCCTTGCCAGACGATCCGAAGGTATCCAGCACGCGGCCATCGGCATCGAGTTCCACGGCCTTGCCGCGCTCCGCCGGTTCCGCTGTCGGATCGCCGCCATCGATGATGAAGATGTGACCATCCGGGCCGATGCTCACACCGTAGGGGCGGCCGATGTGCGGTCCTTTCCATTGCGCGAGGAATTCGCCGCGCGCATCGAAAACCTCGATGCGCGAATTCGTGCGGTCGCAGACATAGACGCGGCCCCGCGCATCCACCGCGATGCCATGCGGGAGATTGAACTGGCCGGGCCCGTCGCCCTTGCCTCCCCACTCGAATTCGTAACGTCCGTCCGCCGCGAACTTCACGACACGCGTGTTCTTGTAGCCGTCGCTCACATAGAACGACCCATCAGGCAGCACCGCTACATCGGTGGGAAGATTGAAGTGCGAAGGATCGGCGCCGGGCCGACCGCGTTCGCCGAGGGTGAGCAGGAGTTTGCCGTCGTAGGTGAACTTGAAGACCTGATGCAGGCCGACGTCGGTCAGCCAGACATTGTCCTCGCGATCAACCGTGAGGCCGTGCGGCATGATGAACTGACCCGCACCCCACGAGGCGAGCAGCTTCCCGCTAGCTCCGTCGATGATGCTCACCGTCGCATCTGCGATCGGCTCCGTCGGAAACGGCGTGCTCCACTGCCGCCCGCAGCGATGAAACACGAACACGCGGCCATGCGAATCCACGCCCACGCCGGCGCACAACCCGAGCGCATGATCCGCCGGCAGGGCCGGCCAGCCTGGCACGACTTCGTGGAGCGGTTCCGCGGAATGAAGCGGAGCGACCGCCGTCAGCGCGATGGCGATGCGGAGGAGCGACTTCATTTCAGCGGCACCACGGCGAGGTAGATGTTCGTGCTGCCTTCGTGGGTCGAGTAGTAACTGACCAGCATATTTGCACCGTCTTCAACCGCTTCAAGGTAAGCGCAGTCGCCGCCCGCGGGGAGCTGGCAATAAGGAGCCAGCTTGCCATTGGCAAAGGTATAAATCATCGCGCCATAAGTCTTGGCTGGACCGACGGAGCGCGACAGAAGGTAAGTCACTCCGCGGAAAGTGTGAACGCTGTGACCGCTGAAGTGCGGCACATCCGCGGGACGTGAGTTCCATGTCGCATAGGGAGGATCGGCTTCGAATATCTGCGCCTGTGGCGTTCCATATTTCTGGCGCAAAAAAGCGGTGCAATGATGCTTGTCATCGAAGAAGAGTGTAGTCTCGCTCTCCCAGTTACCGGCGCGTATGGTCGAAACCTTTTCCCACTTCACTCCGTCCATGGACCTCACGAAGTGAACCTCGCGGCCTTTGCCACTGCTGCCCTCGTCCTTTTTGTGAGCGGCGGCATAAAACACACCGTCGTGAACGCATGGCTTCCAGAGGATGAACTGCGGCTCATAAACTTTCTGCGGCGCGCTCCACGTCGCGCCGTCATCGGTGTAGCTTAGCCACGTATCGCAGTCCTTCCCGCTCATCGCCGGGCAGTAGAGAAACAGCCGTTGTTCCGTGACCACCATCTGCGGATCGCGGTCGTCCTTGGCGACATCGAAGGTATGAACCTGCTGCCAGTCCTTGCCATCCTTCGAGCGCAGCACCAGAACATCCGCCGTGGGTGAATTGTGAGCATCGCCACTGCGAAACGCCAGCCACAGGTCGCCCTTGAAACGTCGCATGGCCGTGAAGGCATTGTGCTTTCCATTGGCAAAGACCGTGCGCACTTCCAACGGTTTTACGAGATCATCTGCAGGACAAATGAACGGCGGAAATCCGGCGGTAAAAAGAAGGCAAGCTAACAGGCGAGTTGTCATGAGAGAGGCTTTCGGGTTTTTTTGCGACGGTTGTAGGCTTGCGATCAGGCGAAGGTGAGTTTGGCTGCGCCACGTACGGCTACCAACTGGCACGGCAGGCAGTAAGGCGTCGATTGCCGGCCAGGGGGCATCGAGATCACTTCATAGGCGGTGAGATGGCCTTCCGCTTGATGGTAGTAGATGTGGCCCCAAAGGCTGAGCCGGAAATCGTCGTGAAGACCGAGCTGCCAAAGCGCATCCAGCCAGTTGAACAGCGGCCAGTCGTCCAGCTTGTCTTTGTAGAGGCGTGTCATGCCGAGGAACTGTCCGCCGCTATTCAACCGCGCATGGACGAGGCGCTCCGCAAGATCGCGTGGCAGCACGCCGCTGGAAAGAAGCTCCAGCCAGTAACGGTAGTTCGTGTATTTGCCGATGCGATTCTCCGTCACGAACGCTGGCTTGCGAATCTCGCCGGAGAAGGGAAGCGAAGTCTCGACTGTCGGCGGCAGCCACCAGTCGTCAGGATCTTTCGGCCAGCGGTCGCGGATCGCCTGCAGAAGTTGATTCAGTAACTCGTCCGCCTGTTCTCTTGTGCGTTCGCCTCCACCTTCGGTGTCCAGCGCCGCCCAGTCGCGAAGACCGCGCACCACCCAGGCATTGTTATGAAAGTAAGTCGCCACATCCTGGCGGCAATCGTCTTCGGGCATCCCTTGCAGGAGTGCAACCTTGCCGCTCGCGAGCATCTGGCTCTCGATGTAGCTCACGATGCTACGCACGATCTGGCGGTGCTTGTTGAACCATTCGCGGCTGCCGCTGCGATCCACGAGCTGACGGATGGTGGTAAGTAGCTGACCGTATTCGCTCAGCGACGGGCCTTGGAAAATGATGCTGCCGTCACGATAAATGAAGCAGCGCAGCCAGTAGGACATGAGCTGCTCTGCCCGTTGGAAATTACCCCACAGCGAGAGCGCATCCACGGCGGCGATGATCACGGGCGGAAACCCGTCGCACTTCGCCCAGGCGTATTTGCCAATGCCATACTTGGGATGATCGCGCTGAAACGTCAGGTCGATGTGCGCGAGGCCGACGCGCACGACGCGTTCCAGCATCGGATGCTCGAAGCGCGCCGCAGGCGGCAGGTGGATGACGCTCGCGAGGCGCGCAACTTCGTCGGGATCGAAGGCCGGCTCATCACGCAACGGCCCGGCGCATGCCTTCACACGCTCCGGCATGTCTTTGCCCGTGTGCAGGAGGAGATCGCGAAAAGGGTCCGTCATCGAACTCAGCCACGCCTTCGACGACGCCTCCGCGGCGCACACGTCGGATATCGGTGAGGTGAGCGCTCCGAGTGCTGCCGCGCCGGTTACCTTGAGAAAGGTGCTGCGATTCATCTCTTGCATGGGAATGTCATGACGTGCTGCTGCTTACGAAATGTGAATGAGCAGGCCAGGTTTCATTTTTGGAGCGGTGATTGGGGGTTAACCGGCCGGCCTTCCTCGTCGGCCTCCACGACGGATTTAGGCACGCTCTTGGCGCCGTTCCAGCCAAGCTTGCCGAACGAACCCTCACTGCCCCACGCCACCATTGCGACGTTCACGGCCAGCGGATCCTCGCGAAAGATACGCCGCATCAGCAGCCACTTCTCCTGCTGGAGCTTCTTTAACTCGTCTTTCTCCGCGGCAGTCAGCGGCTTTTCGCTACTCTGGGTCAAGAAGGCGTGCGTGCGGTTTTGTAAGGCGGTGAATTCCAGTCCGCGCCGCAAGAATCCAATGCGGCGGCTAACCGAGTCATCGGCAGCGGATTTGTTTGCGGCGTCAAGGATGATGCTTAATTCCGCGACGATCTCCGGCGTGTAAGGCGCGGTCACGCCGAGTTCCTGCGTGGCTATTTGGTTGGTAATCTCTTCGATGCGTGAGAGGTAACGGCGCACCTCGCGCCATGCGTTACCGAAGCCAGCCTGGCAGTAGTCGTCGAGGATCGCGTCCACGCTGGCATCAGGATTCCAGAGCAGCCGCGCCAGGACGTAATAATTAACACCTTCAGTCGCCCAATGGTGCATGCACGCATCGAAATCGGTGCCGAGCAGCGAGTGGTGAGCGAAGTATTGAAGGTCTTCGCCGATCTTGTGCGCGTAGAGTGACGGCGTGCCTTCGCGGCGGGCGAAGAGCAGAAGATTTGGACGCCAGTAGAGTTTCTTCGTCGCCTGTGCCCATGCGTCCCAATCCCCGCGCGCCTGCTTGCGCTCAGTCTCGCGAGTGTAGGTTATCCCAACGAATCCCACGGCCAAATTCGGGTGCAGCTTCTCGCGCACCGGTGGGGCCTTGTAGGCGCTGTAGGCATAGACGGTGAGCCAGGCGTTGGGATGCTTTGCCGTGATGCGCGTGGCGAGCTGGTTCCAGAACCACACCATCCGGTCGGTGAGCGAAACGTATTCGAACTCGCGGCGCGGCGCGGAGGTCATGTCCCATAGCGTGATCTTGCGCCCTTCCGTCGGGTCGAGCTTCTTGCACTCCGCGCACATGCAGAATGTCGCGAGGCCGCCGTCGTTGGGCGACAGCGAGACGCTCTTGCCGCCATTGCGGTCCAACTCGGCGATCTTGTCGCGGGCGAGCGCGTCGATGAGCGACAGGTTCGATTTGCAAAGACGCGCTCGTTTCGGTGAGAGGTTGGTGAGATCGCGCGAACCATTCGGCTGCATCGCAAACCATTCCGGGTGCTCGGTGTGATACTTGTCCCACACCTCGCCAAACGCGTGTCCGCCGACGAGCCCGATTTTTCCGCCGAGCCGTTGCCAGTCGAACCAGCCCGGTGTGATCGCCTCGATCTTGTCGAGATCTGCTTTCTTGACGCCGAGATAATCGAGGCCGGCCTGCACGCGCTCGTTGTAGCGAGCGTTGCGAATCGCCCGCTGGCCGATCATCGGCGTGAATGTCTTGTCGATCGCGGCGATCGTCACGGTCTTGCGCGGCGGCGCTACGAGGCCCAATTCACCGGGCCACAGCATCCGAAAGCCGAGCGCGTCCTCGAGGAAAGTCGTCACGGCGTACCGCGTCCCGTTTGGGTCGGAGGGCGTCTTGTCGTCGGGACCGAGGAGGACCAGCGCGTTGGCAAAGGTGCGCAGAAGAATGCCGCTAGCGCCGAGACCGTCGGACGTGGCGCCGAGTTGTTTGGTCAGCGCGCTTTCGCCGATGAGAACGAACAATTCCGGCTGCGTACCTTTCGTCGTCGCGCGAACGACGCCATCCTCCACCCGCAATCCGCCCTCGTTCACGACGGGCAGCTTTGCGCCCGAGATGCGTTCGATCTGCGCCGCGAACAACGCCGCGCCTGCCTTCGCCGCGGACGAAGGATTGGCAGCAAGCACGATGGCGGCTTTCGGCTGCCCTTCGTCCACGATGGTGAGAGCGGCCTTCAAGTCGGCCGCACGGCAGAGAGATGACAGTGCCACGCACACGGCGAGCACGAAGACGGGCAGTCGGGCAATGAAGGCTCTGGTTCTCATGTTATTTTTTCGCCTTCGCTACGACGCGAGGCGGCTTGTTCAGTTCGCGCTCGATGTCCGCGATGGTTGGCAGCGAGCCTTGCAGCTTCTTCGGCAGCGATTCCACGAGCCGCGTCTGCCACTCGGCCACGCCGATGGGTTTCTTCACGTCGCGCAACGCATACTCGACCTTCACCTTGTTCCTCGCGTCCTTGCACAGCAGCAGGCCGATGGTCGGCGCGTCATCCTTGTGGCGCATCTGGTCGTCCACGGCGGAGAGGTAAAAATTCATCTTGCCCGCGAACTCCGGCTCGAATGGCTTCATTTTCAAATCCACTACCACGAAGCAGCGCAACCGCAGATGGTAGAACAACAGGTCGAGGTAAAAGTCCTCGTCGCCCACTTCGAGCGGCACCTGCCTCCCGACGAATGCGAACCCCGCGCCCAACTCCAGCAGGAGCGCCTGCACATGCTCCACCAATCCGCGCTCCAGGTCGCGCTCATGCGCCGCCTCGCCGAGCGTCAGAAAATCGAACGTGTAAGGATCCTTCAACGCCTCCCGCGCCATGTCCGACTGCGCCGGCGGCAGCGTGCGGTCGAAGTTCGTGATGGCCTTCCCACTGCGCTCATGCAGCCGCGATTCGATTTGCACCGTCAGCACCGCGCGGCTCCACCCATGCTCCAAAGTCATGCGGGCATACCACAGTCGCGTGGCGGGGTCTTTGAGCTTTTCGAGGAGGAGAATGTTGTTGCCCCATGAAAGCAAGGAAAGCGGGTGCGGCGGCTCATCCGCAAATTGTCGCGCAGCCTGTTCGACAATTGTGCCAGGCAATTGGCCCACAGGTTGTGGGCTGAGTTCATCGCCAAACTCCGAAGTAGTCAATTGGCCCACAGTCTGTGGGCCAATTTCGATGGCTCCATACGCTTCGGCGAAAGCGCGCATCCGTTTCACGCTGGTGTAAGAAAACCCGCTCATTTCCGGGAACTCAGCCGCCAAGTCCTTGGCCAGCCGCTCGACGACATTCGCGCCCCAGCCCCCGGCCAGGCGCGCCTGCGAAATCGCGCGTCCGATGTGCCAGTAGAGCAGAATCAACTCCCGGTTCACCGACACCGCCGCCTTCACCTGCGCCGCCCGCACGCGGGCCTTCAAGTCGGCGAGCAGCGGGGCGTAGGAGGTAGGAACCATAGAGAATGATTTCGTTTTCATTGTCATGTAGACGCTATGTCAAACTCGGCTGCTGCTATCGCCTCCCGACAGAGTCTTCGGATATCGTCGAATAGCTTGGAACTGGGTTCTCCGCTTGGAATAGGTGCAACCTGTTCATCAATCGCACGGACATCGCGAGCACGCGCTCGCCCGGATCCGGGGCCACTCCTCCAGTACGCATCACTCCATGCGGGCAGGTAGTCTTGGCAAAACCTCTCGCTGACATACTTCTCGACACGGGACGAAAACTCGCGCGTCACTTTCTGAATCGCCAAATCTTTTGCTTCTTGCGAGCAGTAGACGGGCTTCCAAGATTTTGGCGTCGCCCAGAAAACTGCCACTTTTTCCGCGAGCATGGTCTGCAATGACGCGACAGGACGAAGGTGTTTGTATTCGTCATCCCACTGCTTCGCAAAGCGCTTCGTCAACGCCTCGATTCGCTTCCAATGCTCGCCAAAAAGTTGGGCGTTCATAGTTTGCTGAAACTGCCCCGCTGCCCTCTCGATGCCCGGATACAAATAAGCCAGGTCGTAACATGGCGTTGCTTCCGTTGGTGCTTCGGGACGGCCCGAAGCTACTAAGAAGTCCAAGAGATTGTTCAGGGCTTTTCTTGTCCCTTTTGTTTTTTTGGAGCCGTCGTCCAGACGCTCATGGAGCCTGCCAACGTAATAGACACGCTCCGCCAGTTGTCTGCGCACTCTGCGACTCGCGCCGGTTTGGCTGTCGAGAGCATCGTCGAGCCCGGCGATTGCCTGTTCGAGCGACGACGCGACAAAGTTCTGCTTGTCGGCACCGTTAGCGAAGGTGTCCGCCTTCATCTGGTCAAAATGAGTGAACACCACAGCGAGTTTCTGCTCGTGGCCCGTGGCAACAACCCGTCGGAGCAACGCTTGTGGACCAGCACTCATTGCTGTTTCCGCCGTATCGACGAGCAGAATCGCATTGGCCATCTCGAAACGCCGAGTGACCGATGTGGGAACCACAGTCGCGGTGGTGGAGACATGCCCCAATCCTTCCCCGTCGAGAATGACAAGCGGCGGCACATCCGCGCTATCTGCCCACCCGGCGGGCTTGAACGGCCCCTTCACGCGGAGTCCGTCCACAAGGGGAGTAAGGAGCCGCCCGAATTGGCGCTCGTAGTTGCTGGAGAAGCGACTGACTCGCTGAAGAAACTTAGTGCGGTCTGATGAGGTCATTTGCCAACGAACAGGCCATGACGAGTTGTCGGTATCCACCGTTTCACCTTCGAGCACGCTGAAACGTTCCTCCACGGCATCCAGCACCTCATCCACAATCGCTTGAAGAGCCTCGTTTCCTTTCAAGCGTTTGTAGAGGCGCTCGAAAAATTCATCCTTGGACTCTGGCGGCAACTCATCCTGTCGCTTCCCCATTTCGTTTTCCGTCTCCGCTGTGACTGTTGCGGCCACTGCTTTGCAGCGTTCAATCCAGTCAGCGAGACGCTTTGAATTCGCCTCCCGTTCTTGGTCAGTAATTTCAGCCACAGCCACGATTTCATTCCCGCCGTCGTCTTCATCTTCGTCGTCTTCATCGAAGTCCAACTCGCCGCCCTTTGTCTCGGCAGCTTTTTGAACCGAAAGCTTCCCGAGAATGTAGGAGAGGCGGAATCGTTGTTCGCTGTGCTCAAGAAACCTTCTCGAGACAGCGTCATCCTTCAATCCCTCGGCAGCCGCACGGATAGCGGATTCCACGCATTCTTCGATGTAGCCTAGAATTCTGTCGCGAGAAGCAAACGACACCACCGCGGAGTAGTCGCCCGACGCGCAGATGATTTCCGTATCGCAGATGGTAGTGCGTCCCTTGCCTTTTGCCGGAAAGCTTCCCTTGCCATGGTCCGTCCCAATAAGTTGTCGAACCAGAGTCGTTTTTCCTACGCCGAAGGAACCGACGATTTGCACGACGGAATAGCCTTCACCGGGCAGCGGCAGCACGTCCCGTTTTTCCCAAGGGTCAACGAGCGCTACGCGCAGTCGGTCATGGTCGTAGAAAGCCGAAACGGCTTTCTTGTGAAACTGGCGTTCTGCCAGTTCCCGAGCACCGAGTTTGTGGAAGTCCGCGTTGGCGAGCATTGCGTTGATGTCTGTGACGATGGCTAGCGCCTCCTCGCGATTGTCCGTTCCGAGTCCCCGCCGGACTCGCACCCCGTCAATCATGGGATGACAAAAGATGACGCACAATTTCTGGCGTCCTTGACTCAAGCTGGCTTTATATGTGGTTTCCATGTTGTTCATCGTTGTTCATACCATGCTTAAACGCGCACGCCTCGGTCGTCAACCAGCTTTTGAACAACAATGAACAACAAAATTGGCCGATACAAGTTCACCGTCCTCTGTTTCACGATGGCGACTCTACCGGGAGGGCGCGGGAGCTATGGCGCGAGGAACGCCTTCTCCGGCGACTCATAAGTTACCATCAAGTTTTTCACGTAGATTTCCGCGCGCGGGACCGGCGCGTAGTTCGTGAGGTGAAGAGCTTTCTCGGGTAACTCGACGATGAGCTTCTTGAACGTGAGCGGATACTTCACCACGCCGTCGCCGGTGTGTTTCCATTGGCTGCTGTAAGGCCAGTGGTAGCCTTCGCCGGGATAGTTGCCCGGCAGCGGAAAGCGCAGGTAGCGCCAGCCTTCGAAGTTGATGCGGCTGCGCTGCCACGGGTCGTTGGTGTTCCAGTCGCCGACGGACATTGTCTTCATCACGGCTAGTTCGGCTTCGCTCATCCAGTCGGCCATCCAGCGCGTCTTCTCGCCGCTCATGGGCGCGCCGATGCTCGTCCAGCGCTGGCCGCCGGCGTCTTCGAGTTCGAAGAGGATGCGACCCCAGCCGCCGTTGCCGTTGACCATCAAGCCGATCTCCGTGGGCTGCCCCGGAATCTCGACGCCCTGCTTGTGCGCGAGGACGGAATACATCGGGATGAAGCTGGAGCCCGGCACGGGCAGGCGGGGTTTGCAGCTCAGCGCGTTCTTCTCACCGTCAAAATCCGTCACCGGCTCCCACGCGAAGTCGCCTTTGCGCCGCGGATTATCGAAGTTGAAAAACTCCAACTCGGTGCTGTGAGTGGTTTCGATCTGCCAGTCCGCGAGCTTGTCGAGCGGAGAGACGACGAACGGTTTTGCGGTGCGCTCGGGCCGTTGCTCCATGGTTGCCGCGCCGGGCTTGATGTTCGTGATCGCCCGCGGCGTGCTGACGAAGACCGGCTCGGCAGACACGTCGAGTTGCGCCGGCTGCAGCGGCTGCTCGTTGCCCATGATGTCAGCTACGACGCCGCTCGCATCGAGCGCGAGCTGCCGCTTGCCGCGCAAGGTCCACAGCACTGTCACGAATGCGCCGTCGCGCTTCTCGAACTCCACCGCATACACGACCGGCGAACCCGTGGGCACAGCACGCGTGAACTTCGCGTCGTCGAGTTGCTGCGTCATCGTCGCGATGGCCACGTAGCTTGGCTTGGGGCGCACGTCGGGCTTCGCGAAGCAGAACCCGGACGCGCCCCAATTGCTGTAGTAGTAGGAGTTACCCATGTCCGTGATGCTGCCCTGGCGAATGACCGGGATGCCCCACGCCAGCGAATGCATCGCATGCCGGATGAAGTAACTGGCTTGCGTGCGCAGCGACAGGTTGCCGGGGTTCGTGTTCGGATAACAAATCTCGTAGCACTGGGTGATCGGCTTTTCCTTGTAGCCGTAGGCGTCGAGAATCTGGCGGTCCATCCACAAGCCCGCGTTGTTCGCGACGAAGTCGAGCGGCTGCGTCTCGGGCATCCGCATGAAGCAGCCGGCCTCGTTGCCGCGCGAGTCGAAGAGTTCCGTCGGAAATTTGTGCCGCGCGAACTCTTCCATGAGATGCGGGTTGCCGTTGCCGAAGGCGAGCTTCGCCTCGGGGAACTTCGCGCGCGCGGCCTGCGCCGTCTCGGTCGCCTCCTTCCACATCGCGTCGAACTTTGCCTGCTCCTTCTCGTCGAGCTGGTACGGCGCGCGGCCGGTGAACACATCCGGCGTGCGCATGATGTGCGCGCCGCTGATCGCGTTCTCGTGGAAAATCAGGATGCTCTTCGGCTTGGCCGGATCGCTTTCGAGCGCCTTGGCGAGCAGGTCGGCGTTGCGCGGCTCCTGGCCGGAGAGGATGCCGTATTGCTTTCGCTCGTCGGCGGTGAAGCCGAACATCCCGTAGCGCAGCCCCGCCTTCACATAGAGCGGGCCGACGGCGCGCGCGTCATTCGGCGTGTAATGAGTGCCGCTGAAATCCCACGTGCCGAACGGCGACTCCTCGCGATGCTTGCGCGTGTCCTTCGGCAGCACGGCGAAGGTCGTCTCGCGGCGCAGCAACTCCGCGCGACCTTGCATCACGCGGATGCTCAACTCGTGATAACCGCGCCGCTGCACCGGGATGCTCACTTCCTGCGTCAGCTCGCCGCTCTTCGGAAACACCAGTTCATCCACCGCGACCTTGCTAACCTTGCCGTCGAAATCTGTGGCGACGGCTTCGAGCGAGAGCTTGCCAGCGCGCGTGCCGAGTTGATGCAGCTTGACGTGAAACGCCGGCGTTTGCGGTTCGTTGAAGACGTGCCCAGCCTCGTCGCTCGTCACTTCCATCTGCACCGGCGAACGCATGAACGTCATGCCGAAAATATGCACACCACTCGGCGCGCCCAGCGGGCGAATTTGAAAGCGGCATGGATCGGGCCGGCGGATCGCGAGCCGCAACTCTTTTGTCACCTCAACGTCGAACGCCCACTCGTCCTTAAAATCCTGCGCAAATGCGTGACCGAGCGGAACGCGGATGAGGAAAACATTGCCCGCTGCGGTCGGGATGATCGTGGTGATGCCCGGCGCCTTCTTCTCGTCAAAGCGGGGCACCGTGGCCGTGAAGTCGTGCAACGTCGTGCGCCGCGGGCCGTCCATCGCGCCGATGCGGAAGCTCACCACGTTCGAGAGCGCGCGATCGTTGTCCGCCGCGGCGAGAAGATAGACCGCGGAGTAATCCGCGACCGGCACCTTGAACATCGGCCCCCGCGGATCGCCCGGCGTCTCCGGGCCTTTGTCGTAAGGCGCGTAGTAGCTGCTCGGGTCCTTCTGCCAGTCCGGCCACTCCGCGGACTTGAGGAAGAAATTGTCCGCTCCCGATCGCGTCACGAGGTCGAACGGAATGTTCGCCACCGTCACGCGTTTGTCGGCGAACTCCGCGCTCGCATCATCGCTCGCGTAAACGTCCACGCTCACCGGCACGTAGAGGCCCGAGACCGGGACTTCGCCTTTGCGCGGCAGCATCGGCTCGGCGGCGACTGCCGCAGTGGCGCAGACAAATGAAATAACGTGGAGGATCTTCATGGGCGTGTGTCTTTTTCCACGACCTCTCGCGGCAGCAGCAACTCGGCGGCGTTGCGCGCGAGGAATGGTGGAACGGTCATCAACAGCTTGTCGCCGACGCATTGTTCGAACTTCCAGAGCTTGCCATCTTCGCCGGGCGGGACGGGGATGCTGAAGAAGCCGGGTTTGTTCTCGAAGGTGTGCGCCACCGCGCCGCTCGCGTTGCGCAGCGTGCCGGCGCTTTCGCTGAAGCCGCCAACGATCTTCGTGCCGCGTGGGACGTAGAAGTAGAGCGTCCAGCGGCCGTGAAAACCGCCGGGCCGCTCGAAGCTTGATTCGATCGTCATCGGCACGCCGTCGGTCCACGTCGTCTGCGCTGCGCCGCCGCCCGCGATCTCGATGCGGTGCAGGCCGGTGAAGGTGGACTTCAACTCGACTAGCTGCGCCGCGCGCGTCGGCGGCACGTCGGCGTGCGCGACCGATTTGCTCTCGGCCTCGGCGGCGGGATAGAGGTCGAGCTTCGCCGACCCGCTCGTCTGGTAGATGATCCCCGCGGTCACGCTCAGCGCGAAGGTCGCGGGCGCCTGCTCGACCCACGAGAAATAATTCCGCGACGCGCGGCTGTAGAGGCCCATCGTGCCGGGCTTGCCGGACGCGAGGTTGAGCCGCGCGGCGGGAACGAGGTCGCTGCTGAACGACAACGGCGTGAAGTCGAGCAGCTTGCGGTTCGCGATGCCGTCGCGGCGGAAGCCGTCGATCTCCTGGCCGGTGAACGGCGTGGTGATCTTCCACGGATTCTTTCCCTCGGGCACATTCCACTGCGCGTCGCCGGGAATGGTCACGGTCTTGTCGCGCTTGTCCACGTCGCGGTAGAGCGCGAGCGCGTGAATCATCATCGTGCCGCGCATCCGATAGACGTGGCGGATCATCGCCTCGAACGCCGCCTGCCGCGGCGTATCCTTCGCGATCGAGTAGTCGAGCCAAAGCTCCACGTAGCGCGTGTAGAGCGTGAGGTCTTCGAGGCGCGCGTGCGTGGCGGCATCGGGCGTGAGGCCGCGCTCTTCGTCGAGCAGACGATACATCCGGCCGATGAGATCGTCGGAGAGCGGCTGGCGTTTGGCGCCGTCGAGCAGGGTGTAGAATTTCGCCATCGGCGCGCGCGCCGGGCCGAAGCATTTCTCCAAAAAGTCCGCGGTGAGTTCCTCGACCCGCGCCGCCTCGCGCACGTCCCACAGCATCCGTGCGGCGAGGTAATAGCCGAGGCCGTT
>JBBSDS010000041.1:0-20427 GCA_038240495.1 Chthoniobacterales bacterium | reverse complement strand
CTTCGGGCAGGCCCAGCGCCTCCGCGGAGGGCGCGAGCCACAAACCGGCTCCCAGAGCGCCCACGGCGGTGAGGAAACTTCGCCGGTCCACCTGACTCTTGCCCGTCGGGCGACCCTTACGTTCTGTTATGATGCGCTTTTTTTTGGAAACATCGCCAGCGACCCGCTTTCGTCAGAAAACTTGCAAATCGGGGATCAACAGAAAGGTGATTCGCTGATCCCCGAGAGATCATCAGTTATTTCGCAAACTAATGTAGCCGCATTCCGCCGCGCTCCCGGCCGGTGGAGTGTTGGCGCAGGCGCAGCACCCGCGATAGAATCATTTGCATTGTGAACAGAACATTTAAAACAATGAAAGCGCTTTCTCTGCTCCTGTGCCTGGGCGCGGCCATGCTGACGGCACAGGTGCACCCCGCTCAATCGATCGTTGAATCGGCGCGAACAGGTTCGACCGGGATCAACGAACTCTTGACAAAATCCGGCGTGAACCTGAAACAAGGCACCGCGTTTGTTTGGGGTCAGGATTTTCTTTTCGCGGTGCAGACCGACAAAGAACCGAAGGTGATGATCGATTTTCAGCCGCCCGTGGAAATGACGCGTCAGGCTGGTTCCGACATCTGGTATCGGCTGGTCAAACTGCGAACCGGCGTGACGCACGCCTATGGTTTCGATGCGGCGGGCAAGACGATTGTCCCGAGAAAAGACGTTGCGGGTTACAACCCGGATTCGTATCCGAAGCCCGGCGTGCCCAAAGGAACACTCTCGGAAAAAAGAACGTTCGTCAGCAAGCTCTATGAGGGATCCAGCGCCGATTACTGGGTGTATGTGTCGCCCGGAGTGGATCGGTCCAAACCCGCGCCGTTGATGGTGTGGCAGGACGGGCAGGGTCTGGTCGGAGAGAACGCGTCGATCCGGCTGTTCACCGTAAACTGAGAACCTGGTCGCCCAGAAGCTGATTCCGCCGATGATTCACCTGATGATCGCGCCTGGCGCCGGACGGGGGATGCGGAGTATCCAGTACGACACAGTCTCCGACAAGTTCGGACGTTATTTGCTGGAAGAAATTCTGCCGGAGGTAGAAAAAACCTACCAGCTGCGCCCCGACGGCTATTCACGGGCTATTGCAGGAGAGTCTTCAGGCGCCATCTGTGCGCTTAGTACGGCGTGGTACTTCAACGACAAGTTCACCCGCGTGCTGTCGACGATCGGCAGTTATACCGCGTTGCAGTGGCACCCGGAGCAGAACCTGGAGGGTGCGAATGTTTATCCGTTTAAAATTCGCAGAGATGCGAAGAAGAACATTCGGATCTGGCAGAGCGATGGCATGGACGATCTGGAGAATCCGTTCGGAAGCTGGCCCTTGCAGGCGATTCTGTTCGCCAATTCGCTGAAGATGAAAGGCTACGACTTTGATTTCCGATTCGGCGAAGCGACGTACAATTCCGGACGGAATGCGATCGATTTGCCGGAGTCGCTGGCGTGGCTCTGGCGCAGATACGATCCAGACAAAACCGGACAGGTTTATGAAATGGATCCGGCTGAGGTGAGTAAGCCCCTGTTTCGTGTGAAGATTGCGAACCGGGACGCCTGGTAGGCGCGAGAAGGATATGAGATCCAAGCAGAGTCTGTCTTTGCCGCTGCTCGGGGCCGCGTTCCTGGTGTGCGGAGTCAGACCAGCCGTGGCGGCACCGGGGCAAGACCAACCGGATCTGGGGATGGTCTCAGCCCGGTGACACGGTCCGAGTTGAAGTGGGCGGCAAGTCCGGGACCGCCAACGCCGGGACGGATGGCCGCTGGGAGGTCCGTCTCGACCCGCCGCCTGCAGGCGGACCCTACACGTTGAAGATCACAGGCAAGCAATCGGCGACGCTGCACGAAGTGCTGGTGGGCGATGTCTGGATTTGCTCCGGCCAGTCCAACATGCAGTTCAACCTCGCGCAGGCGCGTGATGGCGCGGACGAGATTCAGAATGCGAACCACCCGTTGATCCGGACCTTCCGTGTGGGTCAGAAGGTTGCGTATTCGCCTCAAAAAACGCCGAGTAGCGGGTCGTGGCGGATCGTGTTCCCCAGCGCGCTGGGCGGGGGGCGAGGAGGCGGCATGTCTGCCGTCGCCTACTTCTTCGCCAGGCGGCTGCAGGAGAACATCAACGTCCCGATCGGCCTGATTGAAGTCGCCGTAGGGGGTGTGCCGGCAGAGACGCTGGCGAGCCCGGAATCCATGCGCGCCGTGGGTGATTTCGACGCCGTCATGGACGAAATGGAACGAAGGCTCAAAGCAGGTGACAAAGAGTACGGCAACTACCTGAATCACTGGCTGGACGAAAACGACATCGGAACAAAAAATGGCTCCTGGGCAGATCCGGCGCTGGACGATTCCCTGGGCGAAAGTCAAGGTGTCTGGCAATTACGACGAGCTGGGTATCGCCGGGCAAAGCCTGATCTGGTTGCGCACGGAAGTCGTTCTGCCGGACCCGCTGCCGCAAGGCAATGCGCGGCTCTCGCTGGGCTCCGTCGATAAGATGGACACGGCCTACGTGAACGGTCGCCAGGTAGGCGCGAGTTCGTGGGTGGAAAATCCGCGCAATTACTTCGCGCGCGATTTGAAGCCGGGCCGGAACGTGATTGCTGTCCGGCTGTTCCGCAGCCATAGTGGCCGAAGCTTCATCAGCCCGCAGGATCAGTTACGTCTTACCATCGGCGACCAGGTGTTCCCGCTCGCCGGCGAATGGAAGGCACAGGTGGCGGTGGATGGACGGCCGCCACAGAAGATGCCACTCGGTTATGAGAACCTGGTCAGCATGCCGGGCGTGCTTTACCTTGGCATGGTCGAGCCCATTGTCCCGATCGCAATTACGGGAGCCATCTGGTACCAAGGCGAATCGAACGCCGAACGAGCCCAACAGTACCGCAAGGTGATGCCTGCTATGATTGCCGGCTGGCGGAAGGCTTTGGGTCAGGGCGATTTCCCGTTCTATATCGTGAGCCTGCCGTTCTACCAACGCCGGCGCGACGTGCCGGGCAGCGACTCCTGGGCGGAAGCGCGCGAGGCGCAGGCTCTGACCGCGAAGACCGTGCCGCATTCGTGCTTGGCCGTCACCATCGATTCGGGGAAACGCCGACAACGTTCATCCCATCGATAAGGTAGAGGTTGGAAATCGCCTGGCCTATTGCGCGCTGGCCGAACATTACGGCCTGAACATTCCGTATTCCGGCCCCACGCTCGCTTCAGTGGAAAAGCTGCCAGGCTCGCTGAAGCTGCACTTCGATCACACGGATGGCGGCCTCGTAGTGAAAGGCGACAGGCTGGGTGAGTTTTCGATCGCGGGCGAAGACGGCATGTGGTATTGGGCCGATGCGCGGCTTGAAGGCAAC
The DNA here is from genome assembly GCA_038240495.1 of Chthoniobacterales bacterium. Lineage (GTDB taxonomy): Bacteria > Verrucomicrobiota > Verrucomicrobiia > Chthoniobacterales > Chthoniobacteraceae > Chthoniobacter. The sequence goes on along the minus strand of JBBSDS010000041.1, from coordinate 17,053 downwards.
ACCATCACCGTCGCAGCGGGTTCGGTTCCGAATCCGAAGTTTGTTCGCTACGCGTGGCAGTCGAACCCGCTGGCGACCTTGTTCAACGGGGCCGGCCTTCCGGCAGTTCCCTTCCGCACCGACGATTTTCCCGGGGTGACGGACGCAAAGAAAATCCGCTGACGGCGCGCCGGCTATTTGCCCCCGTCGTCAGCCGGTGTGAATCGAACTCGCCGGTCGCGGGAAACCCGCCTTCCCGAGGGCGGGAGAATTCGCAAGGGTGACGGACGAACCCGGCTGCCGTGATACTCGTTTATGCCGGATTTCGCCACCAAATGGTTGAGAACACCCATGACGCAGCCGTCTCGGCTTTCAGTCCGGACGTCTGGACAGAGAGTTCGATGACCGCATCGGGAGAAACGGGGCTGATTAGAACGCTGTTCTCCTGATACAAGCTCGAGGTACTGGTAAGGGAATCGCCGTCCATTAGGACATCGTACCCGGCACTTTGCTCGCCCCCGATGCGCAGATCCCGTGCCGGTGCCGCGGGCTTCGAAAACGATCGTGGCGAGTTCATGACGTTGCGCACGCCGCTGTTCACGATGATCGGGATGTCGTCGAGTTTTCCGGAAACAGTGGTGGACTTCTGCGTTCAATCGGTTCCCAGGCGGCGGCTCTACCGGAGACTTCAATGGTTCTTTAGGGCGGCGATTTCCAGCTGGAAATCGAGGCGAACGGTGGTGCGGGGATCGACTGTGGCACCCTGACGGACTGCCCGGCGAACCCGGCCTCCTTCAACGGCGACGCTGTAAAAATCCGACGCAGTATAGCCTATAATCGCAGTCATGCCAGATTTTAGGCTTCCCCGTCGAGATTTGTTTCGAATCAGCGGACAGACCACCCTCGCGCTAACCGCCGCATCCTACTCGCGCGTGCTCGGCGCGAACGACACGGTCCGAATGGGCGTGATCGGCTGCGGAGGCCGCGGCCAGTACGTCATGAGCACGTTCCAGAAGAACCCATCGGTGAATGTCGCGGCCGTGTGCGACGTGTACGGCGTGCGGCTGGATCAGGCGCGCACCAAAGCGCCCGGATCTCAGGGCTTCACGGATCATCGCAAGCTGCTCGAAATGAAAGAGCTCGACGCGGTGCTGATCGCCACGCCGGATCACTGGCATTCGCGAACAGCGATTGACGCCCTGAACGCGGGCAAAGATGTGTACGTCGAGAAGCCGCTTACCTTGAAACCGGAGGAAGGGCCGCCGATCGTGAAAGCCGCGCGGGTGAACGACCGAGTGTGCCAGGTGGGCATGCAGCAGCGCTCCGGGCCGCACTACATTCAGGCGCGCGACGAGTACATCAAGACCGGCAAGCTGGGCAAGATCACGCTAGCGCGCACGTGGTGGCACGGCAACGGAGCGCACCTGATGAAAGCGCCCGCAGCGCTTGCAGAAAGGCCGTCGAACCTCGATTGGGCGCGATTCCTGGGTCCGGTGAAGTGGCGCGATTGGGATCCGCAGCAGTATTGGAATTTCCGCGCCTATCTGGATTTCGGCGGCGGGCAGGTGACGGACTTGTTCACGCACTGGATCGATGTGGTGCATATGTTCATGGAGCAGGACAATCCGATTGCCGCGTCGGCCGCAGGCGGCGTGTTCGCGTATAAAGACGGACGCACCGCTCCCGACACGATTAACGTGCTGCTGCAATATCCGGGCGATTGGACGGCGACGTTCGAAGCGACGCTCGCTCCGGGGATCACCGGCAACGGAGTTGAGATGTGCGGCACCGAAGGCCGACTCTATATCGACCGCGGTCGATTCGAGTTCACTCCCAAGGGCAGGGGCGCGACGCCCGTGGTGGTGAAATCTCAGCGCGATCAGACCATCGACCACGTAGAGAACTTCCTCGATTGCGTGAAGACTCGGAAGCGGCCGAACGCCGACGTGTACATCGGGCATCGCAGCGCGCAAGCTTCGCATCTGGGGAACATTTCCTATGTGCAAAAGCGACGGATCGATTTCGATCCGGCGCGCGAAGAGATCCTGCCTTTTTAGTTCGCAAGGAGAATGGACCTCATGGAAGCGATCCGCTCACCGCGGGCCTGGTGCTGCTGGGCGCGTTCGCCGCCGACAGCACGAACTATCAACTGCTCAAGACCATTCCGCTCACAGGGGAAGGCAGCTGGGATTAACTGGCGATCGACGAGGCCGCCCGGGCCGATGTGGAGTCCCGGCGGCGTAGTTGTCTCCCGCCCCGGTGCTGTTGGTTCGCGTGGCTGTGTTGGTATTGGGTGGCGACGATCCGGGCGTTCGACTCAAGTGATCGTGTATGGCGACTCGGCCAGACTTAGAAAGATTCACTCGGACCTCTCTGGGGCCAAGGACTGGCTTGGGCCCGGGCACAATACGGCACCTGAAAACCAGTTCATCCCGAAAGCCCTTACAGTTGTGAGGATGCTATAACCTTGTATTTTGCTCGCAACCTTTAAATTTTGACGCTGCGAAAAGCGCCAAGGCGGGACCGGCGCGCCCCCTTTCATCTGGTTTCACCTATTGCGACGATTACCAGACGGACGGCGTGAAGGCACTGACAAAAGCTCTTAGCTTTTGTCGCGTTTGCCGCGAAAATTGTCGCGGCGGACGATTCCCTCCTGCTCACGCACTACAATGAGCTGATCGGCGTCAACATCGGCCAGCTTTTCAGCCTTGCCATTGGGCCAGCGAATTTCGACGGCGGCTTTTGTCTCGGCGCCCAGACCGAAGTGGAGGCGACGGTCGTTAACCGATAGGTACGACGACTGCGCCATCACGGACTGGACCTGTTTTCGCCCGCCGTACGTAGCAATCACGCGTGCTCCGATAGCGCTCCGGTTCGACTCCACTCCCACCAGCAGAACTTTCAGCCAGTGGCCTGATCCGGTCACATCGTTGCGCAGCAGCGACGGCGGCTCGTTAATATTCATGATCAGGACGTCCATATCGCCGTCATTGTCGAAGTCGCCGAACGCCGCCCCCCGGCTGGAATGCATCTCTTTCATGGCGGGGCCGGCCTGCTCCAGAAGCTCCTCGAACTTTCCCGCGCCGAGGCCACGGAAAAGTACGCTGGGAGTCTTAAAGGGCGCATCGGGCTCGGCTGATTCCACCTCCGGATAAACCATGCCGGAGGTGAAAAAAATGTCGGGAAGACCGTCGTTATCGAAGTCCTGGATGGCGGCGCCCCAGCCGACGAAACGGGTTTCCACGCCGAGTCCGGCACGTGTAGTATCATCCCGAAAAGTACCGTTGCCGTTGTTCTTGTAGAGGACGTGGGTGTCCGAACTGAAGTGCGTCTTGAAAATATCGAGATGCCCGTCAAGATCGAAATCGCCAATGCCCAGGCCCATTCCGCCCTGCTCGCGGCCATCCTCGTTGAGCGCCACGCCGCTTTCGAGTCCGCGTTCCGTGAACGTGCCGTCGTGATTGTTACGGAAGAGCAGGCTGGGTGAGGTGTCGCAGGCAACGTAGATATCGGGCCAGCCGTCCTCGTCGAAATCCGCGGCTACCGCCGTGAGAGGGTAGTTCGGCGTTGCGCCAAGGATGCCGGACTTCTCGCTGACGTCCGTGAACGTGCCGTCGCCGTTGTTGTGATAGAGGCGGCAGCGTTCCTGGGGCAGGCCGCCCGGGCCGCAGAACACGGGGACGTCGCCGCGCCTGCAGTTGGGATCTCTCCCTCGGATCGGAGTCTTATCGGGATCGAAGACCACGTAGTGATTGACGAAGAGGTCGAGGCGCCCGTCGCGGTCGTAGTCGAGCCAGGTGCATCCCGTGCCGTATCGGACGCCGGGATGGATGAGCCCGGCTTTCTCCGTGACATCGGTGAATATTCCGTTGCCATTGTTATGAAATAGGATGTTCTGGCCCCAACAGCTGATGAAAATGTCGTCGAAGCCGTCGTTGTCGTAGTCGCCGACCGTTACGCCCGCGGCCCACACGCTGCGGGTCAGGCCGGCTTTCCGGGTAACGTCTTTGAATGTGCCGTCACGGTTGTTGTGATAGAGGCGGAGCGTCGCTTCTGCGGGAGTCGGCTCCGTGCGGCGACGCCCGGTGAGCAGCAGGATATCGAGCCAGCCGTCGTTGTCGTAATCGAGGAAGGCAACGCCGCAGCCCATCGATTCGAGGATGAAATCCGCGCGGCCTTCGTCGCCGAAAATGATGGGATGAATGAGACCTGTTTCGCGCGCGACATTGACGAACTTCGCGTTGAACGGGATGCCGGAAGGTTTGCCCCGGGGAGTGGGGGTAACGCCCCGTGAGGCCATGCTCCGAAACCGCTGAGCGGAAGTCCGGGAACCGGAAGAGGCGAAGGCGAGCGCAGAAAGAGAGAGCATTTGCCGACGCGTCACAGCGCCAAGGATATCAGGGTCGCCGCGGAAGCTTGATACAATCGGCGGGGGAGATTGCGATCCGGGCCGAATGCGAAACGTCATCCCCGCCCTGCTGCTGATCTTGGCCGGCCCGACGTTCGGGCAGAGTCCGGCAGTGACGCCGACCCTGCAGACTGCCGCCGCGGCGCTGCAGCGCGGCGATTTTGCCCAAGCGGAAGAGCGACTGCGCGCCGAACTGAAACTGCGCCCCACTGATGCGGAGGCGATGAGTCTGCTGGGAGTCGCCTTGGATAATCTGAAGAGGCTGGTGGAAGCGGACGACGCGCACCGGCAGGCGCTGACTATGGCCCCGCAGTCCGCCCGTGTCATGGGGCGCTACGGGAACCATCTGGCGTTCGCAGGCGATGAAACCGGTGCCAGAGAGGCCTTTCAGCGCGTACTGCGGATGGATCCGGCGGACCACACCGCCAATGTGCAGTTGGCGACGCTGGCGCTTCGCACGCATGACCCGGCCCATGGCAAAGAGGCTCTGGAATACATCGGCCACTTGCCCGCCACGCAGCAGGATGCCGCCGACGCCGCGGTGCTGCGGCTGATTGCGATCGAACTGACCGGCGACAGCAAAGAGGCGGAAGCCGTGTTCAGCCGGCTCTCCCGGGCGACGGAAAAAGATGCGGAAGCGAGCGCTTCCATCGGCTGGACCTTGGCGCAGGCATCCCGGTTCGAGCGCGCCGAGACATTCCTTACGCACTCGCTCGCGGCGGACCCTTCAAACTTTCACGTGCTGTACGACCTGGGTGTGGTGGCGCTGTATGCGAAGCACTACGAACGCGCGCGCGGCGTACTCGAAAGCGCGGTCCGACAGCAACCGCGGAACGTCGACGCGCTCTACAGTCTCTCGTTTACGTACAGTGCGCTCCATCAGCCGGAGCCCGCGCTGCGGCTCCTGGCACAGGCCGCGAAGCTGGATCCAAAGCGTGCCGATGTGCAGCGTCTGATCGCGGTCACCGCCGCGGAATTGCTGGCGTATGAGGATTCGGCAGCGGCTTGGGAACGCTATGCGGAGCTCGCGCCAAACGACGACACCGCGCGGCGGGAGCGGGGTTTCGCGCGCATTCATCTGCGTCAGTTCGAAACCGGGATGGCGGATCTGGAATGGTATGTCGCAAAGCACCCGGAAGATCCGGTGGGGCATTACGAACTGGGTCTGGCGCAAAGTACAAACGACCCGACGCGGGGCATGGAGAGTCTGGACAAGGCGCTCCAACTGAAGCCGGATTTTGCAGCGGCGCGGTCGGCCCGCGGGGCGCTTCATTATCTACAGGGCAAGTCCGAGGCGGCTGCGACGGATCTGGAGAAGGCAGCTGCTGGCGATCCGAACGACAGCCTTGTTCTGGATCGCTTGGGCCAGGCTTACCGGGCGATGGACCGCCTGGACGATTCCGTGCGCGTGTTGCGTCGCGCGGCAAAATTGGCTCCGAATGAACCGGCCATCCAGCTGCATCTGGCCAGCGCTCTGGGCGAGGCGGGAGACACGGCGGAATCCGAGGTGCTTATGGGACGATACCGCCAGATGCGTCCGCCGCAGGCTCCGAGAGATCTGATGCATTACCTGAGCCTGACGCCGGAGCAACAGCAGGCGGACTACCGCGCGCGCGTTGAGAAGGCGGTGCGCGACAACAGCGGGGATCTGGCGGCGCAGGTGCGGTATCTGAAGCTCTCACTGGAAAACGGGCAATATGCGCAGGCGGCACAAACTGCGCGGATTATCCGAGACGGGAAAGCCGACGCGGCCATTCTGGCCGATGCTGGTAAAGCGCTGTTGGAAGCGGGCCGCTTTGGGCCAGCGCGGGAACTGCTGGACAAGGCGCTGGCGGGCGATCCTTTCTCCGGACTGGAACTGGACGTTGCTGTAGCCGCGTTCCGCGCGAGCGGACCGAAAGAAGGGCTGCAAGCGCTGGAACGCGTGCCGCGGAAGGGCCGTGACACGGCCGATTACAACCTGGCCAGAGCGGAGATGCTGGATGCGGCGGGTCAGGCCGCGGAGGCAATTGCCGCCATGGATCGGGCTCTGCGCGCTGCGCCGGGGCGCACCGGCCTTTATTGGCAACAGATGGTACTGCTGAGTCGTAACGGGCGAACCCCGGACGCCATTCAACTGCTGGACCGGGCGGCCGAAGCCATGCCGCGGGAGCCGAAGATTCCTCTGCTGAAAGCGACGCTGCTCGAAAATGCCGGAAATACGTCGCAAGCTGAAAAGCTGCTGGACACAGTGCTGCACCGCTGGCCGGAAGGCTCGGCGGGGTGGGTGGCAAGGGGGTTGATTCTCGCGGAACGCGCGCAGTATGGCGAGGCGCGAAAAGCGCTGGAAACGGCCGTGGGCCTGGGAGCGCGGAGCCCGGACGCGTTCTACTATCTGGCCGAGTGTATACTGCGAACCGCGCCAGAACGGCTTGCGGATGCCCAAGGAGCGGTGAACCGGGCACTGGCACTCGCGCCAGACGACGCGTGGGTTCGGTTGCTGGCAGGAAACATTGCGTTCCGAAAGAAGGATTTCCGGAACGCCGTGGACTGGCAACAAAAGGCGGCAGCCTTGCGCCCCGACTGGACGGAGCCTCACAAGGCGCTCGCGGCGACCTACCTGGCGTTGGGAAACGCGCGGGATGCCCAGGCCGAAACAGTTCTCGCTCAGCGCCCGGTGAAAGACGCCGCCGCCGAGAAGAGAAATCCCGCACAGCTCTTCGAGCGCAGACCACCGGAGGAGTGGTAGTGACGCGGCGCGAAATGCTCGCAATCCCCGCCCTCGCGTTGCCGGGTCTGGCCCAAGACATTCCCTTCCGCGGAATGGCATCGCGTGGCGTTGCGCCCACCCCTCGGGGGAAACCGTCCGGGCTGCCATTCCACGCGAAGTTTGTGAACGTCGCGGCGGCTGCCGGTTTAACAGCGCCGATTATCTATGGCGACGAGGGGCGCGCCGATTACATTCTGGAATCGATCGGCTGCGGCGCCGCGTTTCTCGATTACGACAACGACGGCTGGCTCGACATTGTGATGTTGACTGGACGGCGGCGTGCGGGGCCGACGCCGGGAGGCGCAACCACTCGCCTGTACCACAACAATCGCGATGGCACCTTTCGGGACGTGACGGAAAAATCCGGCATGGGGCGAAGCGTCTGGGCCGCCGGCATCACCATCGGGGACTACGATAACGACGGCTTCGACGACGTGTTTATCACCTGCTGGGGCCAGAACATTCTGTTTCGCAACAACGGCGACGGAACCTTCACGGATGTCACGGAAAAGGCGGGATTGCTGCATCCGGGAGTGCGCTATGGCAGCGGCTGTACCTGGGTAGACTACGACCGGGACGGCAGGCTGGACCTTTTCGTATCGCATTATTTGGTCTTTGATACCGGCAGGATTCAGCCGCGCGGAAAGAACCCGGCCTGCAACTGGAGAGGAGTTCCCGTGTATTGCGGACCGGCCGGTTTGCCGCAGGATGCCTGCCGCTTGTATCACAACAATGGCGACGGAACCTTTACGGATGTAAGTGAACAGTCGGGAATTCTGCAGGCCGGAAAGGGTTACGGCCTGACCGCTGTGGCGGCGGACTTCGACAACGACGGCTGGCAGGACATCTATGTTGCCTGCGACAGCTCCCCAAGCCTGATGTTCCGTAATAACCGTGATGGCACTTTCACGGAGCGGGGCCTTGAAAGCGGCGTGGCGCTGAACGAAGACGGTAAGGAACAGGCGGGCATGGGATTGGGCATCGGCGACACCGAGACCCTCGGCCACCTGGACATCTTCAAGACCCACTTCAGCGGAGATACGAACGCACTATACCGGAATAACGGCCGCGGTTCGTTTCGCGATGTCACGGTGCGTGCCGGTCTCGGGGTGGAGACACGCTTCGTAGGCTGGGGAGCGTCGATTCAGGATTTCGACAACGACGGACTGCCGGACATTTTCTATGCAACAGGAATGGTTTCACCGGAAGTGGAGAAGGACCTGCCGGATGCACCGTGGAAGACGCCGAACGTAGTGTTTCGCAATCTGGGTGGCGGAAAATTCGAGGAATTGCTGGACCAGGCGGGCCCCGCGATGAAAGAGGCGCATTCTTCCCGGGGCGTTGCGTTTGGTGATTTTGACAACGACGGCGATGTCGACATTCTGATTGTCAACATGAACGAGCCGCCGTCTTTGCTCCGGAACGATGTTTCCGGAACAGGGCGATGGCTGAAAGTTCTGCTGATCGGAACGGAGTCGAACCGCAGCGCTATTGGGGCCCAGGTGATCGCGAAATATGGCGACCGGACGCAGGCGCAGGCGGTGATGGCGCAATCGTCGTTTCTTTCCGCAAATGACCGCCGCTTACACTTCGGGCTGGGATTCGCCGACAAGGTCAGCCTGGAGATTCGCTGGCCCAGCGGACGGACGGAGCGGGTTGCCGACGTGAATGCGGGTCAGCTCGTGGTGATTCGCGAAGGCGACGGAATCGTCCGGAGAGACCGGCTGGCGGCGAAATAAAGCATCCGCACTTCCCCTCCGGCTTCAAGCTTCCCAACGATTCCGGCGATTTTCACGGTGTAATCGCGATCGCGCATGCGCGTTCCAAGTTTTGTATACTTAAAGCTCAGTTGTGAAATCGGTCCACGGAGACCTAGGTTTGGGTAAGGTGAGGGCAGACGAATGTTATCTCTCAAAATAGCCAAGTCGGCTTGTGTGCTGCTGTTCGGCGGTATGGCAATGTTCGGCCAAACGATTACCAGTTCCATCGTAGGAACGGTTGTGGATCCGGCCGGGGCGGTAGTTCCCGGGGCGGAAATCACACTGACCAACACGGGCACCGCCGGTGTCCACAATGCCACGGCGGACGCCGCGGGGTTCTTCCGCATGGCGAACATCTACGCAGGGACCTATTCGGCGACCGTTAGCTCCAAGGGATTCAAGGGCCTGACGATCAACGATATTGCGCTGGGCACCAGCGAAACCCGGGACCTGGGGCGCATGATTCTCACGCTCGGAGCAATGACCGAATCGATCAGCGTCACGAGCGAAATGGCCGCGGTGGAAACCGCCAGCAGCGATCGCAGTGCGATCGTCGATGCAAGCCAGTTGAACCAGGTCGCGATCAAAGGTCGCGACCTGATGAGTTACATGAAAATATTGCCCGGCGTGGTTGACACAAGCAACGGGCGCGACGCCGCCGGTGGAGCGGTCCTGGGTGGCCTCACCTTCAGCGGCAACACCGGAATCATCGGGATGTCGGTTGACGGCGCCACAGACATCGACACAGGCTGTTCCAACTGCTTCGCTCACTTTGAACCGAACATCGACTCCATTGCGGAAATAAAAGTCCTGGTCTCAAACGTCGCCGCTGAATACGGTCGCAATTCCGGCGCCTCCATCAGTGTGACCACCAAGAGCGGTACGCAGGAATTCCACGGCAGCGGCTGGTGGACCCATCGTCACGAAGGTTTCAACGCCAACCAGTTTTTCAATAACCAGACCGGTCTTCCGGTTCCGCGCTATCGCTACAACATCGCGGGCTGGAGCCTGGGTGGTCCCATTTACATTCCCAAATTGTTTAACACACAGAAGACTAAGGTGTTTGGCTTTGCCTCGCAGGAATATACGCGGCAGCTGGTGAATTTCGCGAATCAGTACCGCACGATGCCCACCACTCTCGAACGGACCGGCAATTTCTCGCAGAGCTTTGCGCAGGACGGATCGCTGATCAGGATCACCGATCCGCAGAACGGCAATGCCCAGTTCCCGGGTAACATCATCCCGCAGAGCCGCATCAACGGCTGGGGCCAGGCTCTCCTGAACTTCTTCCCGTTACCGAACACAGTGTTCGCCCCGGGCACAGCTCAGTATCAGGCGGCTAACTTTCAGGCCGCCGCGGCCGGCGCGCACCCCCGCCGCAACGACATTATCCGCATCGACGTGAACGCGACCTCGAAGCTCAACGCCTTCTTCCGCTACGGCCACGACGAAGACAGTCAAGACCAGTACTACAAGGGCATCCAGTTCAACAAAGGCGTTCAGCGACACCCGAACCCGGGCACCGGCTATGTTGGGACCGTGAACTACGCATTCAGCCCTACGCTGGTGAACCAGGCGACTTACAACTTCAGCTACAATTACTTCGCCTATTTCGCGGCAGTCCCCGCCGAAGTAGCCCGTTCGTTGGCTAACGGAACCCAGGGTACGCCGCAGGCAGGCCAGCCGCTGCCGAGCCTCTTTCCGCTCCACCCGCTGGGACCTGGTCCCGGTGGCGACTTGCTGTCCGGCCCCTGCAACTGCTCCAACGGCTACGGCAGCTTTCTACCCCAGATAAACTTCGGCGCCATTCCGCTGAACACGCCGAACTACAGCCCGGGCGATATCGACTACATCAACACCAACCGCATCAAGCAATTCTCGGACAACCTGACCTGGATTAAGGGCAAGCACAGTATTAAGGCCGGTATCTATGTCGAATACAACCGCAAGCTGCAGCCCGGCAACATCAACTACCTGGGGAACTACAATTTCGGCAACGACACGAACAACCCTCTGAATACGGGTAATGGTTTCGCCAATGCGCTGCTGGGCAACTACTCCACCTACTCGGAGAACAGCGGTCATTTTGTGTACGACACGTTCTACTGGAACACTGAGTTCTACGTGCAGGACGACTGGCGCATCGGCAAGCGCCTGACCGTCGATTACGGCGTGCGCTTCTATCATGTTTCGCCTCAGATCGATAGACTTAAGGAGTTTTCTTACCTAGATACGACGAAATACTCCAAGTCTGCCGTGCCACGCCTCTATACGCCCTTCTGCAAGAACGGCGCAGTATCCTGCAGTGGCGCGAACCGGGTGGGCATCGATGCAGCGACGGGCAATCAAGTCCCCTCAACCAACATAGGTCTTTTCGTACCGAACAGCGGGAATCCAGCAAATGGCATGGTCGTCGCCGGACTGGATGGCGCCTCGTTCGATACCTACACGAACGCCTACATCGTCGCGACGCCCCGCATCGGTTTCGCCTTTGACGTCTTCGGCAACGGCAAGACGGCTATTCGCGGCGGCTACGGCTCTTTCTACGATCGCCTGGACGGCAACCAAGTGTACAACATGTCCGGTCAGCCCCCCGTCGGTTACCAGCCTACTGCGTACTACGGCAACATCAGCACCCTGGCCACCGCCGGCGGACTGTTTGGGCCGGCTAATATCAACCAGTGGAATGGCCACACGCCTATCCCCCAGAACCGCAGCGCCAGCCTGGGCGTCCAGAGCAACATCGGCTTCGGTACAGTAATCGACGTCTCTTATCAGGGCACCTTTGGTTTGAATCGTCCGTTCCGCGTGAACCTGAACCCGGTGCCGCTGGGAAGCGACTTCAACACCTATGTCGATCCTACCCAGGGCGTCAACGCCACCACGCAGCAGGTGAACCATCTGCCGGCGGCCTTCGAGCGGCCCAACTATCCTGGCTTCGGCGATATCAACCAGCTCCAGTTCGGCGCCAAATCCCGGTATGACGGTTTGCAGACCTCCGTTCGCCGCCGGCTGCAGGGCGGTCTGCTCTTCGGCGCCGCCTACACCTGGTCGCACAGCTTCGCGATCACGTCTTTCGACCCGCTGGTAGGCGACAACTACAAGCGCAACTGGGGACCACAGGCCTCCGACCGCCGCCACCTGGCTTCGATCAACTACGCATACGACCTGCCGAAGGCCGGCAGGAAATTTAATCAGAAGTTTCTTGGCATGGTAACCGACGGCTGGAACCTCTCCGGCATCACGATTTTCTCGTCGGGTTCGCCTTTTACGCCGGGCTTTACAACAACAAACGGTATCAACATTGCGGGTACCGCAAGCCAGGGGCCTAGCGCAAACCAGACTGGGAGTAACACTAATGCGCGCATCGACGTGGTGGGCAATCCGTTCGCAAACGTGCCCCAGGGCGCGCCCGGTCTCCCTCACGGGCAGCTCTGGTTTAACCCGAATGCCTTTGCGATTCCTGCCGTCGGCACCAGCGGTAACGCCGGCGTAAACATCATGTACGGGCCTGGCTATGCCAACTATGACATGACGCTGAACCGCAAGTTCCAGCTTGGACACAATGAGCGCCGCACACTGCAACTCAAGGTGGAAGCATTCAACGTGTTCAACCACGTTCAGTTCACGGGTGTGAACAACACGTTTACGTTCACTCCGGTGGACTCCACCAAACCGTTCGGCGCCTACCGGAACACCAATGCAAACATTGGCGCTCTGACCGGCGAACGCGGACCGCGCATCATATCGCTCGAAGCGCGTATCCAGTTCTAAACCGCGGTAACCAGTTGCACCCGAAAGGGCCGCCGGACTTGACCTCGGCGGCCCTTTTTCTTTGGGATCCCGTGAGAAAATGCCAGCTATGCTGAGTCGCATGAAAGCAGCGCGAATACCGCTCGTAATCGCCATGGTGGTGGCGCTCGCAGGCGGATTCGCGGTCTTCATTCATCGCAAGAGGAGCGATGTGCGGCATGCGGTCACGGCGGGCATGGCGCCGGGGTACGCGCCGGCGGAGGCTTGTGAAGCTTGCCACCCGAAGATCGCTGCGACTTACAGGGAAACCGGAATGGGCCGGTCGTTCCAACACCTCACAGCGCCCGAGGGGGAGCTGGACGCGGCGAAGCCTTTTTATCACGAGGCTTCGCAGTCATGGTTCTCCGTGATTCGCCGCGACGGCAAGTACTATCAGCGCCGCTGGCAGGTTGGCTTCAACGGCAAAAAAACGAATGTGGATGAGAAGCAAATCGATTTCGTCATGGGTTCCGGAAATCATGCGCGGACCTACATTCATTTGACGGAACGCGATACTCTGCAGGAACTCCCGCTCGGATGGTATGCCGAAAAAGGCGGCTACTTTGCCATGAATCCCGGTTACGACCGTGCCGAGTATAAGGGCTCAACCCGCGTTATCCACTATGAATGCATGTTCTGCCACAACGGCTACCCGCAGGTCCGCGCCGGACACGAAGAGCCCGGGGCGGAGGCACAGTACCTGCAGCCGCTGCCAGAAGGCATCGATTGCCAGCGCTGCCATGGTCCGGGGCAACGGCATATCGATGTTGCTGGAACGGCGGGAGCCCGTCCGGAAGCGATCCGTGCCGCGATCGTGAACCCGGCAAGGTTGCCGCCGGAGCGCGAAATGGAGGTTTGCATGGCCTGTCATCTGGAAACCACCAGCCGCATGCTGCCGCATTCGTTGCAGAAATTCGACCGTGGTCCGTTTTCCTGGGTTCCGGGCAGGAAGCTGGCTGATTTCCACCTGACGTTCGACCGCGCTGATGGCCGCAATTCGGAATTCGAAGTGGCGCACCACGCCTACCGGCTCAGAAAGAGCCGCTGCTTTATCGAAAGCGAGGGCAGGCTTCGCTGCACAACGTGCCACAATCCTCACGACATTCCGCGCGGCGAGGCGGCAACCACGCACTACAACGACGTTTGCCGAAGCTGCCACACCGGCACATCGCAGCCCGCGACAGCGCATGGGCCAGGTGCCAAATGCACGAGCTGCCATATGCCCCGCCGCCGGACGGACGACGCGGTTCACATCGTGATGACTGACCACGGGATCGTCAGGGGGCCGCCCCCAGGGGATCTGGTGGCGGTGAAGAGCGAAAAGTCAGACGCCAAGACTCTGTATCGCGGAGAGGTTGTGCCGTACTACCCCGCTAAAGCTGGGTCAGATCCGGAGTCCGCGCTTTATCTGGCGCTCGCGCAGGTGACGGACCGGAGCAACTCAGTTTCCGGGCTGAAAACGCTGAGCGGACTGCTGGAGAAGGCGCGTCCCGGACAGGCCGGATGGTATGCAGCAGCTGGTGAGGCTTACCGAACAGAGGGCAACACTGCAAAGGGCATCGCGGCACTCAACGAGGCCACCCGCCTCGCGCCCTCGTCCGAAATTCTTCAGCTGCAGCTTGGCAACGCCCTGATAGACACCGGACAGTGGGCGAAAGCAGAGACCGCCCTGCGGCGCGCCAAAGAACTGCGGCCGGACGACGGCGCTGCCTGGGGCCTGCTGGGCTGGGTGTTGTGGCAGCAGGATAAGAAGGAGGAAGCGAAAAGTTCACTGCTAAAAGGCATCCGCCTGAATCCCGAGGCGCCGGATCTGCGGAATTATCTGGCGGCGCTGCTGACAAGTACAGCAGACATTGCAGGCGCGGAGCGGGAGTTCCGTGAAGCGATCCGGATCAATCCAGGTGTCGCGGAGTGGCACGATAACCTGGCGAAGTTTTTGGCGTCGCGAGGCGATGTCGACGAGGCGCGACAGGAGTTCGAAGAGAGTATCCGTATCAACCCGGCATATGGACCGGCCCGGCTGAACTATGCGCGCCTGCTGGCCAACATCAATCAGGGGACGGCGGCGGAAACACAGGTGCGCGCGGCTATTGCGTCGGATTGGCAGGTGGCCGCGGCTCATGAACTGTTGGGCTACCTGCTTTCCGCGAAGAACGACTTGGCGGGGGCTGTCCGAGAACTGAGGCTCGCCATTCAACTGAATCCCGATACTGGACGCGCCCACTACGAGTTGGGACTGGCACTGGGGCGGATGGGCAATCACGCCGAGGCGGCAGGTCAATTGCGCATGGCAGCGCAGGGGAACGATCCACCGGCCCGCTCAGCGGCTCAGGAAGTGCTCCGGCGGCTGGCCAGATGACCGCGCCGAAGATTGACTTCGAGTAGCATATCGTCAGTCTATCATAATTCGTAGCAAAACCGCGCTTAGCTGAATTTTAAACATTTGTCCATTTACACCGAAACCTTCCTGGATCCGCTTGCAAATCTTCCACAGCAACCGACCGAGAAAACCTTTTCTGGAGCACTGGACACAGCACCGGTAAGCCAGTGTATTCGGCGAAGCTGCATGGAATCCAAAGACCAGGGAGTTTCCAACCTGCTCCGCCACGATTGCCGCCTCACCTGTTAGTTTCAGTTTGGCGGCATCAAAATCCTGGGCAATCAATGTTCCTTCTCGCAGGTAAACAAGCTTCACTTTGTTGTCACCCAGACTTACGACCTGAACCACTTGTGGTAGCGCAAGCAATCGTCTGGCGTCCTGCTTAGCGGGCTCTACGTCAATGGAACCCACGTAAATCCCATTTACGTCCTCGGGGCCCCCGCTCCTGTGGTAGAGGAAGTGGCGGCCGTCCGGCAGGAAAACGGGAAACCCTTGAAAACTCTCGCCGTGAGCAAGGGCGGTGAGAGCCACGGACATCCCGCCTGACGCTGGAACCCGCATCACCCCCCGCGTCAGGTCTCCGAAAATGATGACGTTATCAAGGCTCCACGAACCGCTGGAGACGAAAGTGGAGACGTCGCAGATTGCCTGTGGCATGCCGCCGTTCGTTAATTTTATTCAGTTTTCCGTTGGCGTGGAACGCAATGGTTTTACTGTCGGGCGACCAGATGGGCGATGCGGCCTCAGGTGGAGTCTCCGTGTCGGGCAGGAGTTTGGCTTCGAGCTCTCCAATCCGCTGCACCCAGATGTGTTGAATGCCGTCCGATCGAACCGCAAAAAATGCCAGCGTCTTCCCATCGGGAGAAATGGAAAACGTGCTGCGACCGAGCATCCGTAATCCTTCCGGTACAGGGATGCGGAAAGAAAAAGGCTGTGCCGCTGCTGGGGATTGTCGAGCGCCACGGGCAGACAGCCACACTCCAGCGCCGGTCGCAAGCGCGAGCATCACTGAAGCGGCCACCCAGGGCCAGGATAGGCCCCTTCGCAAAGATACGGCTGCCTCGGCCGTCGTGGGCGTGCCCACTGTAGTTCGGCTTTGACATCACGGGCTGATTGCCATCGGTCATCCGGGTCTGGTGCAAGGCAACGTTCGATTACGTGCGCGAGCTGCGCGGGCATATTCTCGAGCGAGCCCGTTTGACCATGCACGGCGCGCTTCCCCACGGCCATTTCGTACAGAACGAGGCCCAGCGCGTAAATGTCAGTTCGCGAGTCGGTCGGGCTACCTTCGCGTTGCTCCGGAGCCATATACGCCGGAGTACCCATGAGAACTCGACTGGACGTGAGCGTTTCATCTGCGGTTGTTAGCTTGGCAAGCCCAAAATCAAGCACCTTGACGCCTGACCGCGACAGCATGATGTTGCCCGGCTTGAGGTCGCGGTGCACGATTCCTCTCGCGTGCGCCTCCGCCAGTGCTTCTGCAATCTGCGCCCCGTAACGCAGCGTGTCGGCGATGGAGAGCTTCGCCCGATCGAGGCGAGCATCCAGCGTTTGACCTTCGACCAATTCCATCACCAGCGCTCGCACACCGCCGCCTTCCGCCACACCGTAGATCGCTGCAATGTTCGGCTGATTCAGCAAGGCTAGAACCTCCGCTTCACGTTGAAACCGGGCCATGCGCTCGGGATCACGCGCAAACGCTTCCGGTAGCACTTTTAATGCGACGTCGCGTTTCAGTTGGGTGTCGCGGGCGCGATACAGCTCGCCCATGCCACCCGCGCCCAAGGGCGCGCGGATTTCGTAGGGGCCGAGGCGAATTCCTGCGGCAAGAGCCATTAGGCGGTGTCTAGGTATGCACTTGACTCACGTAATTCCGATAGGTAGCATGAAGGATCGTGGAGGATTACCCTCGTAACCTAGCCGAATTTGAACGGCGCTTCGCGACCAACGAACTCTGCCGCGATTATCTGATGCATCTTCGCTGG
>JBBSDS010000040.1:0-20791 GCA_038240495.1 Chthoniobacterales bacterium | reverse complement strand
TACTTTCACCGCCGCCGGGCGCGTCGCTCCCACCGAAGCCATGACCGTCCAGGGCGCGGTCAACAAAACCGCATTCCTCCTCGCGCTGGCCACTCTCTCGGCTTCTTACACGTGGCAGCTTTTCTGGAAAGGTGACATCGCTTCCGCAAATGCGTGGCTCATGGGCGGCGCGATTGGCGGGTTCATCGTCGCGATCGTCACCACGTTCAAAAAGGAATGGTCCGCCGTGACTGCGCCGCTCTACGCGGTGCTCGAAGGGCTCTTCATCGGCGGTCTATCCTGCATGTTTGAGCAGCGGCTTCCCGGGATCGTCATCCAGGCGGTGATGCTGACCTTTGGCACTCTCGCCGCGCTCCTCGCGGCCTACACGATGGGCTTGATTCGCGCCAGCAGCGGCTTCCGACGCGGGGTCATCGCGGCCACGGGTGGCATCGCCCTTCTCTATCTCGTCTCGATGGTCCTTGGCTTTTTCCACATTCAGATTCCCGGCATTTTCGGCAACGGCACCGTCGGCATCATCTTCAGTCTCGTCGTGGTGGTCATCGCCGCGATGAACCTCATCCTCGACTTCGATATGATCGAGCAGGGCGCTCAGCAAAGCGCACCGAAATACATGGAGTGGTACGCGGGATTCGGCCTGCTCGTGACGCTCGTCTGGCTGTACTTGGAGATACTGCGCCTGCTCTCGAAGCTCAATCGCCGGGACTGACCGCCGCTTTTGCCTGCCTGTTTATTTCGGGAAATTGCTTCGCCTGATGGACAACGAATCCCCTCATGGAATCCCGCCGGAATTGCAGGTCTCTGTGGACACGGAGATTTTTGTGGAAGGGCTGAAATCTCCCGCCGATCAACAACAGGTTCAGAGCGCTCTGGCTGCTTTACCTGGCGTTGAATCACTGACTTTGATCGAGATGGGATTTGCCATTCGGCACGACCCAGAGACGGTGACTCAAACCAGGCTGTGCGAAGTGATCGCGCACGCAGGATTCCAAGTTTCGGAGGTGAAAAGCGCCTCCGCTTTTCCGACCATTGACTCAGCGAAGGAAAACGACCTTTCGTAGTTTCGCCGGGTTGGTAATTCTGAAGTGATCCCGGGTGCGAATACCGCGCGGCGCTCCTGACTGAGGAATCCGTGCCGAAGCAGGATCTTCCGCGACGATTTTACGGCGAAATCCTCTTGAAGGTTGCACAATTACCGACCGGCGATTACATCACTCAGCCGCCATCGCCTCCTGCTTATGGAAACTGCCGTCAAAGCCAAAAATTACGCTACTGCGCCCATCAACGCAAAGCTCACGAAAGACGAGAAAATCGGTCTTCTGCGCCAAATGCTCCGCATGCGCCGCTTCGAACAGCAGGCTCTGAGGCAATACAACGGCGGTAAAATCGGCGGCTTTCTCCATCTCTATATCGGTCAGGAATCCATCGCGACGGGCACCTGCTCGCTGATGGGCGACCACGATCACACGATCACCGCTTACCGCTGCCACGCTCACGCGCTCGGCGTCGGCATGACCATGAACGAGTGCATGGCCGAGCTTTACGGAAAAGCCACCGGCTGCTCGAAGGGCAAGGGAGGCTCGATGCATTTCTTTGCGCCGGACAAGAATTTCTGGGGCGGCCACGGGATCGTCGCCGGTCAGACTCCGCTCGGCCTCGGGCTCGCCTACGGTCTTAAATACAAGGGGCTCAAGGGTGCGGCGCTCTGCTTCCTCGGCGACGGCGCGGTCAATCAGGGCTGCTTCTACGAATCGCTGAATATGGCGGCACTCTTCGATCTCCCGGTAATTTACATCATCGAGAACAACAAATACTCGATGGGCACGAGCCTCGAACGCTCCTCCGTAGTCAAAGGATGCCTCGCCCAACGCGGCGAGGCTTTTGCTATCGACTGGGCGCAGGCCAATGGCGAGGACCTCTACGAAGTGCGCGCCGTCACCCAGCAGGCCATTGAACGGGCGCACACCAAATCGCGCCCGACGATTCTCGAGTTCGATACCTACCGTTACTACGGCCATTCCGTCGCCGACGCGAAGCACAAGGGCGGATACCGGTCGGAGGAAGAGATCGAAAAATACAAGGCGCAGCACGACCCCATCCAGCTCTTCAAGCGCCAGCTCATCGCCGAGGGCGTCCTGACGGAAGAGCAGTTCGAGGAGATCAGCGAAGCGGCCAGGGAGGAGTCCGCGGCGTCCGCGCAATTTGCCGAAGAAAGCCCGATCCCGAGCGACGAGAGCATTTTCGAGGACGTGTATTTTGAAGTCGATCGCCAGACCGAAGCTGGCCGCACCGGGAAACATTTCTTTCACGACTAGCCAGCCATGCCACTCATCGAATACCGCGAAGCCCTTAACCAAGCCTTTGCCGAGGAAATCGAGCGCGACCCGAACGTCGTGCTCATTGGTGAAGAAGTCGCCCAATACGACGGCGCGTATAAAGTCACCCGCGGCTTGTGGAAAAAATTCGGTGACAAACGGGTCGTCGATACGCCCATCTCCGAAGCGGCCTTCATCGGCATGGGCGTCGGCGCGAGCATGCTCGGGCTGCGGCCCGTCATGGAGCTGATGTTCTGGAGCTTCGCCACTGTCGCCTACGACCAGATCGTCAACAACGCCGCGCAAATCCGCTACATGAGCGGCGGCCTAATCAATTGCCCGATCGTGATTCGCGGCCCCGCCAATGGCGGCACGAATGTCGGCGCTACACACAGCCACACACCCGAAAACTGGCTCGCCAATATTCCCGGACTCAAAGTTGTCTGCCCGGCTACCGCCTACGATGCCAAGGGGCTGATGAAAACCGCGATCCGCGATAACGACCCGGTCATGTTCATGGAGAACACGCTGCTTTACGGCGAAAAGGGCGAAGTGCCAGAGGAGGAATACCTCATCCCGCTCGGCAAAGCGGACATCAAAAAGGAAGGAACCGATGTCACTTTGATCGCCCACGGTCGGGCCGCGCTCACCGCGCTCAAGGCTGCCGAACTCCTGGCCGCCGAGCACGACGTCAACGCCGAAGTCATCGACCTGCGCAGCATCCGGCCGCTCGACGAAGACGCCATCCTCGCGAGCGTCCGCAAGACGCACCGGGCCGTGCTCATCGATGAAAACAAGCCGTTCTGTGGCGTCAGCGCGCAGATTGCCGCGATGCTTCAGGAGAAATGTTTCGACGACCTTGACGCTCCGATCCTTCGCGTCACGTCGTTGGACGCTCCCGCGATCTACAGCCCCAAAGTTGAACCCAAACAACTTCCGCGACCACAGGACGTGATCATGAAGGTGCTGAGCATCTGCTGAGGCGAAGACCGAAGATTCCAGTCTAGACCTTGCTTTGCGGGTCATTACCAAACGCCGTTGAACCTCGGACTTTCGACTGGAGAGCGGAGCTCGCGCGACGCTGGGGCCGACTTGGTAGCGTCTGAATTTGGCGGAAGACGAATTGATCCACGACCACCCACCTCCGCGGATGGGTTTCGGCGGCGCAGGAGCTCCGCCCTCCAGCGTTCGCTTTTCAAATGCGTTCGGTATAACGCATCGGTCGCGGTCGGACGACGAAGCGCCGGCATCTATGCGTGGTTTATCTTTAGACAATCTTTCGGAACACCGGGTGCGAAACAATGGATGTGAATACGACCACGACTGACCTGCCCGAATACGGCGCGGCACCGACGCGCGTCCTCGTGGCGGAAGACGATGAGAAGACGCGCGCTGCGCTGGTCATTCTTCTGCAACGCCATGGTTTTGACGTGACGGTGGCGAACGACGGGCAGGCGGCTTTGGAAGTGCTGGTCGGAGAGAATCCGCCGCATATCGCGCTGCTCGACTGGGAAATGCCGCACCTCGATGGCCTGCACGTCTGCCGCGCCGTGCGCACGCTGCCGAAGAGTTACTACCGCTACACTTATGTCGTGATGGTCACGGCGCGCGACCAGACGAACGACGTCCTCGCGGCCTTCGCGGCCGGCGTGGATGATTTTCTCAGCAAACCTGTCGATGCCGCGCAGCTCCTGGCCCGATTGCGTTGCGGCGAGCGGGTGGTGAACCTGGAAGAGCGGTGTCAGCAACGCATCGCAGATCTCGAAAAAGCTCTCGACGAAGTGCGCCAGCTCAAGCGCCTTTTGCCGATCTGCATGTATTGCAAGAAAGTGCGCGACGACGGTGACTACTGGCAGGAAATCGACGCCTACATCCACGCACAGACAGGCACCGACTTTTCCCACGGCATTTGCCCGACCTGCATGGCGCTCGCCCTCAAGCGTGAGCTGTTGGATGATCCGGTGGCGCGGGCTGAGTGGAAAAACGAGTGAGGATTTCCCGCGGGCGGTCGGCGGTCAGAGGTTGGCAGAACCCGCGGCGCAGGTGGGTGCGAGCGCCAGCACGAAATTTGAAATTTTGACACACGCAAAGAGCAGTGGGCGCCGAAACCTTGTGGTATCAGTCAAACTCAAACTCGAAAGGAAATCACCTATCATGCTCTCCTGGGCCGTTACCTTCCTCATCATCGCACTCATCGCCGGCGTTCTTGGCTTCACGACGATTGCGGGCACCGCCATTGGCATTGCGAAAATTCTGTTTTTCGTCTTCCTGGTGTTGTTCGTCATTATGCTGCTGATGGGACGCCGCACACCTCCAATCGGGTAAGCGCGAGGTCAAAAAAAACAATGGACGGATCGGATGCAAAAGCGCGTCCGATCCGTCCATTTTGATTTTACGAAGCTGGAATGGAGATTTGCGTCGTGAGCATCTCGTCTTCCGGAGTGTAGCGCTGCATGATCTTTGCGCCGTTGGCATGGATCAGTCGTCGCGCGCCCCAGAGTCCGAGACCGTAGCCGTCGCTGCGGGTGGTGGAAAGAGCGTGGCCCCAACTGCTCGGGTCCAGCTTTTCCTTCTTCGGTTCGCGCAATTCAAAGATCGCGTTTCCGTCCGCAAAATGCGCGCTCACGGTCAGCGAAGCGCCTTTCGAAAAAGCCCCGGCATTGACGAGCAGTTCGCGGAAAACGGCCGCGATCATTTCTACGTCCACGCTCACTTTTTCGTCGCCGAACTTATCCTGCCAGGAAACCTCGGGCGGATCCTCCAGTGCAGAATGCTTTTCCCGCCAGATCAATAACAACTCGCGCGCAGAAATCGAACCCGTGACCGGCTGTGGATCTTGAAACCGCGAGGACAGTGAACGCAATTGCTCCGCGAGTGAACGCAACTGTTTGCGCAATCGGCGCAGGCACGCCTGGCCTTCATCTCCGCTCACAAACTCCTCCAAAATTGCCGTTTCGAGGTCGAGGCAGTTCAGGCCATTGCGAAAATCGTGCGCGTGCTGGCGGACAAAGGACACCACGCGCTTCAGGGGAATATCAGGTTCTTGCCACATACTCTTCTTAAGTTTCGCCGCAAACGGTTGCGTTGGCTGTCTCGAAAACTGGGAAGATGTGAGGTGTCGCACACGCACGACAAAGGTGTTGGATTTTACGACGTAATTTTGGGTGGCGTCCGGTGGTTCCTGAGTAAAAGCGGCTTGGCACGGGGAACGCAAATACAAGGCGAGCAACCAAACCACGACCATGCTTCACTCATTCGACCACCAATACATCAATCAACGCGTCCCATTTGTCGCCGGCGAACCAACCGATGAGGAACTCATGGCGCGCATTCAGCAAGGCGATGAGGCGGCGCTCAAATCGCTCCATCAACGCCATCACGCACTCATGCGGACGATCATCGGCCGCATTATCAACAACGATCCGGATGTCGATGATCTCGTCCAGGAATGCCTCCTCGAGATTTGGCGCCGGGCCGAGGCTTACGATGTCAATAAAGGGCACGCCCTCGGCTGGATGGTCACGCTGGTGCGGCGCCGCACCATCGATCGCATCCGTCGCAAGATGGCTTACAGCCGGGCGCAGGATCGCCTGCGCGAACAATCGATCTGCGTTTCCGAGGGGACTCATAACGGCGCGGATGAAGAGGTCGCGCAGTCGGACCGCGGTGAAGCCGTGTCGCGCATGATCGGAGACCTGCCTTCCGCTCAACAGGAGGCCGTGCGGCTCGCCTACTATCGCGGCATGTCTCAGCGCCAGATCGCGGCTCACACCGGCATCCCGCTGGGAACCGTCAAAACGCGCCTCGAACTTGCACTCCGCAAACTGCGTTCCGCAGTCCTCGCGTTCGGCGAACTGCACGAATCGATGCCGACCGCGCACGCCTAAGTCCGCCCACATTTTCTGCGAAACCGGCTTCCCCGCCGCCTCCCCCCCGGGGCGCGGGGCGAGCCGCTCGTCAGATCGAAAGGCCGAACTGACGAATCTTCACGTAGATCGTTCCGCGGTGAATCCCGAGCAGTTTCGCGGCTTGCGCCTTGTTACCGTTGGTGCGCCGCAGCGCTTCGATCAGCGCCTCGCGTTCCGCATCGACCAAAGTCAGGGGCGCATTTGGGTGGAGCGTGGTGGCAGGCGCCAGGTCCGGCGACTGAATCTCCCGCGGGAGATGCGCGGGGGCCAGCACCGGGCCATCACCGAGAACCAGCGCGTGCTCGATGGCGTTTTGCAATTCCCTCACGTTCCCCGGCCACGAATAGGCGCGCAGTAATTCCAGTGCCGGTCCATCGAGTTGCGGCGCGGGCTTTCCGAGTTGCTTCGCAAATTGCCGCAGGAAAACGTCCGTGAGCTTGGCGATATCTTCACGCCGTTCGCGCAGCGGCGGGATTTCGATTTCAAAGGTCTTCAGCCGAAAATACAAATCCTGCCGCAGCCGCCCTTCCCGCACCGCCAGAGCCGGCGATCGATTGCACGCGGCGATGAGGCGGAAATTTACCGGACGGTTCTTCGTGGTGCCGAGCGGACGATATTCACGCTCCTGCAACACCCGCAAAAATCGGGTCTGCAAATCGACCGGCATTTCCGTGATCTCATCGAGGAAAAGCGTGCCCTCGTCGGCTTCCGCGAGCATTCCCGGAAACGCGGCGACCGCGCCGGTGAAGGCACCCTTCGCGTAACCAAAGAGTTCCGCCTCGATCATGTTCGCGGGGAAGGCGGCGCAATTGAGTTTCACCACAGTCGCGCCCGCTCGCGCGCTTCGTTCGTGGATGCTCCGGGCGACGACTTCCTTGCCCACGCCGCTCTCGCCCGTCAGCAACACATTGGCCTCGCTCGGTGCAACGCGGGTGAGAAGCTGCTCGATCTCGCGCATCCGCCGGCTGATCGCCACCGGCGCGAGCTGCTCCTCGGCGGCGCGCAATTTGACCTGCAACTGCGCCTTCTCTTTCTCGAGGACCACGGTCTTCTCGACGAGCGCCTGCTGCTCCAGCGCGCGGTGACAAAGGCTGATGAGTTCCTCGACCGCATACGGCTTCGTGAGAAAATGAAACGCGCCGAGCTTGATCGATTCGATGGCGTTCGCGAGCGAGTCGTGGGCCGTGAGGATCATCACTGGCAGGGCCGGTCGCGCGGCTTTCAGTTCCTTAAGCACCTCCAGCCCGCCAGCGTCGGGAAGACCCAAATCAAGCAGGACCAGATCCGGTTTCATCTCCGCCACCCTTTGTCGCCCCTGCGCCGCATTCGGGGCCGTCGCGACGTCAAAACCGTGCCGCTCCAGGACGGCGGTGAGCGTTGCCTGCACGGTCCGCTCATCGTCGATGACCACGACCTTATGGCGCGGCGCGATCATCCGCGAAAGGCAGAAATGTGGGGGGCAACCATGCGGAATGCCAGCAAACGCCAATAAGGATTCCCGGAGAAGCGGAAAAAAATAAAAGCGGCGCGAACTCCGGGAGTTCGCGCCGCTCGTTGAGCGCGGTTGATGGCGTCGGTTAGAGCGCCTCGATTTCCTTGCGGACGTCCTCTTTCGAGCGCCCAAGTTTCTTTTGCAGGCGGCCGAGCAGTTCGTCTTCCTTGCCTTCGGCGAACGTGAGATCGTCGTCAGTCAGGTCGGCGTATTTTTGCTTCAGCTTGCCTTTGGCTTCGTTCCAGGTGCCTTTGAGTTCGAGTTTAGTCATGGCGAATACCGGATCGCCGCGCTGCGCCGCCCTGGCCGTATTGGGCTGACGCGCGCTGCGGAAATAGTTTCCCGGGAGATGCTCTCCATCCAGCGGGCCGGGAAGTTTTTCCGAGCCGCACAAAGCCGCACGTTCACCGGCCGCCGATAAATGATCAAAGAGCGAGTCTCATCCCTCGCTGCACCACCTGCGCCCATGGAGCAACGAACCTTACTGCTTATCGACGACTCCGCCGAAGATCGTGCGCGAGTCATCAGCGACATCAACTGCGACGCCAATTTCGCGTATCGCGCGATCGAGGCGGGGAACCTTTCGGAAGCCCTGGAGGCTGTGGCCGAGACGTGCCCCGACTGCGTCGTTCTCAATCCGCATCTGCCGGATGGCGACGGTCTGGAGTTTCTGAAACGGATTTGCGACGAGCGTGGGCGACTCCCGTTTCCGGCGGTCGTTCTCACCGGGATTGGTGATCAGGAAGCCGCGGTCGCGCTGATGAAAGCCGGCGCGCAGGACTACCTCGTGAAGACCCATGCGGCGGCGGATTCCATCCGGCTCGCGGTGAACAACGCGATCTACAAAGTTCGTGCGGAGCGCCGCATCGAGGAGCAGACCACGGAACTCGAACGGCTCTACGCCGAAGCCCGCGCGAACAACGACGCCTTGCGTGCCGCCAATGCGGCGAAAGACGATTTCCTGGCGATGCTCAGCCACGAATTGCGCACCCCGTTGACGCCCGTGCTGTCGCTGGTGTCAGCCACGGCGAGGGATCCCGGATTGACGCCCGACCTCCGCGAAACGTTTTCCATGATCCAGCGCAACGTCGAACTCGAAGCGCGCCTGATTGACGATTTGCTCGACCTCACGCAAATCGCCAGCGGACGGTTGAAGATCGATAAGAGGCCGGTGGACGTTCATCGCTGCATCGAAGCCTCGATCGACATCTGTCACGACGGTTTCGCCGACAAGGGTCTCACCTTTCGAACCGAACTGGCCGCTACGAACTCGACGGTGATGGGCGAATTCGCACGGCTCAACCAGGTCTTTTGGAATCTGTTGAAGAACGCGATCAAGTTTGGAAAAATCAATGGCAACGTGACGGTCACGACCGCCAATGACAATGGTAGCATCGTGATCGAAATCCGCGACGACGGCATGGGGATCGAGCCCGAGCGACTGGCGTCGGTGTTCGGCGCTTTCAATCCGATCAAGCCCATGCCGACGACCACGGGCATCGGGCTCGGTCTGGCGATCACCCGCGCGATTGTCGAGGGGCACGGCGGCGAGATTCGCGCGGAGAGCGACGGCAAAGGCTGTGGTGCGGTCTTCCATATCGGCCTGCCCGTTTCGGCGGCGACGATGGATTCAGCAGATACGCGTTCGCGGCCATCGAGCGCAGCCGTCCGGGGCCGGACGATCATGGTGGTCGAGGATCACGAAGACACCCGCCGCGTCCTCGCTCGCGCGCTTCGGCGCAAAGGATTTGGCGTCACCGCAGCCGGCAGTGTCGCCGCCGCAGCGGAGCAATTTGTCAGCAACCCGGCGGACCTTATCGTCTGCGACATCGGCCTTCCGGACGGCACTGGCTGGGACCTGCTGGAAAAACTTCGCCCGCACGGCCCGGTGCGCGCCATCGCGATCAGTGGCTACGGGATGGATCACGATGTGAAGAAGAGCCGCGAAGTCGGTTTTCTCGCGCACCTCACGAAGCCGATCGATTTTCCAAAACTCGAAAGCCTGATCGTGGAGACACTCGCCCCGGCGGCACCGTAAAGTCGCCTCGAGATATCGCGTGACCGGTTGGCGACGGGACGAAAGTATTGATACAACCGTGAATGCCGCGTCTGGCGATGATCCGATTAAAACTCAGTTACGCCATGCCACCAGGAAGCAAACGCAGCTCCACCAACAAAGATGGTCCCAAGGGCGGACAGCGGAAATGAACAAACGGTTGATGACGGCTCTGGGTGCATTGGGTGGAGCACGCGGCTCGCGTGCTGTCTCCGGCGGCTCGCCGGAGACAAGTGAAGGGCGATGCTCGCAGCAGGAGCTCCGCATTCTCTCCAGCACTCGGCGAGCCGCCGAGCGCAGCATGCGGGCCGCATGCTCCACCCGGAGGTCCGCACGATGAAGTCGCGCGCGCTCATCAAAAAAAACATGATCCGATGACCGCGACCGAGCTCCAATCTTTGCGGGCACTGGCCACGGATTTCGATGGCACGCTGGCGCACCACGGCGCGGTCAGCGAATCGACTTTGCGGGCGCTCGAGAATTTGAAAAGAGCGGGCTTCCGGCTCATTCTCGTCACGGGCCGCGAGTCCCAGGAACTGATTTCGATCTTTCCGGAAATCCGTCTTTTCGATCTTGCCGTGATGGAAAATGGCGCGGTGCTTTATCATCCCGAAACCGGCGAAATCGAGGCGCTCGTGCAGCCGCCGCCGAGCGAATTTGTGGCGCGGCTGCACGCGCGCGGCCTGCCCCTGCAAGTGGGCAAGGCGATCGTGGCGACGTGGGAGCCGCACGAAACGGATGTGCTGGAAGCGATCAAAGATCTGGGGCTGGAACTGCAGGTGATCTTCAACAAAGGCGCGGTGATGATCCTCCCAAGCGGGGTGAACAAGGCAACCGGCCTGGTCGTGGCGTTGCAACGTCTTGGGCTGAAGCCGCAGCAGGTCGCGGGCGTCGGCGACGCGGAGAATGACCACGCTTTTCTCGACATCTGCGGTTACTCCGTGGCCGTCTCCAATGCCTTGCCGTCGATCCTCGAAAAGGTCGATTACGTGACGACGCGCGATCACGGCGACGGCGTGGCCGAGCTCATCGAGCGCCTTTTGGAAACATCGAAAAACCAGCAATGAAAATCCTCATGATCGACGTGGGCGGGACCAATGTGAAGCTCATGGCGAGTGGCCACGAGGGCTTCCGCAAGTTTCCGTCCGGCCGCACTCTCACGGCGGCCAAAATGGTGAAGGGTGTGCTCGAAGCGACCGCGGATTGGGAATATGAAGCGATCTCGCTCGGCTTTCCCGGCCTCGTCCGCGAAGGAAAAATCGTGCGCAATCCGCTTAACCTTTCGGGGGGCTGGATGGACTTCGATTTCGAAAAGGCTTTCAAGCGCCCGGTGCGAATCATCAACGACGCTGCGATGCAGGCGCTCGCGACCTACGACACTGGCCGGCTGCTTTTTCTCGGCCTCGGCACGAGCGTCGGAGCGACGTTGATCGCCGATGATACCGTCGTGCCGCTCGAGATCGGCATCATGCCGCTGTCGAAATCGGAACTGTTCATGGATCGGCTCAGCAAGGAGGCGCTGAACACCGGCGGGAAGCGGCGCTGGCAAAAGTCCGTCGCGCGCGCTGTCGCCGTCCTGCGCGATATTTTCTGGGCCGATCATTTCCAACTCGGTGGAGGCAATGCCAAGCACCTTGATCCGGTCCCGGAGGGTTGCGAACGCGGCGACAATCAGGACGCCTTTCGCGGAGCCGTCCGCCTCTGGCCCGGCGCGGACATGCTGGCCGAAGCGCAAATGACGACGTGGCGCATCACTCGGAGCGCGAAGGAAAAGAAAGGCCGGTAGCGGCTACTTCGAGGGACGATCGCTCCGCAGAATCTGAATCACGAGCGCCAGTCCGCCGGCCGACGCCACGAGGAAAAAGAGAATCGCAAATCCGGGATAGCCGAAGATGCGGAAAGACGTCTCCACGCGCATGAGCATCGCCGCGCCGACGATGAGCGCTGCGAGGATCAGCCCGAGCGCAATGCGATTAGCGATTTTTTGCAGACCGGCCATGAGGAAATCCGGATCGATGGTGTCCACCTGCACGCGCATTTTGTTCGACGCGATCAATTCCAGAAACTGATTCAGACGGCCCGGCAGGCGCTCGATGAGTTCCTTGGTTTCGAGCATCGCGGCGAAAAGATTGCTCGGAGAAAAGCTCTGTCGCGTGCGCTGATGAAGGATCGCCGCGCCGTTGCGGCGGATGGAATCATTCGGATCGAAATTAGGATCCAGCGTGCGGCCCACGAGATCGAGGTTGAGCAGCGTCTTGCCGAGCATCGTCAGCTCGGACGGCACGCTCAGGCCGCAATCCGCGGAGATGCGCGTGACTTCCAAGACCACGCGCCCGACCTGCATCTGCGCGACGGTCGCATTCTGCTGCTGCGAAACGAGATCGGCGATGCGGCGGTGAAACTGTGCCGCTTCGAACTCTCCGCGCGGCTCTCCCATCTTCGCGGCGATTTCCGCGGCGCGGTCGCTTTGGCCGTCGGCGATGGCGAGGAGCAGCTTGAGCAGATGATCCTGCATCGCCGGGCCGACGCGCGCGACCATGCCGAGATCGAGCAGCGCCACGCGATGATCTTCGGTGATGAAGACATTGCCGGGATGCGGGTCGGCGTGGAAAACGCCGACTACGAGGATCTGGTGGAGATAGGCGCGGAATAGCTCCTCGGCGAGCGCGGGGCCATCGAGATCGAGGCGCCCGAGCGCGCTGAGTTTGGTGATCTTTTTTCCCGAGACTTCCTCCATCGTGAGCACCCGGCCCGTGCTGTAGTCGTCGATCGGGGCGGGGATGAGCAGGCGATCGAAGTCCGCGAGTTTCTCGCGCATTAGTCGGAGGTTGGCCGCCTCCTGCCGGTAGTCGAGTTCGCGCAGGAGCGACTTGCGCAGTTCCTCCACGATTTTTGAAAACTCGAAACGCCGTCCCGCTTCGGTGTGCGCATCGAGCGCCGCGGCGATTTCCGTGAGCGCGTCGAGGTCGTCCGCCACGACTTCGCGCACGCCGGGCCGCTGCACTTTTACGACTACCGGCTGCCCGCTCCGCAGCACGGCGCGATGCACCTGCCCGAGCGAAGCCGCGGCCAGCGGCACTGCATCAAATTCCTGAAACGCCTTCGAGATGCGTGCTCCCACTTCGACAGCGACGATGGCTTCAACCTGCTCAAATGGAAACGGCTCCACGTCGTCCTGCAAGCGCGCGAGTGCTTCGAGGTAAGCGGCCGGGACGAGATCGGCGCGTGTGGAGATGAGCTGCCCGAGCTTGACGAAAGTCGGCCCGAGTTTTTCCAAATCCCGCGCGAGTTCCGCGGCTTGGGGTGGCACCGTCGGCGCCGCCGTGGAAGGCAGCGGATCATCGACGATCGGGGGACCTGCGACCAAATCCCCACGCCCGTATTTTACGAAGAGAGCCACCACATCGCGGTAGCGGCGCAGATGGGCTGGCGAGAGTGAAAGGCTCATGGAATCGCGTGACTCACTTCCTCATATCGCATCCGGCCTGCGGCCGGGGGTGCCATTTATTTGCGGTAGCGAAAAGCGGATCAATGGCCGCGCCGGTGCATTCGGGGCTGACCGAGAATCACCCGCCGCGATTGCAGAAGATCGGCAATCGCGAGGGCGGCTTCGCGGCTGTTGCGGGTGCATGAGGAGACGGCAAGGACGAGATCGCCGAGCGTGAGTGCGGACCGCGGGGCGGTCTTCATAGATGTGTTCATGCCCATTCTAGTAACGTAACTCGTGCCACCGACTCCGGCCTCTGTAGCGTGAGGAATCGACGCGAAAAAGTGTCGCGTCGTTCGACAGCGCCTGTTTGTTTTTCCGACACTACGGCTCTTCGTCCCGATGGATGGTGATCACGGTCAAGTCGTCATCCGTGTGGCCATTCGCCTGCATGCGTTCGGCGAGTTTCATCGCGTTCGTTTCGACGGAAAATGCCGCCGCAACATCGTCCACCTGCTGGCGGCTTCCGTCCGCCGCGCGGGCGCCATAAAGCCCGTCCGTGAACAACAGCGCACGGTCCCCGGCGGCGAGTTTCACCGTGGCGATCGGCCCCTCCAGGCTCTCGCCGATTCCGAGCAGAGTCATCTGCGAGGCGATGCTTTCGACGCGTCCATCTGCCCGACGCACGAGCAGCGGAGGATGGCCGGCTCCGGAAATATGAATCTCGCCATCCGGCAGAAGTCGCAGGCAGACCGCGGACAGCATCGACTTGCCCTGGAAGATTTTGTGGAGCCCCGCATTCACGCGAGCCAGCACGCGGGAGGGATCGGTCTCGGTCACAGCCCGGTCAAATAGAATCGACAGCAACGTCGTGTAAAGTGCGGCCGCGACGCCATGGCCGGTGGCATCGGCGAGCCACACGACCCCGCCTTCGTGGGTCGGGATGATGCCGTAAATATCGCCGCCGACTTCGATGGCGGGTTCGTACTCGACGGCGAGGTTCCAGCCCGGCAAGGCGCGGTGCGCGGGGAGGACCGCCAACTGGACGCGCTGCGCCGCTTCCAAATCGGCGATATGCGCCGCGCGCCAATTGGCGAGTTCTTCGTTTTGCACGCGCAGCGACTCGTTCAGGGCGCGCAATCGCATCTGCGTCTCGAGGCGCGCAGCGAGCGAGGCGCGCGTGATCGGCTTGGTGATGAAATCGTTCGCTCCGGCTTTCAAGCAGGCCACCTCTTCCGCTTCGCCGCTGTGCGCCGTCAGCATGATGATCGGAATATCCCGCAACTCCACCCGCGGATGCTCGCGCAGCCAGGCGCACACGGCCGCTCCGTTGCGGCGCGGCATTTCAAAATCGAGCAGGATGATCGAGGGCGGATCCTCTTCCACCATCTCCTCGACCTCGACGCCATCGCTCGCTGTCACCACGGCGAAACCCATCGCTTCCAGCGCGAGGCGCAGCAGGCGGCGCGAAGCGGCGTCATCCTCCGCCACGAGCACTCGGGTGCGAGCGGTCTGGTCGGCGGGAAGTGGTTCGGTGAGTGAATCGATCATCGGCGAGTTTCGTGGCGCACCGTCCGCCCGGTCGTAAGTGATCGCAATTACAAACCCCCTAAACCAGATTCATCGGCGATCCAGTGACCGACGCCACTCATCCGCTCATCACGCAGCCGGGCGTGGCTGCAAAAGGCGCACCGCTGCGCCGAGCGGGATGCCGACGTGCTGCGACGCGCAGTTGATTTCAAAACCGATTTCCCGCAACGCGCGATCCAAGAGATAGGCCTTCAGCAGGGCCGTCCGATCCGCTTCGGCAGATGGGACGCTCGACGTTCCTTCCATCGCGGAAAAATATGCCGCTTCGAGCGTCCCGCTCATTGTCTCCAACCATCGGGCGGCCCACGGGCGCAACCACTCGCGGTCGGCCTCAGTCTCCCGGCGCAAGGCGGCATCGACGGCGTAGTCGAGCGAGCGAAGCATGGAGGCGAGATCGACCAGCGGGCAGCGTTTGAGCGCGCGCTCGCCGATCGGCCGGCTGGCCTCGCCGTCGAAATCGACGAAGACAAATTCCTTCCCGGTGTTCCGCAATTGCCCGAGATGGAGACTGCCATGCACGCGCGTTTTCGCGGCGGCAAAACGCTGGCTCAACAGGACGCCGAACGTCTGCTGCAACGCGGATCGCGTTTCCGTGACCGTCGTCGCGAGCGCGCGATCGGCATCGCTCAGGCGGCTCGCTGCTTTGCGAAGCAGACGCAAGACATGCCCGGCCTGCCCGCGCATGGCCTGGTAGAGTGAGCGCTGGTGGAGCGCTCCAAAGGCCTCGGGCGCGAAAGCATCCGCGAGAGCGCGGTGCAGGGCGGCGATGTTCTGGCCAAGAGCGCGCATCCGCTCGGGGAAGACGCCGCCGAGCACCTCCGGCACATTGGCTGCCGCGGGATCGAGGCGCGATTCCAGGGCTCGATCGAAGAAACGGGACAGCGCATCGAGCGTAAAGGTCCAGCCGTCTCCTTGATTCGCGACGTAGCCGGTGAGTGAGCTGAGGATCGCGCTGCCTTCCGGGCGCGCGATGGCGAGGGCGCTGTAAATCTGCGGAGCTGCCGGGAAGCGCTCGCGCTGCAAAGCGCCGAGTAGCTCCACTTCGGGATGCGGACCGTGGTCGAAGCGCCGGTAGAATTTCAGCAGCAGGGTGTCGCCGAATGCGATGCTGGTATTCGTGCGATCCGTCTCGACGACGCGGCTGTCTCCGGCTGCGCGTTCCATCGTGGCCGGATCGAGCGGGAGAATCTGGCGGGGCGAAAAGCGCAACGATGGTTCCGGCTGCGAGTGCAGGCGCAGCCAGCGTTCGCGGACTTCCGGCAAAAAAATGGCGTCGGCCAATCCACCACCGCCCTCGATGCGCGCGACCATGGCTTGAGGATGCGCGGCGGTGAGCGCCGTCTCTGCCGCGCCTTCGACGTGGGCGATGGGCAGCACGTAGGTCTCCGGCTGCCCGTCCTGGAAACTCACCTCGACGAGAATCAGCCAGGCCGTTGGGAGCAGCTCGACGATTTGCGCCAACCGGTATTCACGGACGGTGCGGCCCACTCCCTGAAACCACGAGCACCGCGGCAGATAGGCAGGCAGCACCAAAGTCGTAAACGCCACTTTCAGCGCCGGACTCCAGCCGGTGAAGGCGGGCACAGTCGGCAGCATTTCGCTCTCGAGGCGCGCGGCGTTTTTCGCGCGCCATGCGAACCAATAAAACCCATGCGGCCCGAGCGTGACGACCATCGGCGCGTCGCCGCGCAAGGCCGGAAAAGCCGTATTGCCGAACATCTCCTCCGGCACCGATCCGGCGTGCGCGCGCAAGTCCAGCTCCACCGCTTGCACGAAACGCGAAAGATTGGCGACGACCAGCACGGTCTCGCTTTCGCTGCGCAGCAGATACGCGAGTACCTTGGCATTTTCCGGCTGCAAAAATTCGATCTCGCCGTGGGACAGCGCCTCCGAGCTTTTGCGGACCGCGAGCACGCGGCGCATCCACCAAAAAAGCGACGACGCGTTGCGCTGCTGATTCTCCGCGTTCACCGTTTCGTAGTGATATTCCGGGTCGATGATGAGCGGGAGCAGGAGCCGCTGCGGATTCGCGGACGAGAAGCCGCCGTTGCGATCCGGGCTCCACTGCATCGGCGTGCGGACGCCGTTGCGGTCGCCGAGGAAGATGTTGTCGCCCATGCCGATTTCATCGCCGTAGTAGATGACCGGCGTGCCGGGGAGCGAGAGGAGCAGCGAGTTGATGAGTTCGATCTTGCGCCGGTTGTTGCCGAGGAGCGGCGCGAGGCGGCGGCGGATGCCGAGATTGATCCGCGCGCGCGGATCGGCGGCATACACGCGCACCATGTAGTCGCGCTCCTCGTCGGTCACCATCTCGAGCGTCAGCTCGTCGTGATTGCGGAGGAAGATCGCCCACTGGCAGTTCGCTGGAATCGCGGGCGTCTGCTCGAGGATGTCGATGATCGGAAAGCGGTCTTCCATTTGCAGCGACATGAAAAGCCGCGGCATGAGCGGGAAGTGAAAATTCATCTGGCACTCGTCCCCGTCCCCGAAATATGCCGCGGCATCCTCCGGCCATTGGTTTGCCTCGGCGAGCAGCATGCGGCCGGAAAACTTCGCATCGATGTGGGCGCGCAGCTTGCGCAGAAAGGCGTGCGTCTCCGGCAGGTTTTCGCAGTTCGTCCCCTCGCGTTCGTAGAGGTAGGGCACGGCATCGAGGCGCACACCATCGACGCCACGCTCCAGCCAGAAGTCCATGATCCGCAGCAATTCATCGTGGACGAGCGGATTGTCGAAATTCAAATCGGGCTGATGCGAATAAAAGCGGTGCCAGAAATACGCGCCCGCGACGTGATCCCACGTCCAGTTTGAAAGCTCGAAATCTTGAAAAATTACGCGCGCTTCCCGATAGCGATCCGTCGTTTCGCTCCAGACGTAATAATCGCGCTCCGGAGAGCCCGCGGGAGCCCGGCGCGCCCGCTGAAACCACGCGTGCTGATCGGACGTGTGATTGAGCACGAGTTCCGTGATGACGCGCAAGCCGCGGGCGTGCGCGGCGGCGAGGAACGCGTCGAATTGCTCGATCGTCCCGTAGCTCGGATTGACGGTCATGTAATCCGCGATGTCGTAGCCGTCATCCCGCAAGGGCGATGGATAGAACGGCAGGAGCCACACCGCGGTCACGCCCAATTCCGCGAGGTAGTCGAGCCGTTGAATCAGTCCGCCGAAATCGCCGATCCCGTCGCCGTCGCTGTCCTGGAAAGTTTTGATGTGAAGCTGGTAAATGACCGCGTCTTTGAACCAGAGAGGATTGCTCATCGCGTTCCTTTCATCGGAGCGAAATGCCCGTTCGCGTGTGTCGCGTTTTTCTCTCCCGCGCCGAGGATTCCGAAATGGCCAAGGCCGAAATCCACGGGCACTGCGATTCGGACTTTACATCGGAGAGAAATATCACGCGCCCCGAGCGGGGTGCCCTTTGATCAAACTCGATCATGCACACTCAACCAATCAGCACGAACGGCACCGCGCCAGCCATGACCGGCAGGCGACTGCTGGTCGTGGACGACCATCCAGTCTTTCGCCGCGGCATCGCCCATTTGATCGAGCAGCTTCCGGAGGTGACGGTCTGCGGCGAGGCCGAAAACGCGCAAGCCGCGCTGGATGCCATGCGTCGCCTTGCCCCCGAAGTCATTTTGCTCGATGTCTCCATGCCGGGCATGAATGGCATCGAACTCGTCAAGGTCATGCTCGCCGAACAGCCACGGCTCATCATCCTGATGCTGTCGATGCACGATGAATCGATCTACGCACTGCGTGCGCTGCGGGCCGGGGCCAAAGGCTACGTGACCAAACAGCAGCCGATGGAAAATGTCCTCGTGGCGCTGCGCAAGGTCATCGAAGGCGGCATTTACGTCAGTCCGCAGTTGAGCGAGAAGCTCGTGTTCAGGGCGATTCAGGGCAGCGACAGCGACCTTGGTTCGCCGGTGGACAAACTCTCGGATCGCGAGCTCGAAGTGTTGCAGTCTTTTGGACATGGCAAGTCCACCCGGGAGATCGCCGCAGCCTTGCATCTCAGCGTGAAGACCATCGAAACGCACCGCGCGCACATCAAAGGAAAGCTCGGCTTCAAGGACGCGGACGAGATGGTGAAATTCGCGGTCGAATGGGTCGCCGCCGCGGAAGGCTGATACGCTCGCAGGCGGCATCTGCCGCGATACGGTGCGCGACATGAGCGCCATTCCCACAGCCACCTATCGCCTGCAATTCCACGGCGGCTTCACGTTCGCCCATGCGCGTGAACTCGTGCCGTATCTGGCACGGCTCGGCATCAGCCACGTTTACGCGTCGCCGTTCTTCCGCGCCGCGCCCGGCAGCACGCACGGCTACGATGTGTGCGACCACAATGAACTGAATCCCGAGATCGGTTCGCGCGAGGATTTCGAGAACTTCTCGGCGGCGTTGAAAGCGCACGGACTGGGCTTGATCGCGGATTTCGTCCCGAACCACATGGGCATCGAGCGGGCACTGAATCCGTGGTGGCGGGACGTCTTGGAGAATGGGCGGGCGTCGCCCTACGCACGCTTTTTCGACATCGACTGGCATCCACTCAAACGCGAACTCGAAAACAAAGTCCTGCTGCCGGTGCTCGGCGAGCAATACGGGCGGGTGCTCGAGAGCGACGGATTCTGCGTGGAGTTTGCCGCCGGCGATTTTCTGCTGCGCCACGGCGAGCTGACGCTCCCGCTCGACCCTCGCACGATCGTTGACCTCCTGCGGAAAAGTGCGGCCGCGATGGAATCCGCGCCCCCGGAATTCGCGAGCATCATCACGGCGATCGATCACCTGCCGGCCCGCACCGACACTGCCGAAGAGCGGATCGCCGAGCGGATGCGCGAGCGGCAGATCATCCGCGAGCGCCTCGTGCGGCTCTGCGACGCGCTGCCCGCGGTGGCCGCGGCGATCAATGAAACACTGGCCGCTTTTCACGATCCGACGGACGCCGCCCGTTTCGACCGGCTGGACGAATTGATCAACGCGCAAACCTACCGCCTCAGTGCGTGGGTCGTCGCGGGCGAGGAAATCAACTACCGCCGGTTCTTCGATGTGAACACGCTCGCGGCGATCCGCATGGAACTGCCGGAAGTCTTCGCGGAGACGCATCGCCTGCTCTTTGAGTTGATCGACGCCGGCCACATCACCGGCGTCCGGATCGACCACATCGACGGGCTCGCCTATCCGCGCGAATATCTCACGCGCCTCCGCGAACGCGGCGGCCAGGATCTTTACCTCCTCGTCGAAAAAATCCTCGGGCCCGATGAAAAGCTGCGCCCGGATTGGTCCGTGGAAGGCACGACCGGCTACGAGTTTGCTAACCAACTCGTGCAAGCCCTCATCTCCGCGCCGCACATGCCGCAGTTTGCTGCCGCCTACGATCGATTCCTCGGCTTCCGGCTCGACTATCGAGAGGTCGCGTACCGCAGCAAAAAACTCGTCATGCAGTCCTCGATGGCGAGCGAAGTAAACGTCCTCGGACATCTGCTTAATCGCATCTCGGAAAGCCACCGCTGGTATCGCGATTTCACGCTGAATGCGCTCACCGCCGCCGTCCGCGAAGTCATCGCCTGCTTCTACGTGTATCGGACCTACCTCGATCCTGGACAACCGGCCGATGAGTCCGACACGCGAGTGATCACTCGCGCCCTCGCGCTCGCGCGGCGGCGCAATCACGCGATGGAGCGCACGGTTTTCGAGTTCCTGCGCAATGTGCTCCTGCCGCCGAAAGACGACGCGCATCCCGTGGACGAGGAGCTGCGCCGGTCCTTCGTGCTGAAGTTTCAGCAATGCACCGGGCCGATCACCGCGAAGGGCGTGGAGGACACGGCCTTCTATGTTTTCAATCGGCTGATTGCGTTGAACGAAGTGGGCGGCGCACCGGCCGCGACTGGTTCCACCATCGAGTTGTTTCATCGGCAGAATGCCGCGCGGCTCGCCGAGTTTCCGCACTGCCTCCTCGCCACCTCCACGCACGATACGAAACGCAGCGAGGATGTGCGCGCCCGCCTCGCC
>JBBSDS010000039.1:0-21077 GCA_038240495.1 Chthoniobacterales bacterium | reverse complement strand
GCGGCGCGGTCGACGGCGCGCGCGGTGTCCGCGGCGGCGCGGTAATTGGCGACGGTTTGCGCCCCCGCCGCCTGCTCGGCGCGATAGAGCTGTTCTTCGCTCGCGGCGCGTCCGCGCCGTTGCAGGTTTCATCTTCAAGCTCGTGCTTTTCACCGCGCTCGTCTCGGGCGCCTGGCTGGGCGGGAAGGAAGCGCTCCGGCGTTTCGTCTGGGAAAATCCCGATTACTTTTTGCACGAGATCAATTTCACGACCGATGGCGCGCTCACTCGCGACCAGGTGCTGTCGGCCGCCGGACTCGATGAAGGACGCAACATTTTTACCGTCCATCTCGCCGAGACGCGGGCGGCCATTGAAAAGCTCCCACAAGTTGAAAGCGCCGTCGTTCAGCGACTGCTGCCGAATCGCATGACCGTCACGATTTCCGAGCGCCGGCCGATCGCGTGGGTCACAGCGAAAGGCGACGAAGATCCGAGTTCTTCGGATCGCTCATTCCTGATCGACGCGCGCGGCATCATCCTGCGGAGCCGCGTGGTTTTGCCCGAGTACTACCACCTCCCGATCATCTCCGGATTTGAAACCGGAAATCTCGTGCCGGGGCGAAAGGTTAATGCCTTGGAAATGCAGGCGGCGCTGGAACTCGTCCGCCTCAGTGCCGAGAGCCCACATTTTCAGGCGCGAAACATCGATCTCGCCAAAGGTTACTGCCTCGTCGTGACGGACCAGAAACGCGCGAAGATTACCTTTGGCCTCGAACGCGTCGAAGCCCAACTGAACCGGCTTTACCGCTACCTCGACCGCGCAGCGGAAGATCACCGGGAACTCCAAACGGTGAACCTGATCGTCGAACGGAATGTCCCCGTCACGTTCGTCGAGCCCGATGGCGAGACGCCCGCCGGCACTGACTTGACACCGCCCAAGCCTGCGAAGCCCGCGCCGCCCGCCGCCACATCTTCCGCAAAAACGGAATCGCCCAAGGCCAGGTCGGTGGACACGCCGAAGAAGCCGGAACCGCCCGTCGCCACTCCGCTCCCATCGGGCCGAAAACCCACTCCTGCCAATCCTCTGAGAAGGCCTTTCCGCCTGAATCCATAATGGGTCGAGATCAAATAGTTGTCGGACTTGAAATCGGAACGTCGAAGATTTGCGTCGTCGTCGGCGAGACGCGCGGCGACGGGACGATCCGCATCCTCGGTGTCGGCCAATCGCCATCGCGCGGCGTGCGCAAAGGCGAGATCGTCGATTTTGAAACCGCGGGCAAGTGCATCCGCGAGGCGCTCGTCGATGCGGAGGAGAAGAGCGACGTGATGATCGGGAGCGTCTATCTCGGCATCACCGGCGGGCACATCGCGAGCTTCAACAACCGCGGCGCGGTCCACATACCCGAGGAGCGCGACGAGATTCGCGAAGAGGATTTCGAGGACGTCCAGTCCAGCGCGCGCGAGGTCAGCATCCCGCAGCCCAACATGTTTGTACACTCGATCCTCCAGCACTATTACGTCGATGGCCAGGACGGCGTGCTCAATCCCATCGGCATGCTCGGACGCAAGCTGGAGGCGGATTTTCACATCATCCACGGCGTCGCCAACCGGATCAAAAACAGCGTCCGCTGCGTGAAGGAAGTTGGACCCGAAGTGCTCGACGTGGTCTTCAATCCGCTCGCCGCCGCGCAGGTCGTGCTCGATCAAAATCAAAAAGGACTCGGCGCCGTCGTCGTCGATATGGGTGGCGGCACGACCGACTACATCGTCTATGTCGATGGCGCCGTGAAGCAGAGTGGCGTGCTGCCCATCGGCGGCGATCACATCACCAATGACATCTCTCTTGGTCTGCGCATCCCGATGGCCAAGGCCGAACGGATCAAGATCGAGGAAGGGAGCGTCGTCCTCGGAAACTGCCGCCCAGGTGAAGCCATCATGCTCAAGGACGAGGCGGGTTTCGCCGGCAAACAGATCGAGCGCGAGATGCTGAATACGATCATCCACTGCCGGGTGCGCGAAGCTTTTGAACTGCTCAAGAAACGCCTCGATGAGGAAAACTACCTGCACGTCCTCGGCGCGGGCATGCTTCTGACAGGCGGTTGCAGCCTGCTCCGCGGGGTCAATCATCTCGCCGAAGAAGTCTTCGGCATGCCCGTGCATCTCACGCACGCGCAGACCGTTTCGGGGCTGACCTCCGCGTTTGAAAATCCGCAATTTTCGACCGCAATCGGCCTCATCAAATACGCCGAAGCTATGCAACCCGAACGCCCGCGCGGCCTGCTCGCCAGCCTGCGCAAGCGCATCCCTTTCCTGGGCCTGTGGTGAAGAAACGTCCGCTGCCAAACTGAAACGCCATGATCCAACTCCATCGGAACTCCGCTTCTGCTCCGCAACACGATGTCCGCCTCAAAATCGTCGGCCTCGGCGGTGCCGGCTCGAACGCGCTCGACCGGCTCCTGCTCGACGGGATGCACGACGGCGAACTCATCGCGATCAATACCGACGCGCAGGCGCTGGCCGGTTCCGTGGTCGCGGAAAAAGTGCAGCTCGGCCGCACGACCACGCGCGGCCTTGGCGCGGGCGGTGATCCCGAGGTCGGTTACGCCGCCGCGGAGGAAGGCATCGAGGAAATCCGGCGTGCGCTCGATGGCGCGGAAATGGTTTTTCTGTGCGTCGGCCTGGGCGGCGGCACGGGCTCCGGAGCAGCACGCATCGTGGCTTCCGTGGCGCGCGAGCACAATGCACTCGTCGTCGCCTTCGCCACGCTGCCGTTCACGTTTGAAGGCAAGCGCCGCCGTGCGCAGGCCGACGAAGCGCTCGCCGCACTCCAGCGTTATGCCGACGTGGTGATTCACTTTGAAAACGACAAAATGGGCGACGCCGTATCTCCGCTGGCCGGCATTCAGGAAGCATTCACCGTCGCGGACCAGACGATCAGCCAAAGCGTCCGCGCCATTGCCGGGCTCGTGCAGCAGCGCGGTCTCGTTCACATCGGCTTCGACGAACTGGCCACGGCTTTGCGCGGGCGGGCCGACGGCGGCGTGCGATGCGTCTTCGGCTACGGCGAGGCCGAAGGCGACAACCGCGCCCACGAAGCGCTGGCGCAGGCCTTGAAGAATCCCCTCATGGACAAAGGCCGGATGCTCGAAGACGCGCAAAACATCCTCGTGAACGTCGCTGGCGGCCCCTCGATGACCCTCAACGAAGTGCAGATTCTGATGGAGGAATTCAACCGCCACGTCAACGACCAGACGCGCATCCTTTTCGGCACCGCCGTTCAGCCACGACTCGGTCAAAAGATGAGCGTCACAATCCTGAGCTCACTGGAAACCGATGTCCCGGTGCAGGTGGAGATCCGCCCGCGAACCGTTTCGCGCGGCGAGTCGTCGCCCGTCTCGGTCTCGGCGACACCGCCGACTCCCACGCCACGCGTCGTCGAACCCGTGGTGGCTCTGCACGTCGTCGAGCGCGAGCCCGAACCCGTCGTGGAAGAAGCGCCCGCGCCGCCTCCCGCGGTTCGCGAACCCGAACCCGTGCTCACTGCCGTCGCACAGGAGACCGTTCCGATGTTTGCGGAATCCACGCCCACCGCGATCGCCGCCACCGTCGCCAAGCCCGCCCCCAAAGCCAGGCCGGCGCAGGCGAAGCAGGAGCAAATGCTTTTTGAGCCAGTGACGCGCGGTCGTTTTGAAAAGAGTGAACCGACGATCGTCGATGGCCAGGACCTCGACGTGCCAACGTTCCTGCGGCGGAACGTGAAGGTGAAGTAACGTGGGACGTTGCCGAATGGTGCTTGAACCATTGTTGGTATCACCAGCCGGAATCTGAAGCTCTCAGTGACTGTCTAAAAATTCCCTTGGCGAGTCATTCTGAGCGGAGTTCCGCAGGGGCGAAGGCGGTGCGGAACGCAGTCGAAGAATCCCGTCGCTTTCAAGGGTGATGATCGTTGGCCGTGCGACGGGATCCTTCAACTTCGCTACGCCCGCCTGACCACCTCCGCTCCGCTCAGGATGACACGTTTTTTGAGTTTTAGACAATCTCTCAGGCGGTCACTGCCATCGCCATCGACGCGAGGCGCCTCGAAAACGGTTGCTGAAACTTTGTGTCTCTCCGACCAATCTCTTCTTCGTCGTCCCCCGCGCATGAAATCCCCCCACCCGCCGTTTATCGTAGTACTTCTCTGCGCATTCGCATGCACCGCTCCGGCGGCGGAGAAGAAGCCGCCGAACATTCTGTTCATCCTCGCTGACGATCAAAACTACAAGACCGTCGGCTGTTATCCCGAATCGTGGCCGTGGGTGAAGACGCCGAATATCGACGCGCTGGCCGCGAGCGGCGTGCGCTTTCACGGCGCGTATCTCGGCTCGTGGTGCATGCCGTCGCGCGCGGCCTTGCTCACGGGGCGCTGGCCGCACGGGATCGAATCGATGCGCATGGCGGGCAAATATCCGGACAGCACTTACGATCCGCAGCAGTGCCCGTTTTGGCCGAAGGTCTTTCGCGAGCATGGCTACCAGACGGCCCAGATCGGCAAGTGGCACACGGGTGAAGACGCCGGCTGGGGACGCGACTGGGATTTCCAGATGGTCTGGAACCGCCCGAAGCATCCCGAGAATGCGGGCGCGTATTACGAGGACGAGATCATCGCGACCAATGGCGTGGAGCAGATGATCGCGGGTTATCCGGCCGACAATTACACCAAGTGGGCGTGCGAATATGTGCGCGGCGAGCATCGCGATCCGCAGAAGCCTTGGTATCTGTGGGTCTGCTACGGCAATATCCACGGACCATCGAAGCCACCGGCGCGGCACAAGGGTCTGTACAAGGATGCGGCAGTGCCCGAGCCGGCGGACATTCTCCCGCCACGGCCGGGCAAACCGGATTACCTTAATAGGATGCAAGCGTGGGCGCGCGGAGCCGACGGGCGCATCGTCGCGGGCAAGAGTGGCGAGGCGGTCGGTGACGAAGCGGGTAAAAGCGGCAAGGGATTCATCGAATGGGTGCGGCAGGTCAATGAATGTGTGCCCTCCGTGGACGAAGGTGTCGGCCAACTCATCGCGGCGTTGCGCGAGACCGGGCAACTCGAAAACACCCTGGTCGTGTATTCCGCGGACCAGGGTTTTGCGATGGGCGAGCATGGCTGTCGGACGAAGCTTGCGCCGTACGATGCCAACTACCGCTCGCCATTCATCGCCGCCATGCCGGGCGTAGTGGCGCAGGGAAAAGTGTGCCCGCAGGTCGTGAGCAGCGTCGATCTTGTCGCCACGTTCTTCGCATTCGCCGGCTTCGAGCACCCGTGGAAACTGCACGGTCGCGACTTCACGCCGCTTCTCCATGATCCCGCTGCGGCGTGGCCTTACCCATGCCTCTACGAACATACGGGCGACCATTACGGGAGCGACGTCACCACGGTGCTGCGCGACCAACCGAAGAAAGCTGAGCACCAGAATGTGCCGTGGTACGATGCGGTCGTGCAGGATGGCTGGAAATACATCCGCTATCTGCGCCCCGGTGAACCGGAGGAACTCTACGACCTGCGCGGCGATCCGGAGGAATTGACCAATCGCGCTCCTGCCCCGGAGCAGCGCGAGCGTCTGGAGAAGCTCCGAACTGTGCTGGTGGCAGAATTGCGCCGCACCGAGGCGGCCTACGCCGATGCGCTCGGCAACAAGCCCGGACCATGAAAGCGGCGCTCCTTTGCATTGCCTTGATTGGTTGCGCCATGTTCGCAGAGGCCGCGGATTTTCGCCGCGATATCCGGCCCATCCTCGCCACGC
Source organism: Chthoniobacterales bacterium (assembly GCA_038240495.1). GTDB lineage: Bacteria > Verrucomicrobiota > Verrucomicrobiia > Chthoniobacterales > Chthoniobacteraceae > Chthoniobacter. Next base: position 15,321 of record JBBSDS010000039.1, on the reverse strand, counting down.
ATTGCTACGACTGCCACGGAGAACAAAAGCCGAAAGCGGGTTTGCGGCTGACGACTCGCGCTCATGCGCTCAAGGGCGGCGAGTCGGAGACGCCGGCTTTCGTCGCGGGTCAGAGCGCGAAGAGTGAATTGTTTTTGCGCGTCTCATCGACCGACAAGGACGAGGTGATGCCGCCGAAGGGCGACCGCCTCAGCGCGCGGGAAATCGCGCTGCTCAAGGAGTGGATCGATGCCGGCGCCGAGTGGCCGGATAACGTGAAGCACTGGGCGTACGTAGCGCCGCAGCGACCGCCGCTGCCGAAGGTGAAAGGCGAATCCTGGCCTCGGAATCCAATCGACCGCTTTGTCCTCGCGCGGCTGGAGCAGGAAAATCTCGCGCCTTCACCAGCGGCCGAACCCGCGACCTTGCTCCGCCGCGTGACGCTCGATCTCACCGGTCTGCCGCCGACTCCCGCGCGAGTCGCAGCGTTCCTCGCCGACAAAGCGCCGGGTGCTTACGAGCGCGTCGTGGATCGTTTGCTCGCGTCGCCGCAGTTTGGCGAACGCTGGGCGCGCCCCTGGCTCGACCTCGCCCGGTACGCCGATTCGCACGGCTTTCAACGCGACGACCTGCGCGACCTCTGGCCATATCGCGACTGGGTCATCCGTGCGCTCAATGCTGACCTGCCGTTCGACCAGTTCACCATCGAGCAGCTCGCCGGCGACCTGCTCCCGAACGCGACCGACGATCAATTCATCGCCACCGGTTTCAATCGCGGCACGCCGTGCAATGTGGAGGCCGGCACCGAGCCGGAGGAGAACCGGGTGCATCAGGTTTTCGATCGCGTGAACACGGTCGGCGCGGTGTGGCTGGGCACGACGCTCGAATGCGCGCAGTGCCACGACCACAAGTTCGATCCGTTCACGATGCGCGACTACTATCAGATCTTCGCGTTTTTCAATAACACCGCGCTCGAAGCGGATCGCGCCCAAGCGAAGGTTCCGGGATCGATTCGTTTTCTCGGGCCGTATCGCGATCTCTCGGACCCGGCGAAATCCGCGGAGCGCGCGGCCATCGAGGCCGAGCGTGACAAGCTCAAGACCGCGGTTGCCGCTCGGGTGAAAGAGCTGACCGCAGAAGCGGACTCCTGGGAGGCGAACCTTGCAGCGACGGCCTCGAATGGCCCGCAGGAGCACGTGCTCGACGCCGCGGATTTCGATTCGGTTGCGGGCTCCGCTCATCGCGTGCTGGAAGATCATTCCGTGCTGATGTCCGACGACAATGTGCCAGCGACCGACACCTACACGATCACGGTGCAGACACCGCTCAGTGGCATCACGGGCATCAAGCTGGAAGCACTCACCGACCCGTCGCTTCCGGGCGATGGCCCTGGACGCGGCGACGCGGGCCGGCCGAATTTTGTTCTCAATGAATTCCTCGTTTTCGCTGTGCCCGGGGATGGAAAGGGCGAGCCGGTGCCGGTAAAATTTGCCAAAGCGACTGCGTCATTTTCGCAGAAGAGTTTTCCGGTCACTGCACTGCTCGATGATGCGAAGTCCGGCAAGCAAAGCGGCTGGGCGATCAACCCGGAGTTTCACAAACCGCATTGGGCGGTCTTCGAGTGCGCCGAACCGGTGGGCTTCAGCGGCGGCACGACGCTGCAATTCAAGCTGGTACAAAACTTCGGCGGCGGACGCACCATCGGCCGCCTGCGTCTCTCGGCGTTCACCGGCAGAATCGGCGGCGAGCCGCTGCCCGCCGGTCTCGCTGCGGCACTGGCGGTGCCGCGCGAAAAACGCACGCCGGCCCAGGCCAAGAAACTCGCTGAGTATCACACCGCGCAGGACAAACCGTTGGCCGCGCTGCGCGACCAACTCGGAAAGGCCGAGCTTCAGTTGCTCGACCGTAAACCGGAGCAAACGCTCGTGATGCAAGAGGTCGCCGAGCCACGCGCCAGCACGATGTTTGTCCGCGGCGTTTATACGGACCGCGGCGCGGCTGTGCAGCCGGGAACGCCGGCGATTCTCAATGCTCCCGCCGCCGAAACGCGGACACGTCTGGACCTGGCGCGCTGGCTGGTTTCTCGCGACAACCCACTCACCGCACGCGTGGTCGTGAATCGGTGGTGGGCGGAGTTGTTTGGTCGCGGAATCGTTGGCACGGTCGAAGACTTCGGCGTGAAGGGCGAGATGCCCACGCACCCCGAATTGCTCGATTGGGTGGCGATCGACTTCATGGACAGCGGCTGGTCGATGAAGAAACTGCTGCGCACGATCGTGACCTCAGCAACATACCGCCAGTCGTCGCACCTCACCCCGGAACTGCTCGCGCGCGATGACCAGAACAAGCTCCTCGCCCGCGGGCCGCGCGTCCGCTTCGACGCGGAGACGGTGCGCGACAACGCGCTCGCGATCGCCGGTCTCTTGAGTCTGAAACAAGGCGGGCCGCCGATCCGTCCGCCGCAGCCCGTCGGGCTTTGGGAGAAGGTTGGCGGGCAGAAGTACGATTACGTGGTCAGTGCCGGGGAAGACAAATACCGCCGCGGAATTTACGTGGTGCTCAAGAGAGGCGCGCCGTATCCGAGCTTCGTCAATTTCGATGCGAACGCGCGCTTCGCCTGCACCGTGAGGCGCTCGCGCTCGAACACGCCACTCCAGGCGCTCACGCTGCTCAACGACCCGGTTTACGTCGAAGCCGCGCAGGCTTTTGCCCACCGCATCGTCGCGGAGAAGCCGAACGCCTCGCCCGCTGAGCGCATCCGCTACGCCTTTGGCGTGGCTCTTTCACGCGCGCCGAAAGATGCGGAAGTGGACACCCTGCAAAACCTTTTCAACGCGCAACTCGCCGCCGCGGGCGAAGCCGCCGCGTGGAACGCCGTGGCCACGGCGCTGCTCAATCTCGACGAAACCATCACCAAGGGCTGACGCATGAACCCGATCGCACATCACCTCGCCACGCAGAGCCGGCGCCAATTCTTCCGCCGGACGGGCCTCACGCTTGGGTCCGCGGCGCTCGCCGGTTTGCTGCGTCAGCAACTCGGCGCTACTCCGACCGAACAGAATCCGCTCACTCCGCACGTCCCGCATTTCGCGCCGAAGGCGAAGAGCGTGATCTATCTGCACATGATCGGCGCGCCCTCGCAGCTCGATCTCTTTGAAGACAAGCCCGGTCTCGTGCAGCGGGACGGTCAGGACTGTCCGGAGGAACTGCTCGCGGGAAAACGTTTCGCCTTCATCGGCGGGCGCATGAAACTCTCCGGCTCGAAATACAAATTCGCGCGGCACGGGCAGAGCGGCCAGGTCTTCTCGGAACTGCTCCCGCATCTCGCCACAGTCGCCGATGACATCGCGGTGGTGCATTCGCTGCACACCGACGAGATCAATCATGCGCCGGCGCAGATGTTTCTGCACACCGGCTTCGGGCGCGGTGGACGGCCGAGTTTCGGTTCCTGGGTGACCTATGGGCTCGGCTCGGAGAATCAGGACTTGCCGGCGTATGTCGTCATGCTTTCGGGTCAGGCCGGCGGCGCGGGCACGAGCCTTTGGAGCACGGGCTTTCTGCCCAGCGTGTATCAGGGCGTCCAGTTTCGCTCGAAGGGCGACCCGGTGCTTTTCCTCAGCAATCCCGAGGGCCACAGCCCCGTGGATCGTCGCCGCGTGCTCGATGCCGTGAATGCCTTGAACCAGTCGCACCTCGCGGATGTAGGCGATCCGGAAATCGCCACGCGCATCAGCCAATATGAAATGGCTTTTCGCATGCAGACCAGCGTGCCGGAACTGATGGACATCAAGCAGGAATCGCCGGAGACCCTCGCGCTGTACGGCGCGCAACCCGGCAAGGCGTCATTTGCCAATAACTGTCTGCTCGCGCGGCGGCTCGTCGAACGCGGCGTGCGGGTGGTGCAGCTTTTCGATTCCGATTGGGATCACCACGCCGACCTCGGTCGCCGTTTGCCGGAAAAAGCGCGCGACATCGACCAAGCGTGCGCCGCGTTGATCACGGACCTCAAGCAGCGGGGATTGCTCAATGACACGCTCGTCATCTGGGGCGCGGAGTTTGGCCGCACGCCGCTGGCGCAAGGCATCACGGGCGATGGCGTCGCCACGAAGCTGGGTCGCGATCATCACAAGGATGCGTTCACGATGTGGCTCGCCGGTGGTGGCGTGAAGCCGGGCGTAAGCTACGGGCAGACCGACGACCTCGGTTTCAACGTCGTCGAAAATGCCGTCCACGTGCATGACTTCAACGCCACCGTGCTGCAACTGCTCGGCCTCGATCACGAGCGGCTCACCTTCCGTTATCAAGGTCGCAACTTCCGCCTCACCGATGTGCATGGACATTTCGTGAAGCCACTCCTCGCCTAATTGATCCTGCACCTACGAGGGAACTAAGACGCTCTTGGCCGATTCCCAGTTCGCCGTCATCGCCAGCGCTTCGTTCGCGCGGTCGAGGGTAAAACGGTGCGAGACCATTTCGTGGAATGGGAAGCGTTGCTGGTTCATGCGAAGAAACTCGATGGCCTGCTTCAGATGCCGCGGCTCGCTTGACCACGAGCCGAAGACCTGGAGTTGCTTGCGGGTGATGACGTGCGGATTCCACAGCACCGGACCGGCGTCGCAGTAGTGGCCGAGCACGAGATACTTTCCGCCGTCGCGGCAAAGTTCCATGCCCTCGACCACGGCGTTCGGGATGCCGGCACACTCGAGCACCACGTCGGCACCGTAGCCGCCGGTGAGCTGGCGCACGGCTTCGAGGCGCGCCTGCGGATCGCGCACTTCCTCGATGTTGATCACGTGATCGGCGCCGAAGCGTTGCGCCATTTCCAGCCGGTGCTTCGGGCCGCCGATGACGATGACCTGCGCCGCGCCGGCGCTCTTCGCCACGGCGAGCGCTGCGATGCCGACGGGGCCGGCACCTTGCACCACGACGTTGTCCCGCCACGCGATGCCCGTGCGCTCGACGCCGTGGATCGCCGTGATCAGCGCGCACCCGGCGCCGATCACGGATTCGGTCGGGAGATCGTCGGGGAGTTTGAAGATCGTGGTCTGCGGAAGAAGGTAATGAAACTCCGCGTAGCCGCCGAGCAAGTGTGGTGGCTGGTCGCAACGGTGTCCGATCCCATAAGCCCGGCGATGCGGGCAGCGCGTCGGCTGTTTCTTTTCCGCGCAGTAGTAGCAGGCGCCGCAGGAAACGGCGGAGTTCCATGTGACGCGATCGCCGATCTTGAGCGGCTGGCCATTCCAGTCGCGCTCCAAACCTTCGCCAAGCTGTTCGATGCGCCCGACGGTTTCGTGGCCCATGATGACGGGAAGCGAAATGGGGAGCTGGCCTTTCCACAGATGTACATCGGTGCCGCAGATGCCGGCCATCTCGGTGCGCACAAGCGCAGCCCCCGGCTCGGGTTTTTCGCGCAGCGGGAGATCGCGTAGTTCAAGCGGCGCATTGAACGCGGTGAGGACAGAGGCTCGGGCGGTTGGCATGGCAGGGGAAAATGAGGTTGTCGCAGCGGTCAATTAGAGGCTGTCAAAAAAACTCCTGTGGCGAGTCATCTTGGAGCCTGCACGAAACAGAGTCTTTTTGCTGGCGGCAGCATCGAAGCTTCCCAAAACGCGAGTCATTCTGAGCGGAGTTCCGAGCGGGCGAAGGTGGGGCGGAACGCAGTCGAAGAATCCCGGCGTTTCACTGCAACGTCGCCCGTGAATTCGCGGGATCCTTCGACTCCGCTACGCCCACTTTGCCGCCTCCGCTACGCTCAGGATGACACGCTTTTTGAATTTTTTGACACTCACTTAAATTTGTCCCGAAAGCTGACATGCAAACGAAATGCTGATGGAGCGCATTCGGGTTATGCGAAGGCTTTCGCGATCATCGCCTGCATTTTTTCAAAGCCGGTGCGGGCGACGGTGACGGGGTCGCGCTTCCAGTATTCGTGATTGAAGAGTTCGAGAGAAAGCACCGTGTGTCCGCCCGACGCTTGGAGCGAGTGGAGGATCTCCGTGAGGGGCGCGACGCCGTCGCCAGGGAAAACGCGGAAGCTATCGTCGATCTCCTCCGGGAGCGGCTGCGCGGGATAGTCGTTCATGTGAATGACCGGCAGCGCCGCGCCGCTGAGCAGCCTCAGTCCTTCAAAGCCGGACCCGCCTTTGTGCAGATGAAACACATCGGCCAGAACGCAGGCCTTGGGATGCCGGGCTTCCGCGGCGACGAACATCGCCTCGCTGAGTTGCCGAAGGTTCTTGGAATGTCCCCACAGCTCGAGCTCCGGCACGATGCCCATCTGATCGCCAAGTTCGAGCAAGGCCCGGTAACGCTCGGCGGCTTTGTGCAAATCGAGACCGGGTTCCTTGGTCGCGCCGGCGGGTGGCGCGGCGATGCGCCGGCCTCCGATTTGCGCGATCGCATCCATGTCGACACGCGCTTGTTCTAGGCCTTTGGCGCGGGCGGCATCGTCGTCCACGATGAATTGCGCGAATCCGATCGCGCTTTCCACGGTGAGCCCAAGATCGGAAATTCGTTTGCCGAGATCCTTGAGCGAGCCTCCTTCCGCGGCATGCTTGTGCATCTTGTCGAGCCACGGCTCGATCGCGCGATAGCCGCTCTTCGCGGCGAGTTCGATTTCATCAACGAGGCTCATCTTGAACCCGCGCAGAGTTGCCGTGTTCAGACAAAGAATGAAGCCGCCTCCACTTCCGGAATTGGCGGGCACCGAATCGGCAGCGCTGACACCGACAGCGTTGCCAGCCAGTGCAGTACTGGCGAGCAGCCCGGCTTTGGACAAGGCGGCGCGACGGGAAAGGTTCTCGGATGAGGGATTCATGCAGTCAATGATCGGAATGATGAGGGAGAAGTCTTCCGTTATTTTGGCACCTCAAATGGTTCATGGACAGTGGCGATGTGGTGGACCGGGCTTTTGCACACTCGTGCTCCTCGGCGCCGCTCTGCACCAGATACCAGACGGTCCGCCCTCAACACGGGCTCGCGAAGTAAAACTCGTAGCTGTCCGCGAATCCTTTCAACTCGTGCCTGCTGGCGATGGGTTCGAGCGGAAGGAGCGCCCCGAGTTATTTCTGATACGTTTGCCGTCCAATAATGTTCTGCTTTAGGACGGGGTCAAACCCAGTAAATTCCCGTTTTCCGAAATTGAATTTCAATACTTCCGGCCTTGTTGCCATGTGCACTATCACGGTGTCTGCTGTCTGGAACTCAAATGTTCCGTTGAAGTTGGAATGAACACACATGCCGTCCTTATAAAACTTGATGTTCGATTTGCCCATTTTGGTTTCCCACGTCCACGGGTTTCGAGTCAGTTTTGCTAATTCGCCCTCAAAGGCACTTTTTGCGGGGACACTTCCAAGTTTAGGTTTCGCAATATCGGCAGGTGGCGTTGCGGGACTCGCTGGTGGGTTCGTATTCTGTGCCGGCGCAGCAGCGCCGAGGGCCAGCAGCACGGCGGCGGTCATCGAAAGATGGAGTTTCATAAGGGGAATGTGGGAATAGGGTAGCGATCCCGCAGTCTCATTGCATGGAAAATGTCTGCGCTCTTCTCACGGCCGTCGAGGGAGCGAGGCGGGCAGGTCGAAATGCGGAGTACCGACTTCAACGAGTCACTCGCGTCCACCGACCCGCGGCGGCGCTTTTCAGCACAGCCTCGCAAATTTTTACCTCGTGGTGCCCGTCGCCGGCGGTGGCGAAAAGCAGCGGGGTCTTTCGCCCGCTGGCGATGTGCTCGTAGATGGCGCGGAAGTTCATCTTGTGGCTGTCGGGAAAACCCTCGGGATGGCCACCAGGGTAGTCGGTGAAATGCGCCACGTCCTCGTGAAAGCCGGCCGTCCCGCGCTGGAGCAGCTGGTTCGGTTCGTCGCGGCGGCCGACGTGGATTTCATTGGGCTGCTGCAAGTCCCAGCGCATGCTCGCCTCGGTGCCGTAGAGGCCCAGCGACAGGGAGCATTTCCACCCGGCCGCCACCTGCGAGATCGCAGCATTGGCGTGCACGCCATCTTCGTAACGTAACAGCACGCTCGCAAAATCCTCAGTGTCCACCGGGTAGCTGACCATGGTCTTCGGATCGACTTTGGCGAAGGTCTTTACTTCTCCGCGCGGACGCTTCCGGCGCTTGTGAAAGGTTTCGATTTTCGCGAAGACCGACTCGACCCGCGTGCCGAGGATGAAGGACACCGCATCGATCCAGTGCGTTCCGATGTCGCCCACCGCGCGCAATTTGCCGCCCTCGCTGGCGAGCAGCCGCCAGTTGTAGTCTGTCTCCTTCAAGAGCCAGTCTTGAAAGAAGTGACCCTGCACATGAATGATCTTTCCGAGGTCGCCGCGCTGCACCGCCGCCCGCATTTGCAAGATCGCGGGAAAGAAGCGGCAGTTGTAATTCACGGCCAGCACCGTCTTCGCCCTGGCCGCCGCCTTGACGACGCGCGCCGTCTCCTTCGGGTCCATGCCGAGCGGCTTTTCGCAGACGACATGCTTGCCCGCCGCGAGTGCATCAAGCGCTTGGGTGACGTGCAGTTTGTTCGGCGACGTGATGTGAACCACATCCACATTCGGCGAGGCCAGCATCGCCGTGTAATCGTAATCTCCGAAGACCTCCGGGATCGCCCATTTGTGGGCGGTCGCGCGCGCATTCGCCGTCGAGCCGCACACCGCGGTGACCTGCATGCCAAGTCGGCGCAGGGCTTCGATGTGAACGGGTGCGATGAAGCCAGTCCCGATGATGCCAGCCCGGAGGGAAGTGATCGACATGCGGGCGAAACTACGGAAGCCCGGCACGCGGCGTCAATCGCTGCGGGTCGAAGGTCGGCGGGCGCGTTTCGCAGTGACATTGCGATACGAACCGGAAGAATCTGTGAAGAAGACCGCAGCCTCGCCATCCATGAACCCTTACTCCGACGCCGAACCTCTGACTCGCCGTGAATTTGTGCGCACGACCTCGGCACTCGCGGCGAGCGCGCTGGCCGGCGGGATCGTCTCGAGTGTAGCCGCCGATCGCACGAGCGCGCCGCCCGCACCGGCATCGCCCGCAAAGCCTGTAACCACGGTCTTTCCACTTCCGCTGCTCACCAAAGCCGATGATTTTGCCGACGTCTCGCGCGGCAATCCAAAGCCATTCACGCTCACCGACGAACCGCTGGCGCAGGCGCGGCTGACGGCGGAGACCTGGCGATTGGAGATCGTCACCGATCCTTTCACGAGCGAGGTGGTAAAGGAACCTGCGAGCCTCACCAGGCAGCTCACACTCGACGACGGAACCGCCCTCGATCTTCCAGCCCTCATCGAGCTCGGAAAAAAGCACAGCGTCCGATTTCTCAAAGCGATGCAATGCCTCAACATCGCCGCGCCGCTCGGCCAGGGCTTGTGGGAAGGCGTACCACTGCGCGAGGTACTGCGGCTTTGCGGCTCCATCAAAAACGTGCGGCGCATTTACTATTCGGGCTTTCACAACAACGACCCGAAGCAACTCTTCCAGTCCTCGCTCAGCTACACGGACGCGATGGAAACAGCGCCCGGCGAATTGCCGCCATTTGTCGCCTACCGGCTCAATGGCGAGCCGATCCCGCTCAAGCGCGGCGGGCCGGTGCGCATGATCATTCCATGGGCGCACGGCTTTAAGTCCATCAAGTGGCTTCAGCACATCGCGCTGACCAATGACTTCAAGGCCAATGACACCTACGCGAATCAGAACAATGATCCTGAATCGCATCTCAAAACCGCGGCCTACATCGAGCAGGCGCCGGACAAATTCTCCGCGGGGCCACCCATCTTCATGAGCGGCCTCGCCCTCGCCGGCTTGTCCGGTTTGAAGCGCGTGGAGCACTGGCTGCATCGCGTGGAGCCGGGCTCTCCGCCGGTCGTGCAGGACGACGAGACCTACCACGCGGCTCACTGGATGGAATGTGAACTCGAAGCTGCGCCTGCCGACTGGTCTTCCATTCTCCCACCCGGCATCGTCTCAAAGGACGTGCTCGGCTTTGATCCGCAGAGCGGCCGGCTCGCGGCGTGGCCGCTGCGCTACAGCATGATTTCGTGGTCGGCGACATTGCGAGATTTGCGGCCCGGCAAATACGAATTCCGCGCCCGCGCCGTCGATCTCAACGGCTTTGCCCAGCCCGAACCGCGCCCGATTGCGAAGGCCGGGAAAAACGCCGTCGAGGTGCATCGCTTCGAGGTCGTGTAGGAAAACAGCGGGCTTCCGCGGCATCGGAGCCCGCCGTTCCGCGATGACAGCACCGGTGGGCTGTGGCACGGTCCCGCAATGCGCTTCCTCCCCATCGCCCTGTGCCTCGCCGTCGTCAGCCCTGCTCTCGCTGCCGATTCTGAACCCTCCAAAATCACTCACTCGATGTTCATCGCGGGTGGCGAAACCGCGATTCTCTCCGGTGACGGAAACGAGCTGTGGAAATATCCCGAAGCGACACGCGATGGGTTCGTTCTTCCCAATGGCAACCTGCTGCTCGCGGTGTCGAAGAACAAAGAGTATCCGGGCGGCGCGGTGGTCGAGGTGACTCGCGAAAACAAAGTCGTCTTTGAGTATAAGGGCACACAATCCGAAGTGAACACGGCGCAAGCTCTGCCCAATGGAAACATCATGCTCACCGAAGCCGGCGCGAATCCGCGGCTGCTCGAAGTGGATCGCGCGGGGAAGATCGTCGTCGAGGTGGCGCTCCAGTGCCAGAATACCAATCATCACATGGAAAGCCGCATGGCGCGCAAGCTCGCCAATGGCAATTACCTCGTGCCACAGCTCATCGACAAAGTGGTGCGCGAATACACACCCGATGGGAAAATCGTGTGGGAATACAAAGCGCCCGTCGAGCCCAAGGACGCGTGGCCCTTCACCGCCATCCGCCTGCCCGACGGTCACACGCTCGTAAACCTCACGCACAGCAACACCGTCGTCGAGCTGGACGCGTCTGCAAAAGTCGTCTGGCAACTCACGAACGCCGACCTTCCCCAGCCGCTGCTCAAGGATCCGTGCGGCGCGCAGCGTCTGCCAAACGGCAACACGGTCATCACCAGTTACGGCGCGGGCGACCAGACCGTGAAGCTGCTCGAAGTGACTCGCGACAAGAAGATCGTCTGGACATTCGAGCGGGAGAAAAAAGGCGGCATCCATGAATTCCAAATCCTCGACACCAACGGTACGCCCCTCGAAGGCGCACCGCTGAAATAGCGATGCGCGAAGCGGGTCCACTTTTCGCCATCGCTCTCGGAGGCTGGAGTTTACTTGCTTCCGGGGCGACTGAGCCCGCGAACAGCGCGGAGTTTTTTGAAAAGCACATCCGCCCGGTGCTCTCGGATGCGTGCTATAAGTGCCACAGCTCCACTTCGGAAAAGCTCAAGGGCGGGCTGATGCTCGACAGTCGCGAAGCAGCGCTCAAAGGCGGCGACACCGGTCCCGCAATCGCGCCCGGCGATCTCGATAAGAGTCTGCTCATCGAGGCGATCCGCTGGCAGAACAAAGACCTGCAGATGCCGCCAAAAAAGGCGCTCGCAGCGGAGCAGATCGCGGACATCGAATCGTGGATCAAGGCCGGTGCGGTGTGGCCGCAGGACGCGGGTGGGAAGGTCGCCACGAAGAAAGTTTTCGATCTGCAAAAGCGCAAAGGGGAGCACTGGTGCTGGCAGCCGGTCGTCGATGCGCCACCACCCGCGGTGCAGGCGGCTGATTGGCCAAAGAATTCCGTCGATCGTTTCATCCTCGCGAAGCTGGAGGAAAAGGGACTGCGCCCCGCGCCGGACGCAGATGCGCGCACGTTGATCCGCCGACTTTCTTTCGACATCACCGGCCTGCCGCCGTCGGTGGAGGAGCTGGAGCAGTTCATGCGCGACGTTGCGGGAGACAAGGAGAGAGGGCGAGAGGGCGAGTGGGAGCAAGGCACGCCGCGCGATGTCTCCTTGTCGCCCCCTCTCCCTCTCTCCTGGTCTTCGCCGCAAGCGAGGAAAGCCCTCGAACACCTCGTGGACTCCCTTCTCGCGTCGCCGCATTTCGGCGAACGCTGGGCGCGGCACTGGCTCGACTTGGTGCGCTATTCGGAGACGCGCGGGCACGAGTTCGATGCGGAAATTCCCAACGCCTGGCAGTATCGCGACTACGTCATCCGCGCGCTGAACAGCGACGTGCCCTATGACCGCTTCGCCGCCGAGCACATCGCCGGCGATCTCCTTCCGCCCCGCATGAATACAAGCACGGGCGCGAATGAAGCGATCCTCGGCACGGGCTTTTGGTTCTTCGGCGAGGAGGTGCATTCGCCCGTGGACATTCGGCAGGACGAGGCCGACCGCATGGACAATCGGCTCGACGTGATGGGCAAGACTTTCCTCGGCGTGACCATCGGGTGCGCACGCTGCCACGACCACAAATTCGACGCCATCTCGCAGCGCGACTACTACGCGATGCAGGGCTTCCTCATAAGCAGCGGCTACCGACAGGCGCGCTTCGAGACGCTCGATCTCCACCGCCAGATCGCGCAGCAGCTCGACCGCGTGCGCACCGCCAAACGCGCCGCGATTTTGAAAAATGTGGCCGCTGCAATCGAGCCGGGCGTCTCACGATTGGCCGATGCGCTGATGGCCGCGCGCACCGTGCTGCGCGTCCCGAATGGCACACCACCGCCCGACGAAGGCGCGAATGATTCCGGATTCGTCGAGCGTCTCGCCGCCGAACTGAATCTGGCGAAAGGCGAACCGCAAAATCCGCTGCACGCATTCGCGAAAATCGCGCCTGACGCGAAGGCCGACGAGACAAAAGCGTTCGCAAAGGTATTCGCCCCGGTGCTCACGGATCTGGGAGAGCGCGAGGCTGCGCTACTGAAGTTTTCGCCTGAGCAGATCGTCGCCGACTACACGTGTTCCGACGCGACGCCGTGGATGCAGGATGGCTTCAGCTTCGGCCTTCATCCGCTCCGCGCAGGCGATCCGATTTTCGGCAGCACCGCCGACCAGCCGCTGCTGGGGATCAACGTGCGTCCCGCAGCAGTCCGCGATGCCGCATGGAAATCGCTCGCGGTGAAAAATGTCGGGCGCGACCACGGCAAGCTCGGCACTTGGGAACGCTCCGAGCAGACGCTCCGTACGCCGGATGTCACGCTCGCCGGCGAACGCCTCTGGTATCTTGTGAAAGGCGCAGGCCGCGCGTATGCGGCGGTGAATTCGCACGAGCTGATCCTCGGTCCGCTGCACGGCGCGCTACTCCGCGAATGGACAGCCGACGGCAATCGCTGGCAATGGGTGGAGCATCCGCTCAAGAGCTACGACGGCCACCGGCTGCACGTGGAATTCTCGCCCGCGGACGAGGGCGAGTGTGCGATCGCCATGGCCGTGCAGTCTGCGGAAAAACCACCCCTGCCCGGTGACACAAGCGCCCGTCTGCTCACCGCGCTGCACGATGCAAAGATCGTCTCCCCCGTGACGCTCGCCGAAGCGACGCAGCGCATGCTCGCCGGCGTGTGCGAGAAGCTGCGTGCGGATCAAATCGGCGACGATGCAATGGTCGCCGACTGGCTCGTGCGGAAACTCGATCTCTTCGCGCCCGCGGACAGCTCCACACGCCGTCAACTCGCCGATGCCGTGCAGCCTCTGCTTGTGCAGCAAGCCGAACTCACCGCGAAGATTCGCCCACAGTCGCAGACCGCACCCGCAATGTTCGAAGGCAGTGGCGTGAATGAATTCCTGCTCGTGCGCGGCCAGGCGAAGACGCCGGGTGCGGAGGTGCCGCGGCGTTTTCTCGAAGCGCTCGCCGGACCCGATCAGCCGGAGATCAAGCAGGGAAGCGGACGGCTGGATCTGGCCCGGCGCCTCACCGATCCCTCAAACCCACTCACCTCGCGCGTCATCGTGAACCGCGTGTGGCAGCACCTTTTCGGACGCGGCATCGTGCCGACGGTGGATAATTTCGGCGTGCTCGGCCAGTCGCCGTCGCATCGCGAGTTGCTCGATTTTCTCGCCACGCATTTTGTGAACGAGCAGGGCTGGTCGGTGAAAAAGCTCATCCGCGAACTCGTGCTCTCACGCACTTATCAGATGTCCAGCCAACCCGCGGACGAGGTTGCTGAACAGTCCGACCCCGACAATCTGCTGCTGCATCGCGCAAACCTCCGCCGCCTCGAAGGCGAGGCCATCCGCGACGCGATGCTCGCCATTTCCGGCCGGCTCGATCCGAAACTCGGCGGCCCGCCGGTGCCGGTCTTCCTTAGCGAATTCATGGACGGCCGCGGCAAGCCTTCGCACAGCGGCCCGCTCGATGGCGATGGCCGGCGCAGCATCTACACCGCGGTGCGGCGCAATTTTCTTCCGCCCATGATGCTCGCGTTCGACACGCCGATTCCCTTCAACTCGGTGGGTCGGCGCAATGTCTCGAACGTCCCCGCGCAAGCGCTGATCCTCATGAACGACCCCTTCGTCGTCGAGCAAGCGAAGCTCTGGTCCGCGCGCCTGCCCGACGACTCCGCCGATTCCCAGCGCGTGCGCCAGATGTATCTCGCCGCCTTCAGCCGCCCGCCCACGCCCGATGAACTCACGGACGCGAACACCTTCCTCGCCGAGCAGCGCGCCCTCTACGGCACCGGCCAGGTCGCCGATGAGCAGTCGTGGGCCGACTTCGCGCATGTGCTCTTCAACGTGAAGGAATTCATCTACCTCAACTGAGGGCGGAATCCTTGGCGGCTCGCGGTCGCGCGATGTCGCGAAGAGTGCCTGGACGCACATCTTTCAGCATGAGCTGGGAGAAACATCGGTCGGCCCGATTCACTCGAACGTGCTCTGCAGCTTGAAATCGGCGGTCATAGACCGCCGCTACAATTCCACACTGATCCACTGCCGCCGACCTCCGCAGGTTGGTTCGGCGTCGCAGAGCTCCGCCCTCCAAACTCCGCTTTTCAAATGCTTTCGGTGTAACCTCCAGCGCAATATCTCCAAGGAATCAGCGCGCCCCTCATGCCATCCTCCCGAACTGCTGGCAGCTTCATGTCCACTCGCTGGACGCTGGTGCTGCGTGCGAATGCGGCGTCGCCCGAGGGCCAGGCCGCGCTGAGCGATCTGTGCGCGGCCTATTACCAGCCGGTGTTCGTCTTCCTGCGGCGCATGGGCTTTGATGAGGACACGGCGCGCGATCATGCCCACTCGTTTTTCGCGCACCTGTTGCAGCGCGGCTTTCCGGGGCCGGATCCGGATCGCGGGAGGTTTCGGAGTTATCTGCTGGGCGCGGTGAAATACTTTGTCGGCGACTTGCTCGATCGTGCCCGGCGGGAAAAACGCGGCGGCGGTGTCCCGCATGAGGTGCTTGATCAAAGTGCGGACGGCTCGCCCGCGCTGATCATTGGTGACTCTGCGGCCACGCCG
>JBBSDS010000038.1:0-21481 GCA_038240495.1 Chthoniobacterales bacterium | reverse complement strand
TAAATTACGGTCCGCCAAACACACAAGTGGGGGGGGTGACCTGCCCCCGGTTGACGGTGGTTGCCCTTTTTTGCGGGGGTACAGCCCCCCCCGCTACAATACCGACACCTCAATCGCCCCGCCGGCGGCTCCTTGTAACGTCGCGGCTCCAGAATGCGTCTGACGAATAGATGCGCTGTGCCTTATCGCTCCCCTGCCTGGCCACACGCGTGTCTTTTACCGATGAGTTCACCCGCCCTTTTCTGGCCCGCATTGCCTTTGCCCTTCGCGGACGCTAAGACGCCGCTAATGGCCGATGTCTCCACGCCCACCGATGAAGCGCTCGTCGCCGCGTCGCTCGGTGGGGATGATGACGCATTTGCGGAATTGGTGGGGCGGCACAAGCGGCGGGTCTTTGCTGCCGCAGCCCGGTTTGCGCGCGACGATCATCAACTCGACGACATCGCGCAAGATGCGTTCGTCCGCGCGTTTCGCAATCTCTCGAAGTTTCGCGGCGACGCGCCGTTTGCCCACTGGCTGGCGCGGATCACCGTTTCGGCGTGCTACGATTTCCTGCGCAAAGAACGGCGGGTGCGCGAGCAGGTGTCGCTCGATGCCGTGGAGTTCGATCTGCCGGACAAGAACATCGACGCGGCGTTGTCCGCCGGACGCGCGCGCGAGTTGTTGCACTATGCGATGGGCAGGCTCTCCCCGGACGAACAGTTGATCATTACCCTCGCCGAGATCGAAGAACGTCCGATGAGGGAAATCGCGGAGCTTACGGGGTGGAGCGAGAGCAATGTGAAGGTTCGCGCTTTCCGCGCGCGGCAGAACTTGAAAAAGATTTTGGAGATGACTCATGAACAATAACGCCGACAAAAAACTCGACCAGCTCTTCGCTGCCGCACGCGCCGAAGAACCCGACACATCCCGCCTGGAATTTGGTTTCGAGACGCGCCTCGCGGCGCGGCTTCGGGAAGAAAGCGGCGCTTCGCTCTTCGCCTGGGCATGGCGGCTGTGGCCGGCATTCGCGGCGGTCACGCTCGCCGCGAGCTGGTGGAGCTACGCGAGTCTGCGCGCCGAAGCCGATGCGGAAATCGTCGCGGAAGCCACGCAGGCCGGCGACGAGCAGATCCTCGTCGCCTACCTGACCGGAGACCGCCGGTGAAGACATTCAAGCGGGTTCTCGGCGTCCTCTTGATCTTCTTCCTCGGCGTATTCGTCGGCGCTGTCATCGCCAGTGCGGGCGCGGCGAAGAAGCTGCGCAACACGGTGATGGGCGGGCCGGAAGCCGTGATGGAGGTGATCGTCAAGAGACTGGATCAGGAGTTGAAACTCGACCCCGAACAAAAGCGAACAGCCCAGGGGATTATGGACGACGCGCGCATCAAGCTTCGGCAGAGCCGGGAGAAGATTCAGCCCGAGGTGGAGCAGACGTTGTTGGAAGCGGAGAGCCGGACGCGCGCGATTCTCTATCCCAAGCAGATTCCGAAATTCGACCAGCTCGTGACCAAAGGGCGCGAGACGTGGAAGGCGAAGGAAGCGGCAAAGTAGATACGCGCGCCAAAAAGAAATGTCATCTTGAGCGGAGCGAAGCGGAGTCGAAAGAACTCTATCTATTTCCGGACGTCAGACGCTCGGAAATAGCGAGAGGTCCTTCGACAAGCTCAGGATGACGGTTATCGCTTCCGCTCCAGATGACTCTGATTCGGAAAATCGGCAGTGACTCGCGGGGCGGCTTCCGGTAAGGAACGCGGCGATGTCGAAGACCTTCGCCTGGCTCGTCTATCTGCTCACCGCGGCATTCTTCGCGTGCTTTTTCCTGTGGCCGATTTGGACGGCACTCGCGGGCGCATTTCTCGACGCGGATCGTCACTTCACCTTCGAGTTCGTCGCCGAAGTTTTTCGCAACCGCATTTACCTCGAAGGACTCGGCAACTCCTTCCTGCTGGCGGTTGGCAGCACGGCGGCGGCGTTGCTCGTTGCCCTGCCGCTCGCCTGGATCGCGGATCGTTTCGATTTTCCGGGAAAGAAACTGCTCACCGCGGCGATTCTCGTGCCGATGATTCTGCCGCCATTTGTCGGCGCGATCGGCGTCCGGCAAATGCTTGGCCAATACGGTGCGCTCAACGCGCTGCTGACCCACCTCGGCGTGCTCGGCGTCAATGAAACGATCGACTGGCTGGGCACGGGGCGGATGTGGGGCGTGATCGTACTGAATGCGCTGCACCTCTATCCGATCCTCTTTTTGAACCTCACGGCGGCGCTGGCAAATCTCGATCCGGCGATGGAGGAAGCAGCCGAGAACCTTGGCTGCACGGGCTTCCGCAAGTTCCGCCGAATCACTCTGCCCTTGATCATGCCGGGCCTTTTTGCGGGAGGAACCATCGTCTTCATCTTCGCCTTCACCGAGCTGGGCGTGCCGCTGATTTTCGATCTGACCCGCGTCACGGCGGTGCAGATTTTTTATGGGATCAAGGAGATCGCGGGAAACCCTTTCCCATTCGCACTCGTCGTGGTGATGCTCGCGAGCACGACGCTGCTTTATGCGCTGAGCAAGCTGCTCTTTGGCAATGCCAGCAATGCGATGGTTTCCAAAGCGACGACCGCAGGGGGCGCGCGGGAAGCTGGACCCGCGGTGCGCTGGGCCTGCGCGCTGGGTTTTGCCGGCGTCACGGCGCTCGCGCTCCTGCCGCATCTCGGGGTGATCCTCGTATCGTTCACGGGCGACTGGTATCGCTCGGTGCTGCCAACTGGATGGACGGTGGAGCATTACCACGCGGCGCTCGGGCACTCGCTCACGGTGCCATCGATCGTGAACAGTCTGAAGTACGCGTGCCTCTCGACCGTGTTCGATCTCATCCTCGGCGTGGCCATCGCCTATGTCGTCGTCCGCACAACGCTGCCGGGTCGCGGCTTGCTCGATGCAATGGCGATGCTGCCGCTGGCTGTGCCAGGGCTGGTCCTCGCCTTTGGCTACATCTCGATGACGCAGGATGGCCGCGCCTTCGCTTTCCTCAATCCGTCGAAAGACCCAACGCTGCTGCTCGTCATCGCGTACGCCGTGCGCCGGCTGCCGTACGTGATGCGCTCTGCCGTCGCAGGTTTGCAGCAGACGAGTGCGACGCTGGAAGAAGCGGCGCAGAATCTTGGGTGCCCGCCCTTTCGCACGTTGCGCCGCATCACCTTCCCGCTCATCGCTGCAAATGTGCTCGCCGGTGGTCTGCTCGCCTTTGCTTTCGCGATGCTCGAGGTCTCGGACTCGCTCATCCTCGCGCAAAAGCAGCAGCATTTTCCGATCACGAAAGCGATCTACGAACTCTTCCAACTCATGGGCGAAGGCCGCTTTGTGGCTTCAGCGCTGGGCGTGTGGGCGATGGTCTTCCTCGGCCTCACGATTTTTGCCACGAGCCGGTTGCTCGGCAAAAAACTCGGCGCACTATTTCGCGTGTAGGCGACTGCCCAAGAATTCACCTCGCGTGTCATCCTGAGCGGAGCGGAGGCGGAAAGGCGGGCGTAGCGCAGTCGAAGGATCCCGCGCGAGTATGGGCGACATCGCACAGAAGCGCCGGGATCCTTCGACTCCGTTCCGTCCCGCCTTCGCCCCTGGACGGAACTCCGCTCAGGATGACTCGTTTTTTTTGACGGTTCATTGTCGATGCCCGCAAAGCTCCGCTTTGTGGAAGCCTCAGAATGACACGCGAGAGGAACGTAGAACTCCAGCCTATGTCGGGCAGGGCAGTCCTTCAGCGACCGTCGCGTCGGCTTCTGGAATGTCACCCGCATCGCGACCATCGAGCCAGATTGCCTGGCGGCAGAAAAGGAATCGGCAGTGTCCGAATTGCTGCCAACCCGCGGACTGGGCGAGTGCGCGGAATTCCCGGAACGAGAAGGCGCGGTGAGCGGAGGCAATCGCATCGGCTCGTGTCATCGGCTCGCGGTAGATGAGCGTGGTGAGCGCCTGGATGCCGAGCAGCGTGCCGATGCTGCGCTCCAAATCGGCGACGAGAGCGAAGCGATGTGAGAGCGCGCGGCACTGGCGGAGCAGCCGCACGGCGTCGTCCTCGCTGAAGTGGTGCAGCGCGAGGGAGCAGCACACGAGGTCGTAAGTTTCCTTGCTCTCGAAGGTCAGGACGTTGTCGCGAAGGAAGCGAATCTCCGGATAGTCGCGGCTCGCGCTGCGGGCGATTTCCAGCGTGGAATCATTCGCATCGACGGCATCGATGCGCAGCGTGATGTCGGCTGTCCGAGCCCAATCGACCATCATCCGCGGGATGTCGCCCGCTCCAGTGCAGAGGTCGAGCACGCGATAACAGCGGCCGGGAGTCAGCCACTGCTCGAGGAATTTCCGGACCAGGCGATGACTGCCGAAATGGCGATTCAGCGACTCGAGATTTTGCAGGTCGGCTTCGAGCGCGGACGTGACCGGTTGGGGCCGGTCCATGAGTTCAGGCTCATCGGGATCGAATTCGCGTTTCATGCTGGGACGAAAAGACTACCCGCAACTCCGCGTCGTAAATCGAATTTTTTTGATCACCCTGAAACCCATGGCTGTGGCGTGAGCGCGAGGAAAGCCAGCATCCGTCCGGTCTTTCCACGCTCCATGCGATAGGAGTAGTAGCGGTCCAGATTCGAGGCCGTGCAGGTGCCGCAATCAAAGACCTGCCGGACACCGGCCGCGCGGCATTGCGCGGTGATGAGCGCGGCAAAATCGATCTCAAAATGCGGCGGGCGGATGCACGGGCTGAGCTGCGCAATCATCTTTGCGGGATCGCAGCCAAACTCTGTCTGCATGCGGGCAATGGCGGCGGTGGTGATGCCGAGTTCGCTGCCTTTGCGTCCGGCGTGCAGGAGCGCGATGACCCGGCGCTCTGACTCGACCAGATACACCGCGCAGCAGTCCGCGACGTAAATCCCGAGACAGACTTCGGAGTTCGCGGTGATCAAGCCATCGACGCCTGCAACCGGAAATGGCGTCGCATGATTCACGACCGCGACCTCCCGCCCATGCACCTGCTCGCCGATGGCAAAGCGTTTCTCCGCCAGACCCAACTCGCGC
This sequence comes from Chthoniobacterales bacterium, assembly GCA_038240495.1. Classification (GTDB taxonomy): domain Bacteria; phylum Verrucomicrobiota; class Verrucomicrobiia; order Chthoniobacterales; family Chthoniobacteraceae; genus Chthoniobacter. The sequence goes on along the minus strand of JBBSDS010000038.1, from coordinate 16,443 downwards.
CGCGCGGTATCGTGCTGCGACGCCAGCCGAGACAGCGCCAGTTCCCGATCAACCCGCACATCGAGCCCCGGCAGGCGCCCGATAAATCCGTGGACGATTCCGGGGACCGCCGCGAGCGGATCGAATGTTTCCACCAGGATGGCGGCAGTCACGGTTTAGTGCTCGCCCGCCGCGGCCTTGGGAGTTGGCGCGGACTTTTTCACGACCGCCGCCTTCGGAGCGTGGCCCGAAGCGAGCGGATCCTTGAACATCTCCACCCAAACCGTATCCGTCGCCGTCACGCGATCGAACTCCGCCACTTGCTTGGCGTAAATTGCGCGCGCCTGGATTTCGACCGTGCGCGCCTGGGTGAGTGAAGTGCGGGCATCAAGAACATCCAGCTGGGTTCCGGCACCGGCTGAAAAACGCTCATTGGCGAGGCGCAGCGCTTCGAGGGCTTGCTCGGTATTTTTCTCCTGGCTGCGGATGGTCTCGCGCGCCGCCTGGAGATTCGCGTAGGCCTGCTGCACCTCGAGTTCTACTTGGAGCACGGAATCGTCATACGTGATCTTCGCCGATTCAAGCTGAGCGCGAGCCTGCTTCACCCGCCCGTAGGTTTCGAGGCCGTCGAAAATATTCCACGAACCCGTGATGCCGTAGAACCAACCGTCCACGACCTGATCGAGCTGATCCGAAAATCGGGAGTTCCGCAGTTCGTAGCCGGCGTCCGCATCGAGCCGCGGCTTGTAGCCGGCGAGCGCGACCTGAATCTGCTCTTTGCTGATGAGGATTTGCTGGCGCTGCACTTTGAGGAAAGCGCGACGCTCTTTGGCGATTTGCAGCGCGCTGACCAATCCATGCGGGCGCTCCACGACGTCGATCTGACCGACGCAATAAAAAGTCGGCTTGGCTTGGGGACCGGGGTCGAGGCCGAGCGTCCTGGCGAGTTGAAGCTGGGAAATGAGATAATTGTTCCGTGCCGTGATGAGGGACGGGCGCGCGTTGGCGAGCGCCACTTCCGCGCGCAGCACGTTGAAACGTGGGACGGTGCCGGCTTCAAAACGGTTTTGCTGATCCTTGAGCTGGTCGGTGAGCAGTTGAATCGATTCCTCCTGGACCTTGATCAGGGCGCGATTGAGGAGCACATCGTAGAACTGGGTGCGGGTCGTGGCGATGACCTGATCGACGATGTTACGGAGTTGGTAATAGCTGCTGTCGCTCGTGAAATTAGCGATCTTGACCGCCGCCCGGACCTGGCCACCGGCGTAGAGAACCTGCTTCACTTCAAAGTCCACCTTCCACGATTTGTCGCTCAGGCCGCTGTTATTCGACTGATTGCTGCTGCCCCCAAGCTGCTTCTGCAATGCGGACAAATCCAAGGCCGGCTGACTCCCGCCACCGCCTGTCGGCACGACGATAATCGTCGGCGTGTTGTTCGACTGGTTTCCGCTTTCGAGCAAGCGGCGATCTTGTTGCGTAAAACTACCAGTCGCAGCGAGATGCGGAAGGGCTTGCCCCCGAACCTCGATGATCTGCCCGACAGTCCGCTGGATTTCCTGGAGCTGATTGAGGATCGACGGATTCTGCCGCAGTGCCGTCTGCACCGCGCGATCCATCGTCAGGTCGCCAGTGATGATGCGCGTAGTCCCGGTATTCTCGCTTCCAAAAGAAGCCGCAAGTGCGAGGGCAACTGCCGGAGCGAGGACGGCGATAAGAAGTCGATTCATTTGGATCGGCAGTAGCTGAAGATTTTCTCGTAGATTTGCAACCATGTCCTCTGCTCGTCGGCATCGAGCACCTCCATCATCTTGAGGAGGTTTGAAACCATGTCTTCGCGGACTTCGGCGCAAAGGGCCGCCCCGGATGCCGTGATCTGCACGAGGACCTTGCGGCGGTCGTCTTTGGCATGCATCCGCTTGACGTGGCCGAGCGTTTCGAGGCGGTCGATCAACCCGGTGGCCGCCGCCGTCGAGTGTCCCATGCGCTGCGCGATCGCAGACATCGTGAGCTGGTTTTGCTCGCGCAAGAAACCCAGCAGGCAGTACTGCGGAAAGGACACGTTGCCGCGCGACAGCTCCTTGGAAAGATTGAGCATGAAGCACCGCTGCAAGACGGTGAAGATATCCGCCAATCGCTCAGCATCCGGGCGTAATTTGGGCGGTTCGCGTAAGGCGGGCATGAATTTAATGGCGTTTACCTTAAAGCCCTCGAACCACTCGTCAACCGCGCTTCCGCGAACTTTGCAAGTTGGTCGGCGGAGCGGTCTTGCCTTCCCGCCCGGCCCATCACTAACCTCAGCGAATGGATGTCGAATTACTCCGAACCGTTGCCATTCTCCGCCAACTCACGGACGAGGAACTCCGCACTTTTTCCGACCTCCTCACGATTCGGGAAGTGAAACCGAGGGACCGCATCATTGAAGAAGGAACCGAGGTCAAAAACTTCCATATTGTCGCGGAGGGCATCGTCCACATCCGGCGCCTGGCGGGAAAGAGAGAGTTGCTCCTCGGCCGGCTCGGCCCCGGTGGTTTTTTTGGCGAGATCAATCTCTTCGACCCGGGCGTCGCCACGGCCAGCATTTACGCCATGAAGCCCACCAAGCTGGCGCTCGTGGACTATGAGAGCTTCCACAACTTCATGACTGCGCATCCCGCGACGGGTTACAAGATCGTCTCCTCGATGATGACGGAAATGTCGCGCCGGCTGCGGCAGACCAGCGCACGTCTGATCAATACCGCTTACTGGGCAAATTCGGATGCGGCGGTTCCGGCCGGGGTCGCTCCCGAAAAGTCCGACGCGTAGCGAGGAAGTTGCGCCCGGAAATGACGCGGCGACGGAGGTCGGTAAGCTGCCTTGACTGCGTCAGCCGAACAGCTCCATCAACGGCTTGCCTTCTTCGAGCAGATTGTAGGGACGGCCGAGCATGTCGGTCGCCTCCAGATTGTTGATTCCCATGGCATGATACACGGTCTTCACGACATCTTCGGGCGCGATGGGTCGGTCCTTCGGATATTCCGCCCGCGCATCGGTGGCGCCGACCTCCAGGCCGCCACGAATCCCGCCACCAGCCATGAGCACGCTCATGCACGCCGTCCAGTGATCGCGCCCTGCGCCACCCACGCCGCCGGAGCGCCGATCGCCCACCTGCGGTTTGCGACCCATCTCACTCGTCACCAGGACCAGCGTGTCATCGAGCAGTCCGCGCTGCGCCAGGTCTTCCAGCAGCGCGGAGAGGGCCTGGTCGAAATGCGGCAGCAGATACTTTTTCAGGCAATTGAAATTGTCCCCGTGCGTGTCCCATCCCCCGGCACTCTTGCACTGCTTGGCGATGCTCTCATCCTCCTTCCAAAAGACCGTCACAAATGGCACTCCGGCCTCCACCATGCGACGAGCCATGAGCAGGCTGGTGCCGTTGATCGTGTTGCCGTAGCGCGCCCGCAGCGATGCTGGTTCCGACGCAATGTCGAAGGCGCTTTCCGCGCCGCTCGATGTCAGCAGGGAAAACGCGCGCTCCTGCTGGCGCAGATAGCTTTGCACCTGCATCTCGTCATCCAACACGCGACGCGCGTCATTGAAAGCGTGCAACAACTCCCGCCGCGCATCCATGCGTCCCGCGCTGATCCCTCCTTCCATGGTGAGCGTGGGCGCCGTGAATTTCAGCGGCTCGTCAAAACTGCCCATCAGATAAAACGGATCGTGCTCCATTCCCAATCGACCGGCGAACTGCCCCGGTCGAGTGTACGGCAGCTTGCTCGGCTTGTGCGGGAGCGTGATCACCTGCGGCAGCCTGGGGTGCAGCGGACGCCGCGAACCCACCACCGACCCCATAAACGGCCAGTCATCAGGATACGGCCGGCGATCGTTGCCCTGCTGCTTAAAGGTCTGATCCGGCGCATGACCGGTCAGATTGTAGTAATAGCCCGCGTGATGATCACCCGTCGCCTTTCCGCCGTCGGTGATGCCATGCACGAGCGCAAAACGATGCGCCTGCTGGCTCAGCAAAGGCAGATGCTCGCACAGATGAATCTCCGGCGAAGTGCTGCGAATCGGCTTGAACTCACCTCGATACTCCATCGGCGCCTGCGGCTTCATGTCCCACATGTCGATGTGCGAGGCCCCGCCGCAGAGGAAAAAGAGGATCGTGGATTTCGCGGGCTTGCGGAGCACCGGCACTTCCGCCGCCGGCGACGACGTCCCAAAAACCGTCGGCGAAAATCGCAGCCCGGCCAGCCCCAGCGTCGATGCGACCAGAAAGGCGCGGCGATTCACCGGGGGATGAAACAGAGGCGAATTCATGGGCGCATGGCGTTTGATTCCAAGGCTGGGGACACAACAAGTGACCCTCACAGGTTCAGCATTCTTGGCAACAAAATGAGGGGATGGAATTCGGGAGACCGACTCACTTCGAGGCTTCGAGGGAGACGCTGATGATTTCCTCGTCGTTCCGCGTGAAGACGTGACGGTCCGCGTAAGCAGGATGCACCCAATTCACCCCGCTGAATTCGCGGCGGCCACCGCGCGGGGTGGTGGGCTTGAGAAGATGGGTGCGGCTGATCTCGTGATACCCATCGGCTTTCAACTCCGCGATGATCAGCTCACCACGGTCGTTGTTGATGAAGGACCGCGCGCCATTCTGCACGGTGAAGCCGGTGGCCCAGCGCGCTTTTTCCCGCGTGACATCGGGCGTATCCCATACGCGCTCGCCGGTCGCAGCTTTCAGGCAGCGGAACTGGCCGTAGCTGCAGATTCCGAAAATGAAGCCATCACGGATCACGGGTGTGGAGATCAGCGAGTGCAGGCCGTCAGTGTTGATTTCGCTGTTGCTGTGTCCGCGCCAGAGGACGCGCGCGGCGGGTTTGGCAGCGTCGAGTTCGAGCATGAGCGAGCCATTATAGAACGCGGACACGAGCAAGTTCCGGCCACTGACGACCGGCGTAGCGACAGTGAGGCCGACTCGAATCTGGAACGGCTCCTGCCAATGGATCGCGCCGGTGGCCGGATCGAGCGAAAAGACAGCGGTGGGATGCCAGACGATCAACTGCCGCACGCCACCCGCCTCGACGATAATCGGCTGCCCGTAACCCGGCTCGGATTCCGTCTCGATCGCGCGCCAGACTTCCGCGCCGGTGGTTTTGTCGAAGGCGACAACGGTCGCGCCTTTCGCCCCAGCGCCGGCGAGGCAAATGACAAGCTTGCCATCGACCAGCGGCGCGCTCGATGTGCCCCAATGCGGCGGCACCAATCCGTAGTCAGCAACAAAATCCTTTTTCCAAACGACCTCTCCGCTGGTCGCGTTCAAGCAGTACAAGAGTCCCCGCGCACCGAGCACGTACACGCGATCGCCATCGACCGTTGGCGTGGCGCGCGGACCGATCTCGTAAGCGACGCCGGTGTAGTCGGCATCCCACTCGCGCGACCAGAGCACCTTGCCAGTCTTCTCCTCGAGACAGAGCGCGCGCTCCGTGCCGCGCCGTCCATCGGTTGGCAGGAAGTCGCTGACAAACACGCGCCCACCCGCGACTGACGGGCCACTGTATCCGCCGTGAATCGGCGTGCGCCAGGCGACCTTCAATCCCTGCTCGGGAAATTTTTCCAGGATGCCCGTTTCATTCCAGACACCGCGCCGCCCCTGCCCGCGCCACTCGGGCCAGTCATCCGCGAAAAGCGGGAGCGTCGCGAAGACCAGAATGACGAGGCTGAAGCGTTTCGTCGGTTTCACGGCGCAAATTCGCGGACTTACTTCGCCTCCAGCAAACCAATGCTCCGCATCCACTCCGCACAACGCTGCGGCCAGTCGTTGATGGGATGCTTGTCCTTCCTCATGCCGAAGCCGTGGCCACCTTGCGTGAAGATGTGCAACTCGGCGGGAAGGTTCCGATTCTTGTATTCGAGGTAGAGCATTGAGGCTTCGACAGGATTCGCCTTGTCATCGTGCGCCACGAGGAAGAACGCGGGCGGCGCGTCGGCGGGCACGCTGAAGCCTTCGCGGAACTTCGTTTTGTCGTCTTTGTCGAGAAAGCCGCCGCCATAGATGAAGACGAGAAAGTCCGGGCCGCGCGGATCGTCCAACTCCGGCTTCTGCGGATACGTGCGCGCCCCGCGATCCCACGCGGCGTGGCCGGCGAGGTTTCCGCCAGCGGAAAAACCGAGCAAGCCCACGCGTTTCGGATCGATGCCCCATTCGCCCGCGTGATGGCGGACAAGCCCGAGCGCGCGCTGCGCATCCTCCACCGGCAGCTTGAAAGGATCTTTCTCGTCCCGCGTCGGCGTGCGGTATTCCAGCAATACGGCGGTGACGCCAATCGAGCTCAACCACTCACACACCTGCGTGCCCTCGAAGGAATACGAGAGGAACATAAATCCACCTCCCGGCGCGACGACGACCGCTGCACCATTCGCTTTTTCCGGGCGATAGATCGTGATCGTCGGCTCCGTCACATCGCTCACGCGCGTCGGTGTGACGCCGCCATAAGACTTAATCAGCTTTTCCGTCGCCTCGGACTTCGGTGCCATCGCACTCGGCGGCCCGTCGGGCCAGAGCTTGAGCGTAAGTGGTTCGGGGGCGCCGAGAGCCTGGCTGCAAAGCACAGCGAGCAGGACGAAGGTTTGGCGCGCTTTCATTTCTGCTTCGCCGGTTTGGCCTTGGAATGCAGATCTTTCAAGCAAGCCGGGTCCGCCGGCACGGGCTTGCCGACGGTTTCCACCGGCTGATTGAAAAGATAACGCCACACGTCTTCGTGGATGAACTTCCCGGACGCATCCTTCACCGCCGCGCCGCCAGGCGTGACGGAACTGTGCGCCCGCTTGTCGTCACCCTTCACATCGGCGTCGGTGATGAGCCGGCGGGTATTGCTATAAGGCGGCGCGGCTTTGTCCACATTCACGATGGGTCCAAACTGATGCAGCCCGATCAACTCCCACGAGCGGCAGTAGTGACCACCGGTCCAGCCGCCATCAAGCACATGACTGAAAGCAAAGTAGCGGTTCGCCGGCGTTGCTGACGGCAAGCCCTGCCACGTTTCATACTGATCGCGCGGCCCGCAAAACAGCACCACGCGATCCACCTTTTGATGCTTCGCAAAGCGCGCCGCAGTCGTCGAGCCATGCGAGCTGCCGCTGATGATCACGCGATCCCAGCGAATCCCTTGTTTGTCGTCGGTCAGAAAATAATCCCAGCGCGCCTGCGGGTTTTCCTTCGCCAGCCATTTCACAAACTGCAACGCGCGCTCCATCATCCCGTCGGGTTTCGGGATATTCACCTGATCGCTGAAGTCTTCACCCGTCGCCGCTTCGAGCCGAATCTTGCCGAGAAACTTATCGTCCGCCGGCGGCGGCTCCTTGCCAAATTGGCCGAACCAGCCATTCGCATAATGAACGCGGATGGCATGCAGCCCGTAGCTGTTCACATGCTCAAACAAAGGCGCGCTGTAGCCCATGAGCCAGATGACCAGCTTGCCTTGCGGTTTGACTCGCGTGTCCACCGTGGCGTTTTCCACGTCCGCCGGCTTGCCGTCTTTTTCAAAAACGAAGTCGATCTCAGGATGCGGACGGGCGCGCGGATCAACCACGCTGGCACGAGCGGTGAGTTCGTAGCGCTTCGGCGATGGGTCATTAAAAGCCAGCGGCGCATCGGCCGCTTTCGACGCGGCGAAGGGAGCCGTGAGCAGCGTGACGAAAAGAAGTGGTGTGATTTTCATTGGTAAAATGGTGGTCGGCTATTGCTTCGCTGCTTTGAGTTTCTCGATGAGATACGTCGTCGGACTCGAATGTTTTACGTCGGGCGCACTTGGATAAACCAACTCGCATTCGACGCCGAGGCTGCGCAGTTTCTCCTGAAGTTTCACGCCGTAGTTCGACGTGTGCGTCGGGTCTTTTTGATTTTCACCAAGCGCGGGCGGATCGTTGTAGATCATGTAGATAGGCGGATCGTCGGCACTTGCATGCTCGATCGGTGAGTATTCCTTGATCCACGGCAGGACTTGTTCGCGCGCCGCGAGGAACTCCGCAAACTGCGTGTCGCGCGTTCTGGTGTTCGTCGGGTCGGGCATGAAGCCGAACGCGTGGCCGCCGTAGCGGCTGTTCGGCGTCCACTCCTTGAGTTGCTGCGGATCGAGCGAGGTCTGCGCGCCATTCACCGCGGCACACCACAAGCGCGTCGATTCACGCGCCACCGGATCGCTGCTCTTCGCATCCGCAAGGTCGTTGTGAAACGCGAGCCACAGACTTGAACACGCTCCCGCCGAACCGCCCGTCGCACCAATGCGCGCCTTGTCGATATTCCATTCAGCAGCCTTGCTGCGGACAAACTGCAAAGCGCGCGCCGCATCGTGGAGCGGCCATTCCACAGGCGGTTTTGCGCCGCCGATAATCGCCTGCGTGACGTAACGATAGTTGATCGAAACGACCGAAATGCCTGCCGCCAGGTATTGATCGAGACCACCGACTGGCCGCTTGTCGCCGGCAACCCAGCCGCCGCCGTGAATGTGAAAAACGAGCGGCGTCGGCTGCGAAGAGTCCGCCTTGTAAAAATCGAGCACCTGCCGCTCGTGCTCGCCATAATGGACATCCGCAGCCGTCGGCGGATGTTGCGGGGGCGCTTTCACTTCAGCTTTTGCCGGAGCCTCGGGTTTATTTTCCGCATCCGATTTGGCGGGTGCATCGACTCCGAAAGTCGGAGTGCAAAGAAGGCAGAGGGACGCGAGTGCGATGGGGAGGTGTTTCATAGCGGGAGGGCCAGATTGAACGACGCGCCCCAGAATTGCGAGCGACGCGTGCTCTAGGTAGTCCATCGATTTAACGAAAGACGATCTGTAGCGGCGATCTATGACCGCCGTGAACGTGCTCGGCAGCCGAAGTCGGCGGTCGTAGACCGCCGCTACAACCGTGCTCCACTGCCAGCGACTCTCTGCCGGTCATCCCGAGCGAAGTCGAGGGATCGGGGCGGGCACCGCTGCCTCGCGCTACGGCAGTTGATTGAACCGCGCGAAAGCCCGGTCGCGGGAACGGCGGCCACCGCCGAACCGGTGTCGTGCGAGCAGGTGGCGATGACCTCGAGAGCATCCGCGTCCGTCTCCGCCGAGACTTCGGGCAGCAACGGTCCAAGCCGCGTGCCGGACGGAACGATGCGCGGGAAAGTGTGGCGGGGAAATCCGAAGGTCTCGATCAGCCGGTCGAACCACGCACCTTTGCGTGGATTGTAGATCTGCGTGGTGCTGGCGAGGCTTTCCTCGATCACCGCGACGCCGTTGAAAAGGAAATGAAGGTAGTCGGCAATCGTCAGAAATTGGTCCGCGATTTCCAGCAGGCGCGGGCTGCGCGCCACGTCGTCGATCAAATGATAGAGCGTATTGATCGGCATGAATTGGATGCCGGTTTCGGCGAAGATTAGCTCCGGGCCAGGCGATTGCAGTCCGCCGCGTGGGTGCGGTCGGTGCGCGCGTCGCTGTAGTGATACGGCAGCGAAAGCATCGGCTGCCCCGCGCCGGTAAACGCATAAGCGAGACCCCACAAATCGACGCTCAAGCTTTCGATCCGCACGCCCTGCGCCGCGGTTTTGCGCAGACCGATTTTCAATTCCTCAAAAATCCGCAGCACGTCCCAACGCAACGATCCGGCGATCTTCACCGCGCCATTTGGAAAGCGATGAATCTCGTCCAGCGTCACCTTTCCATCATCGAGCCGGCCAAGAATGACGCGGCCGCTTTCCGCGCCAAGATCGCACGCGATGTAATGATGACCGCTCACCGGTCAGACCTCGCCGCAGACAAAAACATCCAGTCCGAGTTCACGCATCGCCGATGCCTTTGCAAAGAGTCCGCGTTTCCCGCCGGACTTGTCGGGAGCATAGACGACCTGGATGTGATTGGATTTGTGCCGCGCCATCATTTGATCGCGAGTCACGCCCTTGAGCGTGGCGTGCATGATCGGCCATTGCGGCGTCGTGAGTCGCAAGCGCTCTGCCGTTTCTTTTTTCGGCAGCGCAACGACTTCGCCAAGCCCCGTGTCGAACTTCAACTTATCGTCCTCGACATACACGCGGCTCCAGACGATCCAGCCCGGCTTGCTCACGCCTTTGAGCGTGCCGCCGCCGAGACGGAAATACATCGGCGGCTGGCGCTCGCTGCTCGCGCCTTTCCATCCGCCGACGAAATGCGCGGGCGGTGCTGCACCGGAGATGAGAAAGACCCACACGTAGTCATCCACGCCGTCCCCTTTGAAATGCCGGCCCCAGCGCAAATCGTGAAGCGTGTTTTCCGGCGGAAAACCAAGCGTCCGCCAAAGCCGGTTGGTCACGAGCGCGTCGAGCCCCGCGCATTCATCGACTTCATTGAAGTGCGGCAGCGCCTCGCCTTTGAACAACTCTTCGCGCGTACCTTCGCGGAAGACCGGCGGACGCGAAACGTTGTTGAGTATGCCTTCGACAAGGTCCGACGCGGGCGCGAGGTCCTTGAGACCTTGCTGATACTGGATGCCGATGGTCGCGCAGCCGAACTCATCGGCGATGCGCACCGCGGCGATATACATTTTGCACTGCTGGAGCACCTGGCCCTCCGTCAGCTCCGTTTCCTCATCCTGACCGAAGCGAAACTTCAGCCCCTTCTTTCGCAGCCAGTCGAGAACACGGCGCGCCTCGACATTGCTCACCGTGAGCATTTTCGCGAAGAGCGCCGACTGGCTGAGCCGCTCTTTGAAAACGCCGGTGCGATGCAGCAAGGCATCGGGAATGATCGCGTTGAACATCCCCATGCAGCCTTCATCGAAGACCCCCATAATGGCTTTGTCCTTTTTCAACGTCGCCGCGAAACGCTGACCAATCCTTGCTTCCGCGACGGGCACCTTCACCCTGGCCAGTGCTCGCACATGCGAGGTATCGTGCCTGATCGTGCCTTTCGTGAGCCAGCTCCGCAGCCCACGGAGAAAAAACGTGTCGTCGAAATTTTCGCTCCAAAGCGTGCTGTATTTCACGCCCGCTTTGGTCAGCGAGCCATTGAGATTCAGCATGCCGACCAGCCCCGGCCAGGTGCCGCTCCAGTTTGCCAGCGTGAGGATCGATCCACGATGTGTGCTCAGCCCGCTGAGCACATGATGGCTGTATTGCCAGACCGCTTCGGCCACGATCAGCGGCGCATCCGGCGGGACAGTTTTGAAAACTTCCATCCCGTATTTCTGGCTGTCGATGAAGCCGTGTTTTTTCTGCGGATCGAAAGTGTGCGCGCGTTTTACCTTCCATCCTTCCTTCTCCACCGCGGCCACAATTTGTCGCTCCATCGCCGCCTGCGCAGTTTCACATTTTTGGTTGGCCGAAAGTCGAAGATCGCCACTGGCGACGAGGTAAACGGTTTTCATCGGGGATCGAAGGGGGTGAGGTCTGTTGCAAACTGAACATCAAACCGAGATTGACGGGAATCGCGCTTTTCAAAAAGCGTTAGCCCCGATGGAGCCGGGCGTTGGGTGGAGCACGCGGCTCGTGTGCAGTCGTCGGCGGCCCGCCGACGACCATGCAGTGTGCTTGGACAGCGGACACGCTTTGCTAATTGAGTAATCTCCGCTCTTTGCGGCGAGCCGCCGCAAAGCGCACGCGAGACGCGTGCTCCACCCGGACTAACCGCACACGGGACAGTCCGGCCGCGGCCGGATGCGATGACGTTGGAAATGCATGTGGCCAAGATCCATCGTGAGGAGCGTGCCCGCGAGCGGTGTGCCCAGGCCCGTGATCAGCTTCACCACTTCCACAGCGCCGAGACACGCAACCGTCCCCGAGACAGCGCCGAGGACCGGAAATTCGCGGCGCCAGGTGGGCGGCGCTTCGGCGTGGAGACAGGCGAGACAGCCGGTGCGGCCGGGAATGAAGGTGGTGAGTTGCGCTTCGAGCGCATACATCGCGCATTCGACCATTGGCTTACCGAGCGTGACGGCCGCACGATTGAGCGCGAAGCGCTCCTCGAAAAGCGGCGCGGCATCGACAACGATGTCTGCCTGCGCGACAAGATCGCGCGCGTTGGCGTCGGAAATGTTTTCGCGGATACCAACCAGTTCGACGCGCGGGTTCAATTCACCAAGTCGCCGCAGAATGCTGTCCAGACGAGGTTTCCCGATCCGATCGTGCGTTTGCAAAAGCTGACGATTGAGATCGGGCGGATTCACAACACCACCCATCGCCAGCACCAGCCGACCGATGCCCGCGGCGGCGAGCTGATAAGCCACAAGGCCGCCAAGTCCGCCGACGCGCGATATGAGCACACTCGCGCCCTTGAGCTGGCGCTGCGCGGTTTCACCGAAGCCGGGCAGCCACATCTGCCACTCGTAGATGGCGCGCTCTTCGGGCGTGAGTTCCGGGAGGGAATTAGACATCGGCACGGGCAGGACTTCCGATGACGCGACCGGATTCGAGGTGGAAGAGATTGTCGGCGAGCCGGTCCGCTTCGCTCCGCTGGTGCGTGATGTGGAGAACGGTAACGGCGGTTTCCCGTTGCACGCGGTGGAGCAAGTCGGCGAGCGGTTCGCGCGTGTCGTCGTCGAGCGCGGAGAGCGGCTCGTCGAGGAGCAAAACCTGCGGGCGCGCGGCAAGGGCACGGCCAAGCGCAACGCGCTGACGTTCGCCGCCGGAGAGGCCGTCTGGGCGGCGGTCGAGAAGTGGCGCGACGCTGAGTTGGTCGGCGAGTTCATGCACACGACGCGCGATTTCATCGGCGGGCCGGTGGCGGAGACGCAGGGCAAAGCCGAGTTGTTCGCGCACGGTCATGGTGGGAAAAAGCGCTCCGTCTTGCGGGACATATCCGAGCCCTCGCGCGCCCGGTGCGAGGGCAGTCACATCGCGCTCGCCGAGCCACACGCGGCCAGCGGTCGGATGACGCAGGCCGCAGATGATTTCGAGCAGCGTTGTCTTGCCGCCGCCGGTGCGGCCCATGAGCACGCCGTAGCTGCCGGAGGGCACGGTGAAGGAGACATTTTCCAAACCAAATGCGCCCGCGCGCCAGGCGATGGATTCAAGCCGGATCATACGCGCTCTCCGGCAAGCCGTACGGCGACGAGGACAACAACCGCGAGTGCGACCATGAGCATGCTGACGGCAATTGCGGCTTCGAGATTGCCGACGCTGAGTTCGAGCCACACGGTGGTCGGCAGCACTTCGGTTTTCATCCGCGTCGCTCCAGCGAAGACGAGGATCGGTCCGAACTCCCCGAGACTCCGCGCCCACGCAATGCTCGCGGCGGCAAACATTCCGCGCCGCGCCGCGGGCAGCGTGACCAGCCACACCGCGCGAGCACGCGAGCAGCCGAGTGTCATTGCCACTTCTTCCGGACGCGATGACAATTGGTCGAACGTCCCGCGCATCGTGCGCACGGCGAAGGCTGCACCAATGACGAACTGCGCGAGCACGACGCCGGCAATCGTGTAGGTGAAGGGCAGCACGCGCTCGACGGCGCGACCAAACGGGGTCTGGAAAAGAATGAGCAGGCAGAGGCCGACGACCATTGGCGGCAGGACGATGGGAATATCCAGCGCCGCATCGAGCCACGGCTTGCCGGGAAACTGACCGCGCGCGAGCAAGTAACCAACGGGCACGGCGAGGAAAAGCGAGAGCAGCGCCGTCGCGGTGCAAGTGGCGAGGCTCAAGCCGATGGCGTAGCGGATTTCCCGCGCGTGCAACGCGCGGAACAAATCACCGGGCGAACTGTGCGCCGCGGTCGCGCCGAGCATCGCGAGCAGGAAGAGCAGATATGCGCCCGTGATGACGCCAAGCACGAGCCACAGCGGGTCGAAGCGGAGCGACCTCACTTGCGCACCGTGCCGTTCGGGCCGGACCCGGGAGCGCGCAGCCAAGGCGGGACTTCGATCTTCGCGCTCTGGATCGCGGGCTCGTCGCCACGCCATTGGAAACCGGCGGACTCGAAACGCTCACGATGCAACTTCATGAAATCGAGCAGGCGCCCGGCAAGCTGGCGGTTCGGCGCATCCGCACGCACGCTGAATGGCTGCACCGCTTTGGCACCCGGATGATCAATCGGCATGAAGTCGATGTGCTCGCTCTGCGGTGCGGCGTTGACTCGATAAACAATGGCGGCATCGAGCGCGCCGGCGCGCATTTGATTGACGAGAAAGTCCGCGGTCGGCACTTCGACGACGACGTTTTTTTGCACCGCGTCGAAGAGGTCGCTGCTGCGCAACATCCCGCGGGTCATGTAGCCCAGCGTGCTTTGTTCGGCATTGCAGAGGCCGACGCGAAGGCCCGCCTGCACAAGATCGGCGAGCGTCTGCACACCACGCGGATTGCCCTTCTTCACGATGATCCCGATGTCGGTTTGCGTGAGGACGACGGCCTCGGGGAAGAACTGCGCGACCGGCGGCACGAAACACAAGTCGCACGCATAGTAGGCATCGGGAAACTTCGGGTCGGCGGCGCCGTCCATCGTCTTCATCGTCGCGCAGAGAATTCCGCAGCCGTTAAAAACTGTCGTGACGCGGACGCCTTCGTGGTCAGCGAAATCGCGGAGCAGTTGTTCGATGGCCAGGCGATTCACGCCGCCGCTGTAGAGGATGAGTTCGGGCATGTCGGCCCACTTGTCGCCGCCCGCGGGCGTGAAGCCGAATTTCTTGAACACTCCCCCGCCCTTCTCCGGCGCAGCGAGGTAGCGGGCAAAGCGCAGCGCAACCGCGGGTTGCTGGCTTTGCTTCAAGACGGCGGCGCTGGCTGGCTCGACGAGCGCGGTGAGTTCGGCGACTTCGATCGCTTCCAAGCCCTTGAACTGCGGCACCGTCGCATCCCACAAAATGGCCGCGTCCACGGCGCCGAGGCTGAGGTCGCTGGCGATTTCGGTGACGGTCGGTTTTTGCACGGTGGCGTGCGCCGCGAGTGGCTCGTACTGCGCGCCGAGCGCGGCCTTGACGGTGCGTCCGATGGCCGCCGCTTCGGGATTCGCGAGCGCGACGCGCACATCCTCGCGGAGCAAGTCAGCAAGGCCTTTGACGCCTTTCGGATTCCCGCTGCGCACCGCGATGACGGGATGCTGACGGACAATCGGGATCACCTCCGCGATGACGTCGTATTTGCGCGCATCGGAAATCCCGGCGGCATCGGCCGCGATGAAGAGATCGCCTTTCTGTGCGACGCGAATCGCGCTGAGCAAGGTGCCGGTGCCGCCGTATTGCAATTGCACGTCCGTGCCGGTCTCCGCGCGAAACTGCTCGGCGATCGCCTCCACGGGTTTCTTTAGGCCCGCCGCGCAATAGACCGTGAGCGATCCGCCCGCTGGTGGCTTCGACGCGCCGTGGTAAAAGTAGGCCGTCGCCATTAACGCCACGGACAGCAAAAGAAGAACATAACCGACAGGGTTTTTCATGGGGAGCGCCGACGTTTTCCGATGAAGAAAGCTGCCACAGCCAAGGCGGCGGCGGCGAGGAACAAAGGCCGGCGGTTACTCGCCTCCGGCGCCGTGACCGCATTCGCGGCGGCGGTCGGAACGATGGTGACTGTCTCCGGTTTCACCACGGCGGCGCGGACCGGCGGCGCTTCGCCGGCGGCCACCGGTGCGGCGAGACGCGCCTCCTCGACCTTCGCGAGTTCGCCGTCCCAATCGACATTGAGGAGCAAATCCCAGCCGGGATTCATCCGCTTCACTTCGCATGAGCAAGCGCCGATCATGAAGAGACTCACTTCGTCGATTTGCTCGTCGCCAAAGCCTTGCGCGGGCCATGCGCCGAGCGCGCGACCGCGGCCAAAGACGGCGGCAAACCACGGGCCATTCGCAAGCGCGGGATTGACTTTCGGACCGGCCAGCATCGTGAGAAAAAGTTGCTCCGCGGGCTCATCGTGACGGATGCGAATGAGGGAAAACTTCACCCGCAAAACCGGACCGGGGCCGAGCTGGCTGGACGGATCGCCAGGATCGATGGGAGGAAGCTGGGCCACTTGCTCGAGGTAGCGCAGCCGCTTTTCCAAGACCGCAGCAGCCGCCTCGTCTGCTTCGTTTTGACCACTTTCGATGAGCAGCCAGACGACCGTCTCGCCAGCGAGGATACGGCGGACGAGTTCCGCACGCACCGGTGAATCGGTCATCTGCGCGATCGTGGCGGCGTCGAGCGCGCCGCTCCACGCAGACTCAGCGCCGGGGCCGATGTTCGGAAAATTCAAATGTGTCGCGCCTTCGCCGGGCAGGCGCGTGGGTGCGAGATTGAGCGGCGAGTTGTCGGTGAAGTTGCGCAGGAAGCGCGCGACGCCTTCATCTTTCGCATCCACCGCCGCGATTTCGAGGTGATAGCGATCGGCCGGCCAGCGATCGAGCGCGTAGCGGAAGACGGGGATGGAGCAGGCGTGAGCGGATGCGACCATCCAAGCCAACGCAACGAACGTGGTGAACGCGCGTTGGCAGAAACTCCGGGGAGCGCGTCCGTCCCGGACGCTGGTCGCGGCGTCCCGCCGCGACGAACTTCGTGAGACGTGCCCTTCAGAAAACGCGCTTCTTC
>JBBSDS010000037.1:0-21613 GCA_038240495.1 Chthoniobacterales bacterium | reverse complement strand
GTAATGGGCGTACTAAGCTCAACGCTCAAGGCCTTGGCGCGCGCAATTACTTCCTCCGGATCGGAGATGTCGGCCGGTGTGATCTTGTTCATCACGTCGGCGGCCGCGTAGCCCAGCATGCGCTCGGCGCCGACATTGAAGATCTGGATGACGCCTTTCGCATCGGTGGCGATGCTCGAGAAATTCGCGCTGTTGAAAATCGCGCTTTGCAGCGCTCCGGCTTCGAGCAACGCTTCTTCCGCCCGCTTCCGCGCCGTCACGTCTTCCATGGCCAGCACGAGCAGCTCTCCATGATGACCGGCCTGGAGTTTGCGGGCGTTGAGTAACATCACCCGCCGTCCGATGACGGGAAAGTCATGCTCCAACTGAAAGTCGCTAAAGACCGAACTCTTGGGGACAATGTCTTCAAGGAGAGTTCGTAAGTCGGGAATGTCCCACTGACCGTTACCTAACTCGTAGATGAGGCGGTTCTCGGTTTCTTCCAAGGTGACTCGGAATGTTTGATAGAATGCGCGGTTGCCGCTTCTGACGCGCAAGGTCGTGTCGAGAATCAGGAGTGGTTCGCGCACCGTATCCACAATGTTTTGGGCATAGGTCTCGATGGCCTTCAAGTCCGCCTCGGAGCGCCGCCTTTCGGTCACGTCTTCCATGGCCAGCACCAACAACTCGGCGTGACTGCCCGCGCGCAGCTTGCGACCATTGAGCAGCATTACGCGGCGGCCGATGATCGGGAAGGTGTGCTCCAACTCGAAGTCATTGAAGACAGAGCTGGTGGGAATGACATCTTCGAGGAGCGTCCGCAGGGCGGGGATGTCCCACTGGCCATTGCCCAACTCATAAATGAGCCGGTTCTCGGTCTCCTCGGCGGAGACTTGAAAAGTCTGGTAAAATGCGCGGTTGGCGGAGCGTACGCGCAAGGTGGTGTCCAGCATTAACAGCGGCTCACGGACCGTGTCCACGATGTCCTGAGCATACGTCTCGATGTCTTCGACCAATGGTTTTTGGTTCACCTCTCAGAGCATGGAGCGGCCCCCTTCCTCGGGCCAATACCTTTCTGGTAATAGGGTCATAGCCAATAGCTATGATTGCATCCGGCATCGCGACCGACCGCGAGGAAAGGAAGGAGACGCCGCAGGCTTATTGCGATTTCGGCGCTTCGCCCTCGGGCTTCTTTTCGTCTTTCGCTTTTTCTTTGCCGGGTTTCGGCTTCTGCGCTGCTTCGCTAGGCGCGGGTTGCGGCGCATTGCCTGGGGCGACGTTCGGCGGATTTTGGTGTTCCGGTTTGGGCTTCGATTTTTCGACCGCAGGCGGCACCTGACGAGCCGACTCCGGGCGTTCTGCCTGCGGCTTTCTCGGTTCGCTCTTCGGCGGCTGAGGGGCTTCCCGACGAGGCGCCGGCTCCGGTGGAAAAACGCGTTCGGTCTTTTGCGCTGGATGTTCCGGCGCGGGAGGCAATTTCCGCAACGCCTCCGGGCGCGGCGTTTTGCCCTTCGGCTCGACCGGCTCGGCTGGCTTCGTCGTCGGCTGCTCCGGCTGCTTCCGGTTTTTCCCTTTGCCCTCAGGCTGCGCGGGCTCGACACCGGGCGGCACAACCTTCTCGGGTTTCGCAACTGTTTTCACGGGCGCCGTCGGTGGCCGTCCGGAAATCTCGGGGTCCGCAGCCTTCTCCGCTTTTCCAGTGATGGCTGGTCGTTGCGGCTTCAGCGGAGCCTCGGGCGCAGTCGGATTTTCCACCGGGGTGCCTTTGGATTCCGCCGCAGGCACGGGCGCTTTTGGGGGCAGCTCTTTGGATTTGCGAACATCCTTCGAGGGTTTGCTGACCGGCGTCTCGCCGGGTGCAGCCAGGGCCGGTTTTCCCTTCGCAGGCGCGGCTTCGGGCGGGGTCGCCTGCACCGCGATCTTCTCAAACTTCGGTTGCGGCGGCAGGTCCTTCGGAGCCTTGACTTCGGCGCGCACTTTCGCGCGGAGTTTCTCTACATCAGCGGCGGGACCGGCATCTTTCCATCCGCGGTTGACCTCCACCTTCTCGATCTTCGCCGCCAACTTGGCTGGCGGCGCGGCGGCGCGGGCATCGAAGCCCGGCGCGAAGACGCGCAACGAATCGCCGTCCACGCGGGACCGCAATTGCTCCCCGCGGAAGCTGCTCTGATCGCCTTCGATCTCCACGCGGCGCTCCAGTTTCAAGCGACGAATCGGCTCGGCACTCTCTCGCGATATATCCTCATAACTCGGCCCCTGATTGTAAACAGTACTGTTGACGTAGGTGATCTGCGTAATGTTCGTGGTCTGGCGGATGATGGTAACGTTTTCCCGAGGATCTACGAAGGAACTGCGCAGACGAGGTGCGCCGAAGTTACGGACTTCCACAAAGCGGTAAGCGCTTGGCCCGATGTCGTAGTAAGAATCAGCCCATCCCCGGATGCCAACGCTCCGGCGAAAGCTCGCCTCCGGCGGCAACGGCGCCCAACCCACATGCTGCGGACTGCGCCTCCACGAGACCCACGCGGGCGCCCATTCGGTGCCCGGAATCCACACCCAGCCGCGGCCTTCGAGGCGAGCCCAGCGGCCGTAGTGATAGACTGCCCAGCCGTAAGGTTCTTCGGAAAGCCACGTCCACCCGGCCTCGGTGTAGGCCCAGCGACCATCGCTGTAGGGCCGCCAATCTTCATCCACGTCGCGCGGCTGCCAGCCGTAGCCGTAGTCGCCGACTTCCACCCAGTCGCCGTAATCGCCGAGTTGATCATAAAAAAAATCCACCGAGATATTCGGAGCAGCCAGCGTTTGCGGAACGCTGAGGTGGATGAACACCGCCGTCGCTAGGAGAAGGAGAAATTTTTGCATAGTGAAAACGGCTGGTTGGCTGATTGGAAAATCTAAGACGCGCTTGTTTGGACTGAAAAGCTCGGGCAATGACATCGCATCTGCTGCAGCCAGCAGACGTATTTCTTTTTCGCATCCCCAAACAGAATGCACGTCCGCCAAGGCTTTGCGGAGAGATCGATTTATAGATCAGTCCGTCGCAGTCGAACTGGCACCGTCCGCCGCCGCCTCTTCCTTTTTCAGGGCGAGGATCTCTTCGGGAGTGGAAGCGCGATCTGGATGATGCTGATGCACGGCATTTTCGAGCTTCTCGTGATCGTTCTTCACATGCTCTTCGTGTTTCTGCTCGTCCAGCTTATGTTGATTCTTCGGTGAATTGTCGCCCATAGACAAAGCATTCGGTGCTCGGCACATCCGCGGCTGTCTCGATCAACCAGAAATTTATGCCGGGGACCAATGTTCGCCGCCCTTTCCTACAGCGCGTGACCATGGCTGACCTAACTGCAAATAAAAAGCGAACCGGGCCAGCCAGAAGAGTCCGCGTCTGCGATTACTGAAACCGCAGCCTTTTTTCCACGCCGCGAAATCAACCCAAATCCAAAATGCCCGAGAATCTTTTACCCAAACCATTTCGAGAAAAAATCGCGGATGCTGTCGCGGAGACGGAAGACTTGCTTCAGCCCGGCGATTCACGCATTGCGACCGCGACGGCGCACACCCAGGTGGGGACGGTGACACCGCTATGAGATTCTTTGCCTACATCCTCGGTTTCTTGATTCTGATCGGTGGCCTCGCTTGGGGCGCAATCGAGGCAGGAGCACCGCAATTATGGGTAATGATCGGCTCGATGATCCTGCTCGGAATCGGGATCATCACGGGCGCGAGTCGCACCCGGGTCCATCGGCCGGGCGGGGACGTCACGGTGGTGCGGGACAATGACGAGAATCTCTGAGCTCCTCCCTAGAAGGTAGATTTCCCGAATGGAGCGCGTCGAGTTGCGGACCATGCATTTGCGTCAACTGCTCCCCTTACTAAAAGACGCGGCCTCCGATTGGGTGGACGACGGCGCGACGCGCCTCAGCTCTTCGCTCGCGTATTACGCGATCTTTTCGTTGGCCCCGCTGCTCGTGATCGTGATCTCGATGGCCGGGTTGGTCTTCGGCGAGGAAGCGGCACGGGGACAACTTTCGCAGCAAATCGCCACCCTCGCCGGCACGGGTGCTGGCGAAGCAATTCAATCGGCCGTGCAATCGAGCGCGGCCCAGAAAGCGACCGGCGTGCTGGCCACGATTCTCAGCACGGCGCTGCTGCTCTTTGGCGCCTCCACAGTGTTTGCCGAATTGAAGGACGCGCTGAACAGGGTTTGGGGCGTTGTCGTAAAGCCAGGCCGGCCGTTTTTCACGCTTGTCAGTGATCGGTTCTTCTCGTTCTCGATCGTGCTCGCCATTGGTTTTCTCCTGCTCGTCTCGCTGATCATCAGCGTCCTGCTCGCCGCGTTGAGCCACTACATGAGCGGTCGTTTCCAACTGCCACCCGTGGTCTGGAAGACGTGGGACTTTGTCATTTCGTTTGCGGTGGTCAGCGGGCTCTTCGCGATGATTTTCAAGCTCCTGCCCAATGTGCTGCTCCGCTGGCGCGACGTGTGGCTGGGCGCGGTGGCGACTTCCCTGCTTTTCACGCTGGGCAAATTCGTCATCGGCTACTACCTCGCGACCAGCAGCATTGCTTCCAGCTTCGGCGCGGCCGGGTCGGTCGTGATCGTGCTGGCTTGGATTTACTACTCCGCCTGCATCCTTTTCTTCGGCGCGGAGATTACCAAAGGTTACGCGCGGAGGTTCGGTTCCGGAATCATGCCGAACGGCCGTGCCGTGCTCATCGATGACCTGCTCCGGGCGAGACTGGGGCTGACCGCAGCGACCATCGAAGCCGCCTCGACGCCACCCAGCTTACCGCCCGCGCCGGCCGAGGTTCTGCCCAAGGCATAGCTTTGCCCGAGCGGGCGCCGCCCGTTGTGGAAAGGAGCGCACCGCAGCGCACCAAGCCGGCTCTAGCTTTTCTCCGTAGGCGGAATTGAAAACGTGAAGGTCGCGCCCGTCCCGTGAATGCTCTCCGCGTTCACCGTGCCTCCGTGCGCTTCGACGATTTGTTTGACGATGGCCAGCCCGAGACCGGAGCCTTCTTTTTCCGGGTCGGTCGCGAGCTTGTCAAAGACCTTTGAAAGCATTTCCTGCGGGATGCCTGCGCCATTGTCCCGGACGACGCAAGTGACCGCGCCAGCGTCTTCGCGCGCACTCACTACGACGCGCCCTTGGGCGGCGTATTTGAAAGCGTTGCCGAGAAGGTTTTGGAAGACTTGGGAGATGAGTCCTGCATCCCCGTCGATGGTGAGCGCACGCGGGACTTCATTTACCACCTCAATGGCATCTTTCGAGGACACCGAGCGCAGGTCCAAAATCAGCCGTTGAGTGAGGGGCCATAGCTCGAACCTTCGACGTTCCGGCCGAAAGGAACTTCCCGTGCCCGAGACCTGCACGTTCGTTTCCATCACCCGCTTCACCAAAGCTACAAGACACTGCAAATTTCGTCGGAGGCCCTCGAAAGCTTCCGCGGCATCCACGAGCGCCCGCTCGTCCAGTCCAGCCTTCAGTTCGTCAACCCAAAGGCTGACCGCGTGGAGGGGCGTGCGCAGATCATGGGCGATGAAGGCGAGATGCTCTTCCTCCTGTTCTTTACGGATGAGCTCTTGTTGCGCGGCAAAAGCCATGACCGCGAGGCGGACGGCTTCGTCGATTCGCCGGTTGATAATGCGCGACGCCTCGCCGACGACATAAAGTTGATGTCGGTCTGCAACGGTCATGAAAGCAGTGCGGAGGAGATTATACTCAGCCACGACTTCGCCCGCGTCCAAGCCATCGTGGAAGCGCTGCACTCCATGCGCGGGCGGACTGCCGCGGGTGTGCTCGGCGGAAAGGTTTCCCTCGCGGCTCAGCGCCAGGTCGCGGGTGATTTCGGCGATGACGTCGGGAATGTGGTCGGTAAGCGTCGGCTTATCGAGTTGCAAATCGATCAGGAGCTTGCCTGCCTGGAGCCGCCATTCGGCGATAATCTCCTCCTGGCAACGTCCAAAAACATCCGCCAAGTGTTCAAGGGTGCAATGTTGTGGGTCGCTCATGGAAACCGCAACCGTCGCATTCAAGGCGTCCGGGCGCCAGCATTCCAAAGGGCGCCTGTGTACACGAAAGTCTCGCGCCCGAAATCATTCCCGCAGTTTCGGGAGGATGTCGGCAGGCACGCCGGGAAACAGTTCGACCAGCCTTTTCTTCGAGACAGAATCTGCGGACTTCCCACGCGCGGGTGACTGATCCAGATCCATCGTTTTCCATTGTCCGTCCTCGAGATGCAGCAGCGCGGAGAAACGGTCGGCCACGACTTGCCCACCGGGAGTCTGCGGCGTCACCTCGGTCCACGCCCAGCCATTGTGAACCTTGAGGGATTGCACCTGGAAGATTACTTCGTTCGACTTCCCCGGGAATTTGTGTGCGCGCAAGGCATCCATGATGGCCTTTCGCTCCGGGCTGCCGCGTTGCGGTTCGCGGAGGGCGTCGGACGGCGTCGGCACCAGCGCGGGAACCTCCTTAAGCGGGGGCGTTTCTTCCTTGAGGGCCAGCGCTGGAATCTTGGCGGCCACGACGGCGGCCTTGGCAGCCGCGACCGCGACGGTGGGGGAGTCGCGGAGAGTAGGGATGCGGGCATAGCCGACAAAATCCACATGCTTGTCCGGTTTGGCGGGGTCCATTTTCGGCATCTTGAAATCGAAGACGCTGACGCCCCAACGCTGGATTCCATTGTAGCTTCGGCCATCGCTGGAGCCAAACATGACGCGCTTGCCGCCGGCTTTTTCACGCCCGAGATAAAGCATGACATGCGAGATCGGCACGTCGCGTCCCGTCTGGTAGGTGCCGGTCCAGAACATCAAGTCGCCGGGTTGCAGATCCTTGAACTCGAAGCCATCGGCCGCGGTGCTGACCACGGCGAAAAATTGTGCCCGCTGGCGCGCCCAGACATATTGCGAACTGGAGTCGCGGGGAACGTCCTTGAAGCCCTGGGAACGCAGCAGATGGTAAATGGTCCCGGAGCAATCCATCCCACCGCTGGCCGGATCGGCCGAGCCATAGGTGTAGGTGAGATTCAGTTTGGTCAGGGCCAGAGCTGCCGAAATGAGCTGCTGCACCGCCGGTGGCTGCGCAGCGAAATCCGCGAGCTGCCCGGCTTCAATGGTGGCCGCCGGGGCGTGGATTGTTTTCTCCGGAGGGAGCGGACTCTCTTCGCGCTCCACGACCGGCGCCTTCTTCCTAGGTTCCAAGTCGGGATCGGGATCGACCTTGGGCTTGGGCTTGAGCTTCGGCGTGACCGGGGAAACGTCCTCGGTCTTGACGGACGCGGATTTTTTCTTTCGGGGAGGATGGGACTTCGCCGGGGTTCCGTCTTCGCCGCCGGTGGACTTCGATTCCTGACTCAAGGCGCGCGTGCCTGGCATGATCGTGCCCAGCAAACAGATGACGCAGGCTAGGTGGAACCAAGCGCGGGGGTGGGCAGCATTTCTGGGATCGATCATCACGCGGTAGCATCGCTGCCCAAGATTGTTTCCCCCGTCTGCTCATCGAGCAACTGCGCCGACGCGCTCGCGCCCGCTGTGGAAGTGGGTGTTTGTGGTGTGCGCCTGGCGATCTCTTCCATGACTTCGGTGGCGTATTCGAGGAGCAGCCGCTTTTCGCGTTCGGTGATTTGGCGCGGCTTCAAGTCCATCAGGCAGAGCGCGCCGATGGGCTGGCCATTCGGCGCGAGGAGCGGGACGCCCGCGTAGAAACGAATGCCGTGTTCTTTAAGCAGCGGATTGTTCGCGAAACGCCGGTCGCGAGCGAAGTCTTCGATGACGATCACCTGATTCTTGGCAACGACGTGGCCGCAGACGGAAATGCTGCGCGGCGTCTGGCGCGCCGCGGCGAGGTCCGCGGGCAGTCCGACCTGCGATTTGAAAAACTGCCGGTCGCGATCGACGAGCGTGATGAGGGCGATGGGCACCTCGAAGACGCGCGCGAGCTTCGCGGTGATGCGGTCGAAGACCGGCTCGGCTTCGGTGTCGAGCAGGTTCAGCGCGGCGAGCGCGGCGAGGCGCTCCTCCTCGTCCGCGGGGATCGGCGCGGCGGTCATTTCTTCGATCAAGGGCGGAGCGAGCCGGGCCATCTGCACGAGCGCGTCGGCCATTGTGGTGACGACTTCATCCGCACCCGATTCGCGGAGGCGACGGGTGGCTTCGGACAACTCTTCCGTTGCGGCCCAGAGGCCGATCACGATTTTTACCTTCGGCAAAAGCGCGCGAGCTTTGAGGCAAAGATAGCGGGCGTGAATCACCGTCGAAGGCGCGACGACCGAGATGCAGATGACATCCACATCCGCTTTTTCCGCCAAGGCGAGCAACTCGCCGGCGACGAGTTTGGCCGGGGCATTCTGCGCGCCGAAGCCGAGCTGGCGCGCCAACTGCACGAGCATGGCACCGGCGAGTTCGTCGCGGTCAGCACGCGCGGGCAGACAGAAAACGCGGCAGTCCGGCGCGAGCGCCGGCGGCGGCGGAGCCTGCTCATCGCCTGCGGACTTGGCCTTTTCCACCGCTTCCTTGGTCGGCACCACCGGGCGCGTGCCGAGGTCTTCGATGATGTCGCGCATGCTCTGCTCGACGTTGATGAGCTGCTCTTGATCCAGCAAGTCCGCGCGGGCATCGGTCTCAGCCGTGGTGAGCGCTGGGATGAAAACGGAGTCGTAGAGGGCGGTCAGCGTATTCACTTTCAAATACGATTCGACCAGCTCCAATTCGTCGCGATCGCCCGGCGTCAGCAGGCGATGGTAGCAATCCTCGGCGGGCGTGAGTGCTTCCTCGTCGCTCAGCACGACGCTCAGGAACGAGAGTCGCGGGACATGCCGCCCCATGACCACGAGGCAGACGGTGAGCGGCGTCGCGAGCACCAGGCCGAGCGGCCCCCAGAGCCACGTCCAGAACACCGCCGCCACGATCAGCGCGATTGACGAGACGCCGGTGTGCGCGCCGTAAAGCCACGGCTCCATCACGTTGTTCAGGAGCAACTCAACCCCGCCGAAAAGCGCGACGGTCAGCACGGGCATCGTCCAGTGCGGCGAGACGGCCAGGGCGAGGAGCATGGGCAAAACCATGGCGACCCAAGGCCCGATGTAAGGCACAAAGCGGAGCACCGTCCCGAACGCGCCCCAGAGCACCGCATTGGGCACGCCGATGAAATACAAGCCGGTCGCGATCACCGTGCCGTAGGTCACATTGACCAGGAATTGCATGAGCAGGTAGAGCGAGACGCGGTGGCCGGCGTCGTCCATCGCCCGCGTGGTGGCGCTGATCCGCCCCTGGCCGATGAGCCGAATGAGCCGGTTGCGTAAATCTTCGCGCTGGAGCAGCATGAAAATGACCAGCACCAGGACCAGCGCAGCCATTCCCAAAGGCCCGAGAAGCGGTGCGAGGATGAGCTGCACCAGTTGGAGCGGATTGGCGTTGGAAGTCTCGATCATCTGCACCGGCACCGCGGCCGGCGGCGGGTGCGCGGGCGAAGAGAACGCCGTCTGCGGCCTGCCCAACTCCTGCGTGATTGTGGGCGAGGCGGGCGCGGAGCCTCCGGGCAGTTCCTTTTTCAACTCCTCGACCGTCTCCGACAACTTCGTGAACACGCCCCCTTTCGGAGTTTGAAAAGCGTGCATCTTGGAAATGATGTTCCCCTTGTATTCGGGCAGCTTCGTCGCCACATCGACAAGCTGCCGGGTCAGCATCCAGCCCGCCGCGCCGAAGCCGGTAAAGATGAGCGCCACGACGAACAACACCGCCGCGATGCGGCCGATCCATCGCTCGATGCGCGTGACCAGCGGCGAGAGCAAAAACGTCAGCAGCGCCGACAGAGCGAGAGGGATGAGCAGCTCGCGCGCGAAATAGAGCGTCGCCACGACGAACGAGGTCAACAAGACCGTCCAGATCCCAACGAGAGCATCGGTGGCGGTGATTTTAGGTTTGAGTGCGGGCATGAAGCGGAGCCGGGAACGGGCTGAATTGGTGGGGGTGGAGTTTGCCTCTGCAGAGCTGGTTTAACGTACCGAGGCGTCAGCTTAGACTACGCAATTGGAGATTTCGACGCTCTTGTTTATCTCACTCTCGACCTTACCCGATGATCGAGGCTCTTCACCGATCCGGCCAATACTTCTCCCGGCGACGGCATCATAGACAAAAGCTATACGCAAGCCGGCGCTGCGCCTCTGCACTCACGAGAACTTCATCTTCAAAGATTCATGATAGCTTTTGGCTATGGCTAACGCACTGTCCAGTCCCAATGGAACTTCGGCACCTTCGCTACTTCGTCGCCGTCGCCGAAGCTCTCAGCTTTACCAAAGCTGCGGATAAGCTCCGGCTGGCCCAGCCGTCGCTCACGCGGCAGGTGCGAAATCTGGAGGACGAAATCGGCGTGCGCCTGCTGGATCGCGCGAACAACCGGGTCGTGCTCACCGAGGAAGGACGGTTGTTTCTTTTCGAGTCAAAAAGGCTGCTCGCCACCAGCGTCGAAATGGTCGCCGGCGTGCAACGGATGAAGAGCGGCGAAAGCTCCCAGCTCAACATCGGCTACATCGCCAACATCCACTACGGGCTGCTTCCCGCGACGCTCGGAGCTTTCCGAAAACTCTGCCCGCGCGTGGCGCTGAACCTTTTCGACCTGACCTGCGCCGAGCAGTTCAGGGCGCTCGAAAATTGCAAAATCGACCTCGGCTTCATCGGGCTGCGCCCCGCGCTTTCCCACCGCGATTTGCTCGCCGAAGGGGTGGCGCACGACACTATGCTCGTGGCCCTCGCGGCAGGCCATCCGCTCGCGAAGCGGGCGAAGATCAAACTCGCCGAACTCGCCGCGCAGTTCTTCATCAGCATGTCGGCGAAGACCCATCCCGGCGCGCGGGAATGGCTGCTCGAAACGTGCGAGAGCGCCGGCTTCGCGGGGAAGATTTTGCAGGAAGCCGACGTGGAGCCGACCGCGATCCGCTTCGTCGCCGACGGCCTCGGCGTGGCGCTCATGCCCGAGCAAGTGACCGGGCTGCCGCACGAAGGCGTGGTCTTCCGCCCGCTCTCCCCGCCACTCCGCCGCGAATCGACCATCGCCTGGCGCGGCGACAACCCCTCCAAGCCGCTCCAGGATTACATCCAGATCGTGAAGGATCTCTCGCGCAGCATGTGAGTGACGCGTCCATCGCTGACCTAACTGGAGTGCGGCCCTGCACCGCGCGGCGTGAGCACGACCGGCGCACTGTCTGGCGGAGGAGTTAGACCTTGGGGCCGGCGGCTTTGACATCCGGGGTAGCGCCAGACTCGAACCTTTTGAAATTCTCGATGAATAGTCCGCGGTGCAGGCGAAAAGCGTCTGAGAGGCGCCGGAGAAAATGATCCACGCCGATACCGACACGCGCAGCGCGCGAGTGCCGCTGGCGTCATTTGCGCCGCTGCCGTGCACGTTATCGCCACCAGCCTCGACGCGAGCCGCGAGCACGCGCTCGAACCTCGAAAGCATCTGCGTGGCCGGCGGTGCGGCGTCTGTCCGCGCCGATGCGGACAAGCAACCACTGAGTCTTCTCGCCATTCCCCCCATGCGCTCACCCCCACTCATCGCATTCTCCTGCCTGTCGCCCTCAGCCTCTATTGCTCGTGGAGCGCCAGCGCGGCGGATGAGCTTTTAGCTTTCTCAAATCCGATCCCGCCGCTGGTGGCTTATCAGCTCAAGTGCGAGGGAGATGCGCTGCGCGTCGCGGTGGAGGCGGAAGGTGGGCACGAAATCATCGAGCTGGCGCCGGACGGCACTTTCAAGCGCGGCTTCAATCCGCCGAACGGTCATGGGTTGAAGGACGCGGCGCTGGCGGTGGACGAAAAGTTCCTCTGCGTCGCGCACGACGGCATGGCCTGGGGCGACAAGGTAGATTGCGCGAAGCCCGACTGGAAAGGCACGAACACGGTCAGCATCATACGGGTCGATTTGGAGAAGTGGAGCATCGCGGAGTTCCCGGGAAACGTGCGCCACGCAGCGCTGAAGAAATACGACTTCGGTCCCGGCTCGGAGGGCAATCGGGCTGAGGACACGCCGGCGCTCGCGGGCCTCGTGCTCGTCGGCGGACGGCTCTTTGTGGGCGATGCGGTGGACGGCCAGGTGCTCGTGATCGATCCCGCCACGGCAAAGATCGAGCGGTCGCAGCGCACGCCAGCCGTGGCCGTCCTCGCGCAAGGCATCCGCCAGGCTCCACTCATTGAGGTAGTCGGTCTTATTCCCGCTCGGCACTTTGCCTTCGCGATAACGGCGCGCGCTTTTCGGATTAACCGGAAAGAGGGTGCAGGCGACCAGATCGACGACAAAGGGCGAGAGGGTGCGGAAGCCAAATTCGTGAAGACGCAGCCGCAGCGCGGGCGCCAGGAGACCGGGGACGGTGATGTTTTTGCGAGTGCAAGCACGGGTCAACTTCCCAGTCGCCGCGCTCACCTCCGAGATCGAGTCGCAGGGTGATCTGGCGAAGCAACTCCACGAAATCGCCGGTGATAAATTCCGTCGGCATTTTACGGCGGTGAAGAGCTATCAGCTCGCGGAAAACTTCCGCTCCAAGGCTTCGGCAATCCTGCCCGAGTCGAAAGCCGAGGCGTTGGTTGCGCTCTGCGAAAACGAAAGCGCGCCGCGCGTGAGCTTCGAGGCTGCCAGCCTTCCGATCTCCGCTGGCTGCCGAGGAATCTCACGTTGGAAGATGCTTGCGATTACGTGGCAGGTGAAGCGCTGCTCCGCAGGCTGGAGCGCGGGGGTTGGCTAAAGCCGATTGTCGAAGAAAAGCAGGCTGGAGCGCGCGGGTTGGCTAAAGCCGATCGTCAAAGAAAAAGTTGTGACCCCCTACGATCGGGAGGGCCTTGACCGCTGCATCGAGCGCGCAAAATCAGAAGGCTGGTCTAAGTAGTTGCCAGCATCCGCTCGATATCGCGGTCCTCCGGCGCGAGGTGCGCGTAGTGTTTTCAACCACCTCGACACTGTCGCCCGTCCACCGTCCAACCTTGAGGATGCTCACACCCGCCTGCACGCGGAGCGAGGCAAACGTGTGCGGCATCACATGCGCCGTCGCCCACCGCATTTTTTGCTCCGTCATGTAATCGTTGTATGGCTGATGAAAATCGTATCGGTAAGTGCCTTTTCCGTGCTTCACCTCGGGCTTGAGCGCGAATGTATGGGATTCTTTGCCGTTCAAATACACGCGCAGAAAATCGCGAAACTGACCCGTCAGGGGGACGAATCGAGCTTCCCGATCTTTGATTCTAAACGTGCTGGTGTTCTTGATGTGAACCGCGCCACTTTCCCCCAGGTCGAACCAGTCCACTCGGCTTCAATAATTTCGTTCTTCCGCATTCCGTAATGAAAGCCGCGAATAAGATGAACTCGAGATCGTCCGAAGGCGCGTCTTCGATCAGCTTGTCGCGTTGCGCAGCAGTGCAGAAGCGAAGCCGTGCATAACGGTCCGTTTTCACGAGCTTCACTTCTGCAAAAAGACTCTGAGCATGATCCGCTCTTTCACGTCCCAATTGAAGAATGCCCGGAGCGCCCGCATGTGGATTTGCGCCGTGGTCTTTGCCACGAGGCTCTGCAAACGGGCGTAGTGTGAACCGGCCGCGTTCACCGAAACTTGGTCAGTCTCGATGTCACCGACACGACCAGCAAACTCAAGGAGCGCGGCGCGCGTGACACGTTCCGTGGCTTTGCTGTGGATATTGAGTTTTCGCTTTCCGGCGAGGTAGCCCTCGATGTCCCGCTTCAAGCCTTGGCTCGGTCTTGAAAAGCCGTGCCCCCTTGACCTGCCGCGCCCGTTGGAGCGCTTCGACCGGGTCGTCCGTTTCTAGACTGACGTATCTGCATTCCCCGCCCTCCTGCCACTTATACCAGAAGATGCGACCGCGTCGGTAAAGGCCTGTCCCACACACCATCCCACTTTGCGTAAAATGGAAAAGTCTGGACAACCCTTGAATAGCCCTGCGATCGGCCTCCCAACGGAGTAAAAGGGGAGCGGGTGAGGGGAATCGAACCCCCGTATGCAGCTTGGGAAGCTGCCGTTCTACCATTGAACTACACCCGCAATCAGTGCGTCTTCTTACTGCCAGGAAACAATGTCGTCCGAAGGCGTAGACCCTGAGCGAAATAAACTGTCGCCGGTAGCTCCACCTGATATTTTTGATCCGAGCACTCCGTCCTTGCCAAGGCAAAATACGGCTACGCCAGTCCGCGGACCCTTGGTCGCTGCAAAGTCGGTGTAGGGGAGCTTCGTGATTTGGTTGTCGTAATCGGTGTCGATAACAACAAAGTATTGCTTTCCCCACGGATCGACAAAGCTGCCGGCTCCTGTGGCGGCGGCGGCCGGAACGAATCCGCCGCGAGGGGAATCGGCTGGAGCGATTTTGCCCTCGAAGAAGACGATCGCACGGGGATTATAGGTTGTCGCGGTGCTAGCGGCGACTGCCGGATTGTCGGTGGAAGGGATGTTTCGGAGAATATCGAAGAGTTTCTCGTTGCTCACGGCACCGGCGACGGAAGGTTCTCCGTAAGTCACCTCGGGGTTCGCGGCAGTCGGAGTCTGAGAGCCGATCGGGTATTTGCCATATTCCGTGTAATATTGTTTAACGGCCGTCGTTATCGCCGCAACTGCCGCCTTGGCTTCCGCCTTGCGCGCCTGATCTTTCACGACGCCGATGGCCGGGAAGAGCAGACCCATGAGAATCGCGATGATGGTGATGACCGTCAGCAATTCGATGAGTGTGAACGCGTTCTGGAAAAATCGGCTTCGGGGGAGAGAGTTCATTGGATAAACCTTTTGCGGCAAGGTACTGGAGTCGCCTGTGATGACAACCGAAAAACTCTTCCATGACGGTGTTTCCGCGTCGGCGGATGCTGTCGCCTGGAACGCGGCGGAGGAGGGATTCCTGGACCGGGGGAGTGGTACGCGGCTTTTCTTTCGGGTGGCCCGACCGGCGATCGATACGCGTGCCGTGGTGGTGCTGACGCACGGTTTGGGCGAGCATTCGAGCCGATATGGACATGTGGCTGCAGCGCTGGTCGCCCGGGGCTTGCAAGTCGGCGCTTGGGACTTGCGCGGACACGGACGATCATCGGGTAGTCGCGGCGATGTGCGGGAATACGATTTACTGGTCGAGGATCTGGCGGCGGTGTGTGCGCATTTCCGGGTGAAAGGGCGCCCGCTTTTTCTTTTTGCTCACAGTCTGGGAGCGCAGATCGCGCTGAACTATTTGGAGCAGGGGAATGTGGAGTGTGACGGGGCGGTGATCGCGTCGCCATGGCTGCGGCTGGCCTTTGATCCGCCGTGGTGGAAGCTTTTCCTGGCGCGGTTGGCGATGCGCTGGTGGCCGGCGTTTATCCAGCATACGGGCTCCCGCTTGGAGCGGTTGTCGCGCGATCTGGAGCACCTCGGTTCGTTCCCCGATCTCGATCTCGTGCATCACGGGATTTCCGCGCGCATGTATTTTGCGGTGCGGGAAGTAGGCGAGCGCTTGCTCGCGCGGGCCAATGCCGTGCGGACGCCGCTCCTGCTTCTTCATGGCGATGACGACCCTGTGACCAGTCACCATGCGACCTGCGAGTTTTTCGAGCGTGCCGGTGCATCGGACAAAACGCTGCGCATCTACCCCGGCGTTCGCCACGAGACGCACAACGACCTCGACCGCGAATTGGTGATCCGCGAAGTGGGCGACTGGATCGAGGCGCGGTTGCCTGCGGCGGGCGGTCCGCAAAGGTAAATTTTCCACTTTCCAGACGCCGCAATGCCCGTATAGTGCCCGCCCTTCGTAACCCGAACTATTTTTATGTCTCAACACCGCAGCCTCAAAGGCCAAAGCACCATCGCCGCGAAGCGCAACGTCTTGAAGCGTTTTGAACGCGTCGAAATCCTCACCCAGCGTGGTCAGTTCAAGCCGGGTGACAAAGTCATCGGCCTGCGCAAGACGAAGCCGAACGAGTAATCGCCGCGGCGGTTCCGTCACGCACGTTCTCTCCTTTTCAAAACGAAAACCGCCGGACACTGCGTGCGTCCGGCGGTTTTGTTTTTTGATCTTTGCTGCGGCTGGCGGGGCCGCGTGACGGTTCAGAGAGTGTAACGAAAGTCACGAGTCGCGCGCGAGTCGCATCCTGCCGTTCCCACCCTGTCATCCTGAGCTTGCCGAAGGATCTCCGAGGCGGCGGCGTACGGGACAAATGGAGGCTGGTCCGTGGGCGAGCTTTTCGTGGGCGGAGGTGGTGCGGAGCCTGAGCAGGCAAGCGGCTCCGTACTACCGCTGCCCGCAAATAGATGGAGGTCCTTTGGTAAGCTCAGAATGACGGTTTGGAAGGGTGGCCTTCGGCCACAGAGGGCGCGGACTTTCGGTCCGCCTCTCAGATGAATTCGTTGATCAGGTTCTCGAGGAATTCCTGGCGGCCGCTGCCGCTGGCTGCGGATTCGCCTTTTTCGAGCATGAGCTTTTCGAGGGAGCTGAAACTTTCCTGTCCAGCTTCGATCCGCGCACCGAGGCCGCTGTCCCACGAAGCGTAGCGGTCTTTCACGAATTGATCGAGGCGGCCGTCGGCACCGATGGCTGCGGCGACTTTCAAGCCGCGCGCGAAGGCATCCATGCCGCCGATGTGCGCGTGAAAAAGATCCTCGGGGTCGATGCTCTCACGACGAACCTTGGCATCGAAGTTCACGCCGCCGGTGGTCAAGCCGCCGTATTTCAGCACGCTGAGCATGCACTGCGTGGTCAGGTAGATATCGGTCGGGAATTGGTCGGTGTCCCAGCCGAGGAGCAGGTCGCCGGTATTGGCGTCGAGGCTGCCGAGCGCGCCCGCGGCGCCGGCGACTTCCATCTCGTGTTGCATCAAGTGGCCCGCGAGCGTGGCGTGATTGGTTTCGAGGTTGAGTTTGAGATGAGGCAGCAGGTCGTATTCGCGGAGGAAATTAAGGCACGCGGCGGCATCGCTGTCGTATTGATGCTTGGTCGGCTCTTTCGGCTTTGGCTCGATGTAAAACTGGCCCTTGAATCCGATCTGCTTCGCGTAATCGACTGCCATGTGCAGGAACTTCGCGAGGTGCTCGAGTTCACGCTTCATGTCGGTATTCCAAAGTGTCGAGTAGCCCTCGCGCCCGCCCCAGAAGGTGAAACCCTCGCCTCCAAGGGCGTGCGTGACTTCGAGGCCTTTCTTCACCTGCGCCGCGGCAAAGGCAAAGACTTCGGCATTCGGACTGGTCGCCGCGCCGTGGGCGTAGCGTGCATGGGCGAAAAGCTGAGAAGTGCCCCACAGCAATTTAATGCCGGTGCGCTGCTGCTGCTCCTTGAGCAGGGCCGCGATCGTGTCGAGAAACTCGTTCGATTCGCGCAGCGTCTTGCCGTGCGGCGCCACGTCGCGATCATGAAAAGCGTAGTACGGCATCCCGAGTTTTTCCGCGATTTCAAAAAAAGCCGGGACGCGCGCTTTCGCGAGTTCGATCCCGGTCTTGCCCGCATCCCACGGACGGATAGCCGTGGGCCCGCCAAACATGTCCGCGCCCTGCCCACACATGGTGTGCCAATAGACAATCGAGAAACGCAGGTGGTCGCGCATCTTCTTGCCGGCCACAACTTCGTCCGGGTTGTAATGCTTGAAGGAGAGTGGATTTTTGGATTGGGCACCCTCGTAGGCGATGTGGCTGATATTGGGAAAGAATTGAGTCATGGTGTGCGAACGGTTGGAAGAGGTGGAAAAAAATCCGAGCTGCGCCGGACTGCCGTGCAGCGGGGAGCAGGAGAGTGAAAAAGCCTCGCCGGCTTGTCAGTAAAGAAAACGCGGGTGGGAACGATTTTGCGATTGGACAGTTTCAGCGGTTGCCAGTGGAGGGGTAGGGCGTGTATCTCTCCGCCCAGCAATGAGATTTCCGCTCGCGCTTACGGCCAAGATCGCCGCTTACATCATCGGCAGGAAACTGAAAGGCGAACCGAAATTCGCCACGGTCCTGCAACTCGAACCGCTCCATACGTGCAATCTTACCTGCACGGGTTGCGGTCGGATCCGCGAATACTCGACCTCGCTAAAAAACGTCATGCCGCTCGCCGATTGCCTCGGAGCCGCCGCGGAATGCGACGCGCCGATGGTTTCGATCTGCGGCGGCGAGCCGCTGATTTATCCGGAGATCGAGGCGCTAGTCGGCGGGTTGCTCGGGCAAAAGCGCATCGTCTATGTCTGCACGAACGCGATGTTCATGCGGAAGAAGATGCGCGAGTTTTTGGCCTCGGAGTTTGTGCGGGATGCTTCGGTGGTGGAGGGAAAATTGCAGATCCTCTTGAGCGAGGAACTCATCTCCGCGAAAGACGCGGACGAAATTCGCAAAGGCCCGAAAGACGCGGCCAAGCCGGTCATCGCGCCGACGAAGTGGATGTATTGGAATGTGCATCTCGATGGGCTCGAACGGACGCACGATCTGATCGTGGAGCGCGAGGGGGTCTTCAAGGAAGCGGTGCTGGCGATGCGCATGGCCAAGGTGCTCGGTTATCAAGTCGCGACGAATACGACAGTGTACAAAGAGACCGAAGTGCAGGAAATCGAGGACATGTTTGCCTTCCTCTCCACGCTCGGCCTCGATGGACACACAATCGCGCCGGGCTATGAGTACGATGCCGCGAAAGTGGACATGGTGAAGCGCCTCGGCATCGCGCCGGAAAACTTTTTCCTGACCCGGAAATCGACCATCGAGAAATTCGCCAAGGTCGAAGAGTGGGGCGCGAAGTTCCCGATTTTCGGCACGCCCGTGTATCTCGAATTTCTCGCCGGCAAGCGCGACCTGACGTGCTCCGCGTGGGCGATCCCGACGCGCAACGTGCGCGGTTGGAAAGGCCCATGCTACCTGATGACTGACGGTCATTACACCAGCTACCGCGAGCTCTTGGAAAAGACGAATTGGGACAAGGTCGGCGTCGTCAACGGCGTGGCGCGCGATCCCCGTTGCGAGAATTGCATGATGAATTGTGGCTACGAGCCCACCGCCGCACTCGGCTTGGATGCGAAGCCGGGAGACATGTGGAAGACGATCAAGTTCAACTTTGGCACCAAGCCTGTCGGGACGCCGAATGCTGCAGTCGCGGCGTTCAATGGCGTGAGCGCTGGGAACGGACACACGACCGGGAAGAAAGAAACGGTGGTAGCTTGATTTAATGAACAGCGTTGGCGCCAGGTCTCTTCGCGAACGGGCTGCCGATCCACTTGCCCGCGCGATCGCGGTCGGGCAGCAGAATCTTCTCCGACTCCAGCACGCCGAAGGCTACTGGTGCGGCGAGCTTTTCGTCGATAGCACTCTCTGTTCAGACTACGTGCTCTTCATGCACTGGGCGGACGAAGTGGACCCCGTGTTGC
The DNA here is from genome assembly GCA_038240495.1 of Chthoniobacterales bacterium. GTDB lineage: Bacteria > Verrucomicrobiota > Verrucomicrobiia > Chthoniobacterales > Chthoniobacteraceae > Chthoniobacter. Next base: position 2,306 of record JBBSDS010000037.1, on the reverse strand, counting down.
AGGAAAAATGCGTTGCGCACATTCGCCGGCGGCAGATCGACGACGGCGGATGGAATATCTACGAGGGCGGACCGAGCGAGGTAAACGCCACGGTCAAGGCCTACTTCGCGCTCAAGCTCGCGGGACACGCGCCGACGCAGCCGTGGATGCAGGAGGCGCGCGCGTGCGTGCTGCGGCTCGGCGGCATCCCGCAGATGAACACCTACTCGAAGCTCTATCTCGCGCTGCTCGGGCAGTTCCCGTGGAAGTTTCTGCCCACCGTGCCAGTCGAGATGATCTTCATGCCGGAGTGGTTCTTCTTTAACATCTACCGCCTCTCCTCGTGGAGTCGCGCGATGCTCATCCCGCTCGCGCTGCTCAATCATCACAAGCCCACTCGCGAGCTCCCCGCCGACAAACAGATCCACGAGCTTTATCCCGTGGGCTCCGAGCAGGATTTCCTTGGGATGAGCCGCACTGGCCGGCGGTTCTCGTGGCCGAATTTTTTCCTCATCTGCGATGCCGCGCTCAAGCTCCTCCACAAGCTCCCGTGGAAACCCGGACGCCAGACTGCGCTCGCCGCTGCCGAGGCATGGATGACCGAACGCATGGGTGAAGGGAGCGACGGACTCGGCGCGATTTTTCCCGCGATGCTGAATTCGCTCATGGCGCTCAAGGCGCTCGGGTACAAGAACGATCACCCACTTTACACCAAGGCAAAGCGCGATTTCGAGGGGCTGTTTGTCGATGACCCCGGCGACTTCCGCATCCAACCGTGCCTCTCGCCGGTCTGGGATACGGCGATCAATCTCATCGCGTTGCGCGAAAGCGGCATCGCCGTCGAGAGCGCGCCCGTGCAAAGCGCCGCGCGCTGGCTGGCGGCCAAGGAAGTGCGCATCTGTGGTGACTGGTTTGCGATGAACCGCCACCGCGAACCCAGCGGCTGGGCCTTTGAGTTCAACAACGTCTATTACCCGGACACCGACGACACCATGATGGTCCTCATGGCGCTGCGGCTCACCGGGCAGGCCGGCGACGCTGAGGCAAAACAACGCTTCGAGCGCGCACTCCGCTGGCTCCTGAGCTTCCAATGCAAGGATGGCGGCTGGGCGGCCTTTGACAAAGACGTGACTCAGCGCTGGCTCGAAGACGTGCCCTTTGCCGACCACAACGCGATCCTCGATCCGACGTGTAGCGATCTTACGGGTCGCGTCCTTGAACTTCTCGGCTACATCGGTTTCGATCGCGAGAGCGAGATTGTGCAGCGTGCCTTGACCTTCATCCGCGAGACTCAGGAGGCCGATGGGTCGTGGTATGGTCGCTGGGGTGTGAACTACATCTACGGCACTTGGCAGATTCTTCGCGGCCTCCGCGCCATTGGTGAAGACATGCGCCAGCCCTGGATCATCCGCGCTCGCGACTGGCTCGAGTCCTGTCAAAATGAAGACGGCGGTTGGGGCGAAACGTGTGCCAGCTACGACGAACTTCACACCAAGGGAAAAGGCACGAGCACCGCTTCGCAGACGGCGTGGGCGCTCATGGGTCTCATCGCCGCGACTGATCCCACCGAGCAGGCCGCGCTCGACCGCCGCTCCATTCGTCGCGGCGTCGAATACCTCGTCGATACGCAATCCGCAGACGGAAGCTGGACCGAGCCGGAGGTCACCGGCACCGGATTTCCGCGGGTCTTCTACCTGCGCTACGACATGTATCGGAACAACTGGCCGCTGCTCGCACTCGCGACGTACCGCAATTACCGAGACAGCACGTTCCACCCGTCGAGCTTCTTCCGCTGCTGACTATTAGTGGCTCTGAGAGGGTGTGCTGAAAGTCCGCGCCCTCGTGCGGCCGAAGGCCAACCTCCAACCTCCAACCTATCATCCTGAGCTTGCCGAAGGATCTCCATCTATTGCGGGCAGCGGTGTTGCGGAGCAGCCTGACTGTTCGAGCTCCGCGCACCTTCGCCCACAAAAGTGAGAGGTCCTTCGGCAAGCTCAGCAACTGTGTTTTTCATGCGAGGGCGAAATTGGGGTCTTTGAGGGCGGAGTGGAGGTAGCTGAGGAGTTTGCGGGCGACGGCGGTCAGGGCGACTTTGGGAGCTTTGCCGGCGGTGCGGAGGCGGGCGTAAAAGAGCTTGAGGAAGGGGTGATGGCGGGCGGCGGAGAGGGCGCAGAGGTAGAGGATGGGGCGGACTTTGGGGCGACCACGGTGGACGTGGCGCTGGCCGCGGAAGGCTTCGCCGCTCGCAGGCGCGCGGGGCCAGCCGGGCGAGGCTGGTCAGCCGGGCGCGGGAGCCCTGCCCGAGTTCGGGCAGGATGGCGAGCAGG
>JBBSDS010000036.1:0-22144 GCA_038240495.1 Chthoniobacterales bacterium | reverse complement strand
TGTAGAGCGGCGTGTTCGGAAACGGTGTCACGACGGCGAAACGCGGCAGATCAATCCCCGCCTCGACGGCGAACTCCGCGGTCTTCATGAAAACGTCCGGCTTGTCGTCATCGAGACCGAAGACGAAACAGCCTTGCAGCGCGATGCCGTGCGCGTGCAGCCGCTCGACAACACCCGCGTATCCTTCCGGCGAATTGAAGCCCTTGTGGTTCTGCCGCAGGTTCACCGCCGAGATGGATTCGAGGCCCATAAGCAAGCCTTTGCACCCGCTGCGCGCGGCGAGGTCGAGCAACTCGGGATCGTCGGACAGCAGCACCGTCGCGAGACCATACCACTGCACGCGCAATGGGACGAGCGCGGTGAAAAGCTCCAGCGCATAGCCACGGTGCGCGACGAGATTCAGATCGATGAAGATGAGCTTTCGCGCGCCGTGCTGACGGATGTCGGCGACGACTTCGCCGACTGGTTTTTGGAACGGCTTCCGACCCCACGCCGTCGGCACGACGCAAAAGTCGCACGCATGCACACAGCCGCGCGTCGCTTCGAAAACATTGTTCGTCAGAAAGTGCCGCGACGGCAGCAAATCGCGGCGCGCAAATGGACGCCCGCCGATGTCGAGACCCGGCAACTGTTGGTAACGCTTGCGCATGACGCCTGCCGCGAAGTCACGAAGCAATTGCGGCCATGTGTCTTCGGCGTAGCCGATCACCACCGCGTCCGCGTGCGGTTCCGCATCCTCGGGGATGAGTGTGACGTGTGGTCCGCCGAGCACCACCGCAATGCCGCGCGCACGAAAGTGATCCGCCAGTTCGTAAGCGCGCCGCGCCGTGCCCGTGATCACCGTCAGCCCGATCAAGTCCGCCTCCAGATCGAGCGGCACATCGCTGATGCCCTCGTCGATCAAACGCAACTCCGCCGGCACGTCGTCCGGCACCAACGCCGCGAGCGTAGTCAGCGTGAGCGGCTGGTAGCGCAGCGATTTTTTCCAAATGCCACCCCGATGCCGGTAGAGCGGACCCTTGGGAGAAATGAGCGCGAGCTTGAGCACGACTGGGACGGTATCCGGGCCGTGGCTTACTCCCAAATCGAAAAACCCAATGCTGCCATTCGCATTTTCAATGCACGGCAAGCACTCGAAGTGAGGTAAAACTCCACACGCATGATTGCCGCTCTTGATAGCGCCTCCTCCGATCCAGCCGTCTCTGCGGCGCACTTCATCGCCGAGGAGTTCACCCCGCTTTTTCACGCCCGAGAATATCGCGCACTGCCGGAGGTGGCCCGGCGGCGCTATAACCAGCTTCATGCGCTCTACTACAACGAGCAGGTCGCGTTTTTTGAACAGGAGATGCTCAGCCCGGTGTTGCTCGCATTACAGCGTGGTCATTTACCGAGCCGACTTGCGGAGAGCGTGCGTGTATTTTTCGAGGAGGAGCAGCGGCACACGGCGATGTTTTGCGCGCTGAATCGCCAATGCGCGCCGGAGTTCTACGCGAGCAGCGACTACTATTTCGTCCGTGCCTCCGCTCCGCTGCGCGCGGTGCTTGGTGCGATGGCACGCGGGACGCGAGTCTTCCCGCTGCTCGTGTGGCTCGCGTTATTACAGGAGGAGCGCTCGCTATTCTATTCGAAGGGCTGCGTCGCACGCGCGGGCGAGTTGGACCCGCGATTTGTCGCGACGCACCGGACCCATCTGGCGGATGAAATCGGACACGTCGGCTGGGATGAGGAGTTGCTCGACTGGCTGTGGCCGCGCACGAACCGCGCGTTGCGCGCCGCGAATGCACGGCTGCTCGCATGGATGCTCGGTGAGTTTTTCCTGCTGCCGAAACGCTCGGGCGCGTGCGTGGTCGATCAACTCACGCGGGAATTTCCACAACTCGACGCTGCTGCGCTCACGCGGGCCTTGCGCGATTTGAAAGACAATGGCGGCTACCTCCGCTCACTCTACTCGCGCGAAGTGACTCCGCGGAGTTTTGCGCGCTTCGACGCATTGCCGGAATTCGCCTCGCTCGGGCGCACGCTGCCCGGTTACCGTCCCCCGACAGCATGACGAGTTTCCGCATTCCCGCGCGGCTGAATCTAGCCATCGCTGTCGCGCAGTTGGCGACGATGCTCATGATCCTATGGACGGCTGGATGGGTGACACAATGGTGGGCAGTGGTCCTGCTCGCGGCCGGTTACGGCGTCGTGATGAACTCCGCCTACGCGATGCTGCACGAAGCCGAGCATGGCATGTTGCACCCACGTCGCGGCGTGAATGATGTGGTCGGCATAGTGCTCGCGCTTTTCTTCCCTGCGCCGTTTCACCTTATTCGCCAGGGCCACATCGGCCACCACATTCGCAATCGCAGCGACGACGAGGCCTTCGATCTGTATTTTGCAGGTGAGAGCCGGTTTTGGAAATGCGTGCAACTCTACGGCACGCTCACGGGCCTATTCTGGGTGCTGATCTACATCACCAATGTCGTCGTGCTGCTTCGTCCTTCCCTGGCAATTCCCGCGCGGATCAATCGCACGACCGACGCCTTTCTCGAGTCGCTGAATCCACGCTACCGGCACCTGATTCAAGCCGAGGCGTTCGCTGTCGTTGCGTTGCACGCAGGTCTGGTGTGGGCATGGCACATTCCACTCACGCATTACTTCGGTGTGATGTTCGGCTTCGGCTTTACCTGGTCGGCGATGCAATATGTGCATCACTACGGAACCGAGCGCGACGTGCTGAAGGGCGCGCGCAATCTCCGTACATTCCGGCTGCTCGATCTCGTCTGGCTGAATCACAACTGGCACCGCAACCACCACGCTCAGCCAACTATGCCGTGGCTGTATCTTCCGCTGCTTGGCGATGAGACCGAGCCGCGTGGAAACATCGTCCCAGCCTACTTTCACATGTGGAAAGGCCCGCAGCCTGCGAGGGAGCACGTCGAGAATCGCTTCGCTGGAAAGGTCATCCAATGAAGCGCGCGCCATCGATCGACCTGTTCCCGCAATGGCCGGAGTCCTGGTACCTCTTCGGCTCGATCAGCGAATTGGCGCGCGGGCCGGTGTCGAAACTGATGCTCGGACGGCAGCTCGTCGCCTTTCGCGGAGAAAGCGGCGCGCTCGCGGTTCTGGATGCGCGGTGCTCGCACATGGGCGCCGATCTCGGCTGCGGAAGAGTCGATGGTGATGCGATCGTCTGCCCGTATCACAACTGGCGCTACGGCGCGGACGGCGTCTGCACGCACGCGCCGGGCGTCACGCACCCGCCACGATTTGCCCGCCAGCGAACATTTCCGGCCGTCGAACGCCACGGACACATTTTCTTTTTCAACGGACCCGAGCCGCTGTTTCCGTTGCCTTTTTTCCTCGGAGAAAATGCCGCCGATTATGTCGCCGGGCGGGTCTTCCGTTACGTTGCGGATTGTTCTTGGTTCGTGAATTCCGCGCACGCTTTCGATCGGCAGCACTTCGATACAGTCCACGACCGCCGGCTGCTTGCGCCCCCGGAAATCGACTGCCCCGCGCCGTTCGCGCGGCGCAATCGCTACCGCGCCGAAGTGCTCGGGCGCACGCCGCTCGACCGCGTGCTGCGCATGGGCGCGGGCCGGATCGTGGAGATTTCGCTGACCGTGTGGGGCGGGACGTTCGTGTGCATCACCGGCGACTTTGGCCGCACCCGCAGCCGCTTCTTTATGATCACGCGGCCGCTGGAAAATGGTCACACGCTTTGCGAAGGTATCGTCTTCGCGCCAAGGCCGGCGGGTCCACTCGCGCTGTGGGTGCGGCGGTTCTTCACCCACGGCTATCTGGCCGACGAAGCACGCAGGATTCGCGGCACACGCTACGACGCGGGGCGTTTCGTCGAGGCCGACGCGGATATGATCGACTACTTCCACTGGCTGGTCGCGCTGCCGCAAGAGGCCGCGCCCGCGCCGCAACCTGAAACCGTCCTCGCATGAAAATAAAACTCCTCGCCGCCGCCCTCGCCTGCCTTTTCACCCTTGCCGCCCGCGCGCAGGAAGACCCCGCGCACAACGAACTCCGCGCCGTGCGCGACGGCCTGCTCGCCGGGATGAACGCGGGCGACATCGACGCACAGCTCGCGTTTCTCCATCCGAATGTGGTCGTGACCTGGCACAACGCCGAGGTCAGTCGCGGGCGCGAGGGCGTGAAAAAATATCTGGATCGGATGCTGCATGGCTCGCCGAAGGTCGTGGAGAAATTCGGCGCGGAGGTGAAGGTGGACGAACTGAGCATCCTCTACGGCGGCGACACGGCCATCGCGTTTGGCAGTGCGCAGGAGCGGTTCACGATGGCGGGCGGCAAGCAGTTTGACTTCTCCGGGCGCTGGTCGGCGACGCTCGTGAAAGACGGCGGCAAGTGGCTCGTGGCGAATCTCCACACGTCAGACAACATCTTCGACAATCCATTGCTCAACCAAGTGAAAGCCGCGCTGCCGCCGATCGGTGGCGGCCTGCTGCTCGTGGGCGCGCTTGGCGGCTGGATCATCGGACGCCGCCGCCGCGCGTGACGCATTTCTTTCCCGAGCCCGCGGATGCGGATGAGCGCGCATTGTTCGAGCGCGTGAGGCAGTGGGACGGGCCGCGCGGACTCGACGCACTGACGCCGGAAATGTTGCGCGAGCTGACCGCGCGCGAAGGCTGCGATTTCGCGACGGCGCTGCTGCACCGGCGCATCGTGGATTCGGAGATGCACGGACCGTTCCTTCGCGAGCTCGGCAACGGAGCGAATGAATCGCCGCGACCAGACGTGCGCGTGGCGATCGTGCCCGGCGCCTTTTACCGCGAGAATCCGCGCACCGGCGCGGATGGTCGCCTCGCTCGCGAAGTGGCGCAGCAGCTTGGCTTGCCGGTGATCGTCGCGCCGGTTTCGAGCACCGGATCGCTCGCGGAAAACGCCCGCATTCTTACCGGGTGGCTGTCGGGAAAAACGGACGAATCGCTAATCCTCGTCTCCGTAAGCAAAGGCGGCAGCGATGTGAAAAGCGCACTGGCACACCCGGAAGCGGCGCGGGCGTTTGAGCGCGTGATCGGGTGGGTGAATCTCTGCGGGATTCTCGACGGCACGCCGATGGCCGACTGGCTGCTTTCGGCCAGTGTGCTCGCTCGGGCAAACCGCTTCGTTTACCGCATCCGTGGCCGCTCACTCGATTTTCTGACCGACATGCGGCGCCATCCCGGCTGCGTGCTCGAATTTCCGCTCACTCTGCCCGCGCATCTGCGCGCCATCCATGTCGTCGGGTTTCCGCTGCATCGACATTTGCGCAATGGCCTGGCGCGGCGCTGCCACGCGCGGCTCGGATCGTTCGGACCGAACGACGGTTCGATCTTGCTCGCCGACGCTCCCCGTTGGCCCGGGCAGCTCTGTCCAGTCTGGGGCGCCGATCATTACCTCCAACCCCGCGAAGACGTGCGCCCGCTCCTCGCAGCGCTGCTGCGTTCATTTGCACGATGAAACGTCCGTTCATTGCCTGGCCCGGCTGGGCATTCCTTCGCGATGCGTGGCTGTTGTCCGCGGTCAACGGACTGTGGTTTGCACTCGTGTATGGCGGTTCCGATTGGCTGACGGCGCGGCGCAGCCTGCGCATTCCCATTCATTTGCCCATCGAGCTTTCGATCCCGTTGGTTCCGGCCGCGGTCCTCATCTACATGAGCATCTACGCGCTCTTTCTCGCCGGTCCATTCATTGTCCGCGAGCGCCGCGAATTCACCGCGCTCATTTCCGCCCTCGCTCTCGCCACGCTCGTGGGCGGCATCGGATTCCTGCTCGTTCCGGCGCAAGCAGCGTTTGCCCCGCCGCGCGATCTCGGCATCTGGAGCGGCCTCTTCCATTTCGCGGACGAGCTAAACCTCGACTACAACATGGTGCCTTCGCTCCACGTCGCGCTGTCCGTGTGTTGCCTAGCCGCCTTCGCGCGTCATGCTTCGCAGCCTGGTCGAACTCTGCTGTGGGTGTGGGCCGTCGCCATTGCGCTCTCGACCCTTCTGACCCACCAGCATCATGTGATCGACGTCGTCACCGGCTGGGGAGTCGGTATCGTCGCGTATCGCGTGACAAGCTCAGGAAGCAAGACTTCGGAAGAAGGCCCGGAGAACACATCGAGTGTCAGTGTCGAATCGGCGCCCGCTGCCCGTGCGCAAAATTGCTCTCGGCACACGGGTTAAAAAAATGCGATCTTTTTGACCCGCGATGCTTCTTCCCTGCCGTGCGTCGCGCACCGTTTTTTCGGTGTTTTTGCTTCTCCCCAAATGCCATGAATATTTTCCTCAAAAGCTGCGCCGCCGGACTGGCGCTCGCGTTATCCGTCTTCGTCCGCGCCGATGGAGCCGCACCCGCAAAGCCGAACATCCTCCTCATCCTTGCCGATGACATGGGCTTCTCCGACGCGGGTTGCTACGGCGGCGAAATCGCGACGCCGAATCTCGACTCGCTGGCGAAGGGAGGACTGCGTTTCACGCAATTCTACAACACCGCGCGTTGCTGGCCGTCGCGTGCGGCGATCCTCACGGGTTACTACGCGCAAGAGGTCCGGCGCGATAGCGTGCCCGGCGTGCAGAGCGGTGGTCGCGGCGTTCGGCCCGGCTGGGCGAAGCTGCTCCCGGAAATGCTGCGACCGCTTGGCTACCGGACGTATCACAGCGGCAAGTGGCATGTGGACGGCAAGCCGCTCGAGAATGGATTCGACCATTCCTACGACCTCGAAGATCACAACCACAACTTCGCGCCGCAAAACCTGCTCGAAGACGACGTGAAGCTGCCGCCCGTGCAACCGGGCAGCGGCTATTACACGACGACCGCTTTTGCCGATCACGCGATCAAGTGCCTCAAGGAGCACGCGGAGAAATACGCCGACCGGCCATTCTTTGAATACCTCGCTTTCACCGTGCCCCATTTTCCGCTGCAAGCGCCGCCGGAAGACATCGCGCGCTATCGTGAAAAATATCGCGCGGGATGGGACGCCGTGCGCGAAGGGCGTTGGGAGCGAATGAAAAAGATGGGCATCGTCAACTGCCCGCTCTCCGCGCTGGAGCGGGAAGTCGGGCCGCCGTATGACTTTCCCGCCGAAATTGCGAAGCTCGGTCCGGGCGAGATCAATCGGCCTGTGCCGTGGAGCGAACTGACCGAAGCACAGCGCGATTTTCAGGCGACGAAAATGGCGATCCACGCCGCGATGGTCGATCGCATGGATCAGGAAATCGGGCGGGTGCTGGCCCAGATCAAGGCGATGGGCGCGTCGGAAAATACGATCGTCCTCTTCCTCTCTGACAACGGTGCGAGCGCCGAGATGATGCTTCGCGGCGATGGCAACGATCCGAATGCCGCACCTGGTTCGGCGGGGACGTTCCTCTGCCTCGGGCCGGGATTTTCCAGTGCCGCAAACACGCCGTTCCGCCGCCACAAGACATGGGTGCATGAAGGCGGCATCGCGACACCTTTGATCGTGCATTGGCCAAAAGGAATCGCGGCGGGCGGCGAACTGCGCCAGACGCCAGGCCATCTCGTCGATTTGATGCCGACGCTGCTGGACATCGTTGGCGGAAAGCGCTCCGAGACGTGGGACGGGCAGCCGGCGCCGGTGCCGCCGGGAAAGAGCCTGGTGCCAGCGCTGGCGAAGGATGTCCCGGTGCCGCACGATTCGATCTGGTGGCAACACGAAGGAAATCGGGCGTTGCGGATGGGCGATTGGAAGATCGTCGCCGCGGGAGCCAGGAGCGACTGGGAACTCTACGACTTGAGCAAAGATCGCAGTGAATCGAACAATCTCGCCGCGCAGCAACCCGAACGCGTGAAGTCGATGGCCGAGATTTGGTCGAAGCAGAACGAAGAATTTTCTGCGCTGGCTCGGAAGGACACCCCGCCCGCGGCTCCCGGAAATGGAAAGAAACGCGGCCAGGCGCAGCAGGCCGATTAGAGGCCGTGAGTTAGATTGGGTGTAAGGGAAGCTCTGAGCGAAGTTCGTGTTATCAAGACGCCACGGACGATGCGCCAGTGGTCGCGGTGTAACCTCGGACTGAAAGTTGGCGTCTGGACAGGCAACATTCTTAATCCGCCATCGATTTGAACGGCGAATACCTTATCTTTTCATGAAGTCCGACAAGACCATTCTTAGCGTGCTGGTCGCGCTCATCGTCCTTGGAGCTATCTTCTTTGTCGTCGAACGAATCATGGGTCGTGGGCGGCAGCAGCCAATCATTCGCAAGGGCTGGTGGACGGATGTCATCTACTGGTTCACCACAATCCTTCTGACCAAGCCCTTTGTGCGCCTGATGCTCATTGCACCCGTGAGTTTCCTCATTCTCGCAAATGTCACCTCCGTCGAAACGCTAAAGATGGGAGCCTATACAGGATTTGGTCCACTAAGTCGCCAACCGATCTGGCTGCAAGCCATTCAAATCTATGTGCTGGTCGATTTCTGTGCTTACTGGACACATCGTCTTTTTCACCGAGGCCGCTGGTGGCCGTTCCATGCCGTGCATCATAGTTCTGAAGACCTCGACTGGCTGGGTAGTCTGCGAGTGCATCCTGTAAATGACTTAGTGAACAAGCTTGCCCAGGCATCACCGGTCTTACTCTTGGGTTACAATCCCATGGTCACCCTCAGCACGGCTCCAATCCTTACCTTTTACGCGATCTTCATTCACGCAAATGTAAATTGGGACTTCGGCCCGCTGCGCAGCGTGATTGCCACTCCGGCGTTTCATCGCTGGCATCACTCAAAGGATCGCGAGGCCTGGGATAAGAACTTCGCCGGACTATTCCCTTTTTGGGACATCCTTTTTGGGACTTACTATATGCCGAAAGGACGCTGGCCGGAGAACTTTGGAATCTGCGAACCCATGCCCAAGAGTTACCTTGGTCAGTTATGGGAGCCCTTCGCCTGGATTCTCCGGCGCGGACGAAAAGTGGACCCATCGGAAGGGTCTTCTCCGAGCTAGACGCGCTGTCGTTTTTAACTTGGAAGGTGGAGCGAAAGTCCGCGTCCCTTGTGGCCGAAGGCTATCCTTCCAAACGGTCATCCTGAGTTTGCCGAAGGATCTCCGAGGCGGGGGCGGCGTACGGGACAAATGGTGGCTGGTCTTTGGGCGAGCTTTTCGTGGGCGGAGGTGGCGCGCAGCTGGAGCAGTCAGGCGGCTCGGCACCACCTCCGCCCGCAAATAGATGGAGGTCCTTCGGCAAGCTCAGGATGACATGGGAGGAAGGGCAGCCTTCGGCTGTGACGCCGCGGGCCGCGTGACTTTCGGTACACCCCTCTCAGCCGGAACGACGCAGTTCACGGATTTTTGAAAACGCAGAGACTCAGAGATGCAAAGGCCGTGGAGAAGAAGGGTGTCAGGAAGACTTGCGCACTATTTCGTGAGCGCCATGGCTTCCTCGTTCGGCCCTCTGCGCCTCTGCGTCTCTGCGTTTTATCTATCAACTGCGCCCTTCGACTGCATCGCTCCGGCTCAAAGCTAGGCGTTGGCCGCGATGTCCCGGTGGGTTGGCGTCGGTTTTCCAGGACGGAAGAATTCGAGGTGGTCGAGTTGCGCGCGGAGGCTGCTGATTTTCGCGGGGAGCGCCGCCACGGCGTCCCGCACGGCATCGCGGAGTTGCTCGGGAGCAGCTTCGGCCCGGCAGTTGATGATGAGCTGGCCGCTCGGGATGGGTTCTTCGAGCTTTAGGGAAAGCTCAGGAACGAAATCGCTGCGGACGAGATTGATCACAGCGATGTCACCAAGGCCGGTGTCGGGACTGAGCGTCATTTTCAAGTGCGCGATCTCTGCGCCGTCGAGACGTTCCTGGATGTCGCAAGCGAGGGCGGTGAGGACAGCATCGGCATCGAATCCCGTGGGGCTCGCGAGTTGGACCGTGGCATTCAACCAGCCGAGGAGAGCTTCACCTTCGGCATAAATTTCGTAGTCCACTTCCATCGTCGCGCGGGCTTGCTGTTCGTTGCCGGTCAACCGTGCGAACCAGGCGTCCACGCCGCGATTGCTGCGCACAGAAAGATCGAAGATTTCAGCGCGAGGAAATTCGAGCGCGAGCTTCGTGCGCAATGCAGCGAGGCGTTCGGCGTCGAGAAGGTCGCTCTTGGCAATGACGATGAGGTCGGCCTCTTCGAGTTGTTTGCGATAGATGTAGAGCACCTTCTCGGAAAACTTCTTTCCCTCCACAAGACCGAAGACGTGTTCTGCACGCACGGGATCGACGAGCACGCTGAGCGGTGCGATGGCGAATTCTTCATTGTAGATTCGCCGGAGCGGGTACGTGACCGTGGCCACGAGATCGGTGCAACTCCCAACGGGCTCGGCGATGAATGCGTCGGGCAATGTGGTCTCGGTCAGTTTGGCGGCGGCATCCACGAGCGAGTTGAACCGGCAGCAGAAACAGCCGCCGGGAATTTCTTCGGTGGCAAAGCCTTTGGCCCGGAGCATGGCGGTGTCCACGAGTTCACTGCCTTGATCATTGGTAATCAGGCCGACGCGCAGGCTTTGGCGAGTGAGGTGTTGGGCCAGCGCGGCTACTGCGGTCGTTTTTCCGGCACCAAGAAAGCCGCCAATCATGATGTAGCGGGCTTTCGCGGCTGGTTGACGATTGCGCGGGTGTGGAGGAGTGATCATTCGGTGCCTTCGGTGGATTGCTTTTCGAGGATGCGGTCGATGGTCGTGTCGAGGAGGGTGCGATAGGCCGCGAAATCGACGCATTTAGCGTCGGGTTTCCCATCTATCATGTAGAGCCATCCGGCGCCATAGGGGTCTTTGCCCACGAGTTCAGCGTCGTCGCGCACCGCTGGATTGCCGCCGGCGAATCGGCCATCGGCGACGCAGTAGAGGTCGCTGATGGCTTTGAACCCCTCGATGGAGCCGATGATCTCACCGCTCACTACCGATGCGCGCTCGGCTTTTTCCCACTGCACTTCCACGATCTCGCCGAGCATGCGCGTGGCGAACTTTGTGAAGCCGACGCGCCAGCGGTCGCCGTCGAGTTGCGCGAGCCAGAAATGCGACGGGCTGTAGAGGCAGTCCACCGGCAGATGAGTGACGAAATTCGAGCGCTTGTAAAAGGAGGTGGCGGGCTGGGTCATCGTCGGGGGATGATCCGTTCTGAGGCGGATTTGGATTAGGATTAAGATGAAGATTCGGATTATGAAAGCGCGGTGCTTTATTTCGACCACAACGCCACCCACCCGCTTTCCGCCAAGGCGCGCGAGACGTGGCTCGACGCGGTCGAGCGCTACGTCGGCAATCCTTCGAGTCCGCACCGCCTGGGTGCGCGGGCCGAAGCGGCGCTCATGCAAGCGCGCGAGAGACTGGCGGGCTGGCTTGGGTGCGAGCCGCACGACATCGTGTGGACTTCCGGTGCCACCGAGTCCAACAACGCGGTGCTGCAACACGCGGCGGCGATTGGTGGCGAGGTGTTGGTTTCGGCGATCGAGCATCCGTGCGTTCTCGAGTCAACACGTCGGTATTTTGCGTCATCGCATCAATTGATTCCGGCGCAACCGACTGGCGTCGTGGATTTGGAATGGCTTGCGGACCGACTTAAACACAGGGTTCCGACGCTGGTGAGTGTGATGGCAGCGAACAACGAGACGGGCGTCTTGCAACCCTGGCAGGAGGGGTTGGCGCTTTGCCGGGAGCACGGCGTACCGTTTTTCTGCGACGCTGCGCAGTGGGCCGGGAAACTGGCGGTACGTGGGCTCGGGGCGTGCGATTTCGTGAGTGGTTGTGCGCACAAGTTCGGCGGCCCGCAGGGCGTCGGCTTTCTCAAAGTGCCGTCGAAATTCCGACCACTGCTTGTTGGTGGGCCGCAGGAAGAAGGCCGACGGGCGGGAACAGAGAATGTGGCCGGCGTCCTCGCGATGATTGCTGCCTTGGAGGAGCGTGAAGCGGCGTTGAGCAGCCGGGGGGTTGCGGAGAAAGTGGCGGTGAGGACGAATTTTGAAGCGGAAATCCGCCGCATTCTGCCGGGAGTTGAGATTGTAGGGCAGGGCGCGGAGCGGCTTTGGAATACGGTTTCCACGGTCATGCCCGAGGTGCCGGATTGCCGCCAACGATGGGTCGTGAAACTCGACAAGCTTGGATTTGCCGTCTCGACTGGCTCGGCCTGCTCGAGCGGCAAGGAGCAAACTTCACATGTCCTGACGGCGATGGGCTTCACACCCGAGCGAGCCTCACGGGTGCTGCGCTTCAGCAGTGGCTGGGACACACTTCCTACCGATTGGACAGATTTGCTCGACGGACTGCTGCGGGCGAATGCGGAATTCGCAGGTTGAGGCACCACGGGCACCGCGGCGAAACATTAGATGCATGTATATTAAAAATAGGATCAAGCAGATAAGCTTATATTAAATCGGATGACGATGGGCCGACGCCCAAAGCAAGACGGGGCGCAACTGCGGACTAGCAAACGTAAGCGGCTTGCTATCGTTTTATCGACGCGCCACGTAAACCGCCAGGAGCGCCAGGTCCGCCGGTGTCACGCCGCTAATCCGGGCGGCTTGACCGAGCGTTTCCGGACGCACTGATTCCAGCTTCTGCCTTGTCTCGGCGCGAAGGCCGGAAATCTCTCGATAGTCGATGCGCGCAGGAATGACCTTTTCATCGCTTTGCCGCAGCCTCTCGATGGCGGTTTCCTGACGGGCGATATAACCGGCGTATTTCAATTCGATCTCGACGGCTTCCCAAAGATCGGCCGGGAATGAAGCCCGTAGCGTTTCGGGAAGGTCAGAGGAGATATTGTGAGGCCGCCGCAGCCATTGTGCAATCTTCACTCCATCGAATGCGGTGGCGTTCATGTAGGTCCGCAAACGGTTCAACTCCTCAACCTTGGACTGCAACTTTTTCCAGCGTCGCTCGCTGACGAGTCCATGTTGCTGTCCGATTGGTGTGAGGCGCAAGTCGGCATTGTCCTGCCGGAGCACCAGCCGATGCTCCGCCCGGCTGGTAAACATGCGATAGGGCTCCGGTGTTCCCTTGGTGACCAAGTCGTCGATGAGCACACCGATGTAAGCGTCTCCTCTGGAAAGAACGAGCGGCGGGTTGCCCAATGTCTTGAGGGCGGCGTTCGCTCCGGCGATCAGACCTTGCGCTGCCGCCTCCTCATAACCCGACGTGCCGTTGATTTGTCCGGCGAAATACAACCCTTCGATACGCTTCGTTTCGAGCGTGTGGTAGAGTTGCGTGGGGGGGCAATAGTCGTACTCTACGGCGTAACCAGGCCGCATGATTTCGGCATTCTCCAGTCCGGGAATACTGCGGATGAAAGCATACTGCACTTCCATCGGCAGGCTAGTGGAAACCCCGTTGACGTAATACTCCTCGGTATGTCGTCCCTCCGGTTCGAGGAAGATTTGGTGCGAGTTCTTTTCGGCGAAGCGCACGACCTTGTCTTCGATGGAGGGGCAATATCGGGGCCCGACGCCTTCGATCCGCCCAGCGTAGAGCGGAGACTTGTCGAGGTTGGCGCGAATGAAATCGTGAGTTTGGGCCGTCGTGTTCGTGATCCAGCAGGGGAGTTGTTCCACATGGAACACACCATTCTCCCAGTGATTGAGCGAAAAGATGTCGTTCTTTCGGTCTTCCAGTTCCTCGGGAACGAAGGAGAACGGGACCGGCTGTTCACCGTCCTGCCGTTGACATTTTGAAAAATCAATCGACTTCCCGTGCAGTCGGCATGGAGTGCCGGTCTTGAATCGCCCCACCTCAAACTCCAGTTCGCGCAGGGAATCACTCAACGTCGAAACGCCATCTCCCATTCGACCACCGGTCTGATTCTGAAGCCCGACGTGCAACAGCCCGCGCATAAATGTCCCGGTCGTAATCACCACTGACTTCCCCATCACGCGGAGTCCTAGATTTGTCTCAACACCCACCGACTGTCCATTCTCGACGAGAATGCGAGTCACGTTTCCCTGTTTCAGATCCAGACCATCATGCCTTTCCAATACGGCCTTGGCTCGAAACTGATAAGCCTTCTTGTCGCACTGCGCGCGGGGTGAGCGAACGCTCGGGCCCTTTCGCGCGTTGAGCATCCGGAACTGAATGCTGCACGCATCCGTGTTCAAGCCCATCACGCCGCCTAGCGCATCCACCTCGCGGACCATCTGCCCCTTGGCCTGCCCACCCACCGCAGGATTGCAAGACATCTGTCCGACGGAATCCAGATTCTGCGTGAGCATGAGCGTCTCGCATCCCAACCGAGCCGACGCCATGGCGGCTTCGATTCCCGCGTGGCCTGCTCCGATCACAATCACGTCATATTTCTTTGGATAGACAAACATCGGATTGTTCCACGTGGAACGCGCTACGTTCCCAAGATCCCGGCCTTCGCCCGGGGCAACAATTCAGCAAGTGTGGATTCGAAACGCTCGCCTTGGAGATTCACTGAGCACACAGGCAAGTCTGCGGAAAACTCGGCCAACACCTGTCGGCAAGCGCCACATGGAGTCACCGGTTGAATGGAATCCGCGACAACCGCAATAGCTTCGAACTCCACCTCGCCAGCGGATACCGCCGCACACACCGCCGCGCGTTCGGCGCAAATTGTGAGACCGAACGACAGGTTCTCGACGTTACAGCCGCAATAAACTCGCCCGCTTTTCGCACGCAGAGCAGCTCCGACGCTGAAGCGAGAATACGGCGCATAGGCCCGTTCGCGGGCGGCACGCGCTTGTTCGATGAGTGCCTCCCATTTCATGACTCAATGCGCAACATTATATGTAACTACTTTATGTTTAACTACTTGTACTATACATTAAAAGTGTGGCGATGGCTTTTGGTTGCAATCTCGTTCACTTTCCCGGATATCGCCTGTGTGGTTTCCCCGAAACGCAATTACTCCGGAAAGCTCATTGCAGTCGAGGGTCTGGATGGCTCAGGCAAGTCCACCCAAATCTATCTCGTGAAGCGTTGGCTCGAACTCGAGGGTTATCGCGTTTTCTTCACGGAGTGGAATTCCTCCATTCTTGTCAAGAAGTCCACGACCAAAGGCAAGAAGCGCCAACTCCTGACACCGACAACCTTCTCGCTCATCCACGCCACGGATTTCGCCGACCGCTACGAACGGCAAATTCTTCCACTCTTGCGCGCGGGCTACCTCGTCCTCGCTGATCGCTATCTTTTCACCGCCCTGGCACGCGACGCGGTGCGCGGTGTGGACCGCGAATGGGTCGAGGAACTCTACAGTTTTGCCGTCCATCCTGACATCACTCTCTATTTTCGCGCGCCTCTCGAAATTTCGTTGAATCGCATTCTCGAAGGCCGGCCCGCCTTGAAATACCACGAGGCCGGCCTCGACATGGGATGGAGCACGGACCCGTATGAAAGCTTCCGCATCTTTCAAGGCAGGGTCTTTGCCGAGTACGAGGCGATGCGGGAAAAGTTCCACTTCATCACGGTCGATGCCACCGAGGAGATCCATATCCAGCAGATGAAAGTGCGTGAACTCATCCGGAAAAAAATCGACCTGCCCGCATTTCACCGCCGCCCATGCCACTAAAGGACAAGCCATTCTTCGGCCGCTCCCTGCCGGAAGCCGGTGATCCGAAGTTCGCCGGAAAGCTCTTCGCCATCGAAGGGACCGATGGCTCCGGTCGCTCGACGCAAATCGCGCAGCTCAGCCAATGGCTGGAGGGTAATGGCTACGCCGTCCGCCACATGGGCTTGCGTCGCTCAAATCTCGTCAGCGAGGAACTCGAGGAAGCCAAACAGGGAAACGTCCTCACCCACACGACGATGTCATTGTTCTACGCGACCGATTTCTTCGACCAGTTAGTCCATGAAATCATCCCCGCCCTCCGCGCCGGCTTGATCGTCCTCGCCGATCGCTACGTCTATACCCTGATGGCCCGCGACATCGTCCGCGGCGCCGACCGCGGCTGGACGCGCAACCTCTACAGCCCCGCAATCGTCCCCGACGCCGTCTTCTATTTCCGAGTCAGCGCCCGCCAACTCGTGGACCGCAATTTCCAAAAAAACCGGACGCTCGACTACTGGGAAAGCGGCATGGATCTCGGCCTATCGCGCGACATGTTCGCCAGCTTCGTCAAATTTCAGCGGATGTTGCAGGTCGAATTTCAGGAGATGCAAAAGGAATATCAGTTCGACGTGATCAACGCGAACCTGCGCATCGACACGATTCAGCGCGAACTGCGCAGAAAGATCGGCGGATTGCTTGGAATCGGCGGAGTGGGGTAACCTGCGCAGTCCGTGCTGAGTTGGATGAGAAGATCACTTCCCGAAAGCCATTCTGTTTCGCATTCGGTCGCTTCAATCGTTGACTAAAAGGGCGTACCGAAAGTGTGCTCGCGCGGAGCGCGACCGAAAAAATGCCATGCTGAGCTTGTCGAAGGACCTCTATCTTTGCGCGGGCGGAGGCGGTGCGGAGCGAGCCGCGCAGGCCACCGGCTCCGCTCCGCCGCTGCCCGCAGGAGCGAGAGGTCCTTCGACAAGCTCAGGATGACGGGAGGTTCGATGCGGCGCTGAGAGCCGATCCGTTCCTCTCCACAGGCCCAAACAATTTTCGGTACACCTCTGACTACCGCTAACTGGACGTTCGGTAGTTTGCAGTGTTAAAGGCCGAAGCTAACTCTACTTCCCTTCATTCCAAAGGATGTAAGTGCCGCTCTTGCCCGCGCAGATGATGTCCTTCCAGCCATTACCATCAAGGTCGGCCACACGAATCTGCAAACCAATCCCAGGGCCATTTTCGGCCACGGTAAACTTCTGGAACTTCTGTGTCTCCTTATTCCACTTGAAGTAATAGATGGCACCGGGTTCATTGTCGCCCGGGTCATTGCCGCTGTGCGCGCGGACACGGCGGCCGGTGATCAGTTCGGGCTGGCCATCGTTGTCTATATCTTCCCACACCAGGACGTGTGGCTGGGAAAAGCGATCGTCAATAAGATGATGCCGCCAGTTGGTGCTACCGTCCTTGTTGTCGTCACGACGTTCCTCCCAATAAAGACCGTAGTTGTGGCCATGACCCCAGATGATGTCGTTGCGTCCGTCCCCGTTCAAATCCACGACCAGCATCGGGCAGCTTGCATGAGGAAAATTCCAGTCCTGGTGTTGAATCCACGGTTGAGTCGTGGCGCCGCTCTTCGGACGTTCATACCAACCGTTGCCATAGATGATGTCTTCCAATCCATCCCCATTGATATCGCCGAATCCGATTCCATGACCATTGGTAAGCTTACCAGCTTCGTGAAGAACCCACGGCTTAAGTATGGGTTCTCCGGCTTCGTTCCGGGCGAACTTATAACAAACCATCGGATTGTTATCATTCCATGAGTTCACGACGAACTCAGGTACACCATCACCATCCATGTCGTGTAACTCCATCCATTCATTCTGACTGAGCTTGGTATCCAAGAGTACGTGCTTCTTCCATAACTCACCCTTCGCAAGGCCATCGGCTTTCGGGTTCTCATACCAGCAGATTTCCTGATCGAGGAAAGAGCCGCTGACGATGTCCGGCCAGCCGTCGCCATTCACGTCCCAGGCGTGCTCAGCGTTGCTCGTGAGATAGTCGGGCGGTTGAACCTGCAACTTCCGCACCGGCTTTTTTTCTTTGAAATCCGGGCCGGGATACCAAAACTCGCCCGCGCTGATATCCAGTTTACCGTCTTTGTTAAAGTCAGCGATCGCGCAACCTTCGTTGTTGTCCAGATGCAATTGCTGGACTCGGAATTTCAGGCCTGCTGGTTTCGATGGTTTGTCAGCACCGAAGACAGAGCTGCACGGGCCTAAAGTCGCGAGGATGGCCAGGCACACGAGATGGCGGTTCTTACTATTCATGGGGGGAGATTACGGAGTTCGCGACACATTCATCACCCTTGCGGCGGATCACAAGCCTCGTCTCACGGCGCTGCCGAGCATCGAAGTCGATCCTTGAAAGTCGTCGTTTCGGAAGCGAGTGAGAGGATTGTCGATTTCGTCAAATCAGGCCAGTATCCTCGCACTCCCCCCATGAAATCATTCCGTCTTCTCCGTCTCATCGTCATTCTTGCTCTCGCTGCCGGAACGTGCCGGTCTGTTTTTGCCGAGGAGGAAAAGGCCAACCCCGGACCAGAGCCTTCTGCGGAGGAGCAGAAAGCCTACGATGAACTCGTGAAGCACGGCGCCTCCGCACAGGCGCTGGCAGCAAACGTAAACTGGCGTTACGTAAACTTCCGCGGCGTCACGAAACCGGACTCGACCCTCTTCGCGTTGCTGAAGACTTGCACGTTGATTGCGGACCTCGATCTCGCGGGCGCGTCGTTGGGTGACGCCGATCTCGCCAATCTCGCGGGGCTCAAGAACCTCAAGCGGCTGAGCCTTGCGCGTTGCCCCG
The DNA here is from genome assembly GCA_038240495.1 of Chthoniobacterales bacterium. Lineage (GTDB taxonomy): Bacteria > Verrucomicrobiota > Verrucomicrobiia > Chthoniobacterales > Chthoniobacteraceae > Chthoniobacter. Next base: position 3,829 of record JBBSDS010000036.1, on the reverse strand, counting down.
TGACCGACGCTGGCGTTACCCATCTCAAGGGACTCGATCAACTCGAGTCGCTCAATTTATATGCCACCGGGGTCACCGATGCTGGGCTCGCGAACTTGAATGGACTGAAGAAACTCAAACGACTCTATGTCTTCGAGACCAAGGTTACCGAAGCAGGCGCGCAGGCACTCGAAAAGGCGTTGCCGGGTGTGAAGCTGGATCTCGGATGGAAACTCCCGCCGGTGGAAGCAAAGCCCGAAGAAAAGAAGGCCGCGCCCGCGCCGAAGCCGGAGGAGAAGAAGCCAACCCCAGCCGCGACGCCGGTGCCGAAACCTCCCGCGCCCAAACCCGTCGCGGTGGTAGCCACCGCCGCAAAGGTTCCCGAAAAAGCAGAGCCAAAAGATCCCGGTGCCGGACCACAACCCTCACCCGCAGAGCTGAAGGCATACGAAGAACTCACCAAGCGGGGCGTCTCCGCCGAACCCTTGGCAGCGGGTCTCAACTGGCGTTACGTGAATTTTCGCGACTTAAAGAAGCCCGACGCTTCGGTCTTCGCGCTGCTCAAGTCTTGTTCGCTCATCGTGGAACTGAACCTGTCCGGCGTGACCGCCGCCGATGCCGATCTCGCCAATCTCGCAGGGCTAAAAAACCTTGCAAAACTCAGCCTCGCCAATTCCACGGTGACCGATACCGGACTCGCCCCCTTCAAGAGCCTCGAACAACTGGAGTCGCTCAATCTCTATCACACCGGGATAACTGACGCCGGACTCGCCCATCTGCACGGCTTGAAAAATCTCAAGAGGTTATATCTCTTCGAGACCAAGGTCACTGAAACCGGCGTGAAGGCACTTCAGGAGGCTGTCCCCGGAGTGAGGATAGACCAAGGTGCTCCGGTTCCCCCGCCAACCTCCAAGGTAGAGGTAAAAGCCGCCCCAATCGCGCCCGCCGCCCCAGCGGTGGCGAAGCCCGAAGAAAAGAAACCGGATGTCGTCCCGCCGGCGCCGCCAGCACCGAAACCGACTGAAGCCAAGCCTGTCGAAGCCAAGCCCGAGCAGAAGAACTCTGCACCGCCGGCGCCGCCTAAGTGACTGTTTAAGAATTCCTTTGGCGAGTCATTCTGAGCGGAGTTCCGCGCGGGCGCAGGCGGTGCGGAACGCAGTCGAAGAATCCCGTCGCTTCAAGGGCGATCATCGTTGGTGGTTCGACGGGATCCTTCGACTCCACTCCGCCCGCCTGACCGCCTCCGCTCCGCTCAGGATGACACTCTTTTTGAATTCTTAGACAGTCTCTAAGCCGTAGCGCGGACCGAGTGGACTCACTGTTCAATCGCGAGTTGCGTTTTTGCTTACGTGCCACCAGTGACCGTGTAACCCTGCGCCCGAAGATCTTCAGCCAGATCCTTTTCCATCTGCGCCGCCGCGGCGTAGGGCATCGGATTCAAATGAGCGAAAAGCTCGGGCATCAGGCGGACGCCATATTTCTCAACGGTCCAGGCTGATTTGTAACCGTGTTTATGATTCTCAAACCGGTGCTCCACCGGAAGACCAGTCATGCCGACATAAACACATGGCTTTGACGGATCACGGTTTGGGTTGAGTCGAAGAACGGAGGGGTGTTTGGCCACGGCTTCATCGAGCAGGATCACGTAAACATTGTGATGAAACGGCTCCGCCTCACTCATAGCTGAAACGGGGCACGTCAATTGCGTTCCAGCTAGGCGACGTTGGATTTGCGGTCACTGCCGAGAGCAAATCGGTAACTAAGAAACGTCCCGAGAGCGAGCATGAGTAGGGTGATTGGTTTGAGAGAATGAATGTGGGTGATGAAATAGAGGAAGCTCTTGTCCGAGATGAACGGAGCGAATCGCCACTCGGTAAAAAGCCCGAGCGCAAGTCCTGCGACGCCGCACACGACCGCAAGAGGCACCGACCTTTGGCGTGAACAAATGCCAGCAGCAATGCCCAAAAGTCCGGGTGGAAGAATAAGTGCGTAGAAACCCTGGCCGACGATCCAGAAAAACGCAAAGTAGCCGAGGCATCCGCCAGCGGCCGCTCCAAGTAATCCGAGTGCGATAACCTGTAGGTTGGGAACTTTATTCATAAGCTTTGGGAGTCGAATGACACAAGTTAGGTATCATATTGGTTACGGCTCGCACACTCCTATCAAACAGCTCACGTCGGAACGCCGGTGCGGATCTCCCATGACGGCCAAGAGAATGCCCGATCCGGGGTTGATACGGGGTTGCCGCCTCGCCTCTGACATGCATCTTAAAACCGTGACGCCCCGCTATCGCTCCGCCATTCACCGCTTCAGCCGAAAACTCGCGGTGATCGCTGCGGGCGTAGGTATTGGCTCGGCTCTGCCGCTCGTGGCCGCGGAGCCGGAGCATCCGGGCGCGGTGATTTACCGAAAGCTGTGCCTCGACTGCCACGGAAAGAATGGCGAAGGCGTGAAGGATAAATACGACGAGCCGCTCCACGGCAATCGATCGGTCGAGGCGCTCGCCAAACGCATCGCGCGCACCATGCCTGATGACAATGTGGGTGCGTGCGTAGGCGAAGACGCCGCTCAAGTGTCTGCTTACATCTACGAGGCATTCTACTCGCCGAGAGCGTTCGCCCGCCTGCAGCCGCCGGAGTTCGATCTCGCGCGACTCACCATCGCGCAATATCGCACGTCCGTGGCGGATCTCGTCGGGCGCTTTCGGCCGGGCTTCGACAAACCACCCGGCACCGAGCGCGGCTTGAAGGCTCGCTACAACGGCATCGTGATCGAGAAGCCGGAACCTGCACCCGCACCCGACGCCGCCAAGCCGCCGGAGAAAAAGCCCGACGAAAAAAAGAAGGAACCGGAGAAAGTAAAGTTCGAGCGGATGGATGCGCAGGTGGCTTTCAGCTACGGCGCCGGAAGTCCCGATCCGGAAAAGATGGGGGCGCAGGAATTTTCCGTGCGCTGGGATGGTTCCGTCATCGCGGACGAGACGGGGACGTATGAGTTCATCGTGAAAACGGAGAACGGCGTGCGGCTCTTTGTGAACGACACGAAGAAAACGCTCATCGATGCGTGGGTGACTCCCGGGCCGGATGTGCGCGAGGAAAAGAAAACCATCTTCCTGCTCGGCGGGCGTTCGTATCCGCTCACTCTTGAGTTCTTCAAATTCAAGGACAAGACCGCGTCAGTCCATCTGCAATGGAAGCCGCCGCACGGCGTCGTCGAGACGATCCCGCAAGACCACCTCTCGCGCGACGGATTGCGGCAGACGATGGTGGTGAGTACGGCCTTTCCCGCGGACGATCGCAGCGTCGGCTATGAACGCGGCACCAACGTCTCGAAGGAATGGGACCAGGCGACGACCGAAGCGGCGATCGACGTCGCAGAATACGTGGACGGTCACCTCGATGAACTCGCCGGCACCAAAACGAACGCCCCGGATCGCCTCGAGAAGTTGAAAAAGTTCGCGCGGCAATTTGCCGAGACCGCCTTCCGACGCCCGCAGAGCGACGAGGACTACCAGCGTCTGATCGAGCGGCAGTTCCAGTCCGCGAAAAGCCCCGACATCGCGGTGAAGCGCATCGTCCTTTTTGCGCTTAAGTCGCCGCGCTTCCTTTACCCTGAACTCACGAACGCGGAGCAACCCGACGCCTACGAAATCGCGACCCGCCTCGCCTTGGACCTATGGGATTCGATCCCTGACAAAGCGCTGCTCGATGCCATCGCGAGAGGCCAGTTGCAGAAGCGAAGTGAAATCGCCTTCCAGGCGGATCGCATGCTCAAGGACCCACGAGCCAAGGTAAAGCTGCACGGCTTCTTCCACCATTGGCTCGAACTGGAGCGCGCAGAAGCCATCTCG
>JBBSDS010000035.1:0-22219 GCA_038240495.1 Chthoniobacterales bacterium | reverse complement strand
CGGAACGGGCAAAATCGGCGTGGTCGTGGCGAAGCTGCTGCGTGGATTCGACTGCGACGTGCTGGCGATGGACCCATTTCAAAACCCCGATTGCCTCGCGCTCGGCGTGCGCTACGTGACGCTCGATGAACTGCTCGCGCGCTCCGACATCGTCAGTCTCCACTGCCCGATGACGCTGGAGAATCATCACCTCATCGACGCCGCCGCGCTCGCGCGGATGAAGGACGGCGCGATGCTGATCAATACCAGCCGCGGCGCGCTGGTGGACACGCAGGCGGTGATCGAGGCGCTCAAGTCGGGCAAGCTCGGCTACCTCGGGCTCGATGTTTACGAGGAGGAGGGCGACATGTTTTTCGAAGATCGCTCGAGCACGATCATCCGCGACGACGTGTTCTCGCGGCTGCTCACTTTTCCGAACGTGCTGATCACCGGCCATCAAGCGTTCTTTACCCGCAACGCGCTGGAGAAGATCGCGGCGACGACGATCGCGAACATCTCGCAGTTCGAAGCGGTCGGCCGCTGCGAGAATCAGATAGTGGCCAAATGAGCTGCGAGCCACCAACGCCAGGCGACCTGCTTGGTGCGGAGCTCTTCGTGACGCCTTTCCTCTCCGCGGCCTTTGCGTCTCTGCGTCTCTGCGTTTTCAAGAATCCGTGAACTGCATCGTCCCGGCGTGGAGAGTGTCCCGGAATTTCAGAAGCGCGTCATCCCTCGACTCCGTTACACACCGCTCGGGATGACACCGCTTTTAAATTCTGATCCACCCTCTTGCAGCGCGCGGCCGGGATTTCGGCTTCCGTCGGCCGCTTGATTCAGTCATCTCTTTTGAAATGAAAATCCTCCCCGCACTGTTCACTCTCGCCGCGCTGGCGGCGTCCGCATTTGCCGAAGACAAGCTCTGGGTCACCTACGAAGGCAAAGAAGGTGCGGGCAAGGGGAAGCAAATTGTTTTTCTCTCGGGCGATGAGGAATACCGCAGCGAGGAAGGGCTGCCGCAACTCGCGAAAATCCTGAGCCAGCGGCATGGATTCAAATGCACGGTGCTTTTTTCCATCGATCCAAAGACGGGCGAGATCGATCCCAATACGAAGAACAACGAACCGGGCATGGAGGCGCTGGATTCAGCGGACCTGTGCGTGATGCTGCTGCGCTTCCGCGCCTGGCCGGATGAGCAGATGAAGCACTTCGCGGATTACGTCGCGGCGGGCAAACCGGTGATCGGATTGCGGACGAGCACGCATGCTTTCTCGGGAGTCAACGGGACGTACAAGACCTTCAACAGCTTCGGAAAAAACGTACTCGGTGAAGGTTGGGTGAGTCATTGGGGCAAGCACAAGAGCGAGGCGACGCGCGGGATCATCGAGCCCGCGGCCAGCCATGATCCCCTCTTCACGGGCGTCAAGAATCTGTTCGGAAACACGGATGTGTACGAGGCGTATCCGCCGGCCGATGCGAAGATCCTGGTGCGCGGTCAGGTGCTCAAAGGGATGAAGGCTGAGGACGAGCCGGCGGATTACCAAAAGAAGCGCAGCACCGGAGACAAGGCCGAGCAGGGAGTCAACGACCCGATGATGCCGGTGGTGTGGACGCGCGAGGTGAAGAGCGAAACAGGCGCGGTCAATCGCATCCTCTGCACGACGCTCGGCTCGTCCACCGATCTTCTCAATGAGGGTCTGCGCCGCCTCCTCGTGAATGCGGCCTATTCGTTCACCGGCCTGCCCGTCCCGGCTGAGGCGGACGTCGCGCTGGTCGGCGCTTTCGAGCCGTTGTTTTACGGCTTCGGCGGATTCAAGAAAGGCGTGAAGCCGGCGGAGTTGGAGTTGAAGTAGCGCTGCTCCACCGCAGGAAATTGGTCAGCTTGAGAACGAGCGTTGTAGAGGCGGCTCTGTCGCGCTTTGGCGACGTGCCGCCTGTGGCCAGCAAAGGCGGCACGTCCTGCGGACAGAGCCGCCTTTACAACGCTCGTTCCCAATTTTGAGCCGCTACTTTTTTTCGAGGGCGTAGCGACGAGCGGAGGGAGTTGAGCGCGGATGATTCCACTTGCCCGTCTCTCGGGACAAGCACAGCGTACCTGACACAGCCCCTCTGCCATTGGAGACAGATCGTGCTCCACCCCCAACCGGAGATCACGCTTATGAAAACGCAACCATCACTTCAGACTCGTCGGGAGTTTATGTCGGATGTGGGGCGCGGAATGGTCACCGCGGCCATTGGCTACGGGATGGCTTGTGAACTTGGTCTTGCGTCCGCGCTGGCTGACGACGCTGCGGAGCGAATCGACTTTGGCGCGCTGGAGCCGCTCGTGCGCACGATGCAGGAGACGCCCGTGGCGAAGCTGCTGCCGCTGCTGGCGGAGAAATTGCGCGCGGGCACCGAGCTGAAGCAGCTCGTGGCGGCAGGCGCGCTGGCCAATGCGCGCACTTTTGGAGGCGAGGATTACATCGGCTTCCACACCATCATGGCGATGGCGCCGAGTTTTCACATGGCGCTGGAAATGCCGGCGGAGCAGCAGGCGCTGCCGGTTTTCAAGGTGCTCTATCGCAACACGAATCGCATTCAGGAATCGGGTGGCGCGAAGCACGAGGTGTTGCGCCCGGTGAAGCCGGAGGCCGGAGATGCAAATCTCGCGCCCGGTCTGCGGCTCCGCGACGCGGTGCGCAGCAAGGACGTCGTGCGTGCGGAGGCGGTTTTTGCCTCGGTGGCTGTCACACCGGAGGATGCGTTCGACGCGCTGCTGCACGAGGTGCAGGACGAGACCGAAGTGCATCGCACGGTGCTGCCATATCGCGCCTGGGATTTGATGAACCTCATCGGCCGCGAACATGCGACGACGCTGCTCCGGCAGTCGGTGCGCTACTGCGTGAAATCGGAGAAGTCGGGGGCGGGCGGCCGTTCCCGCGAACTGCTGGCGAAGCTGCTGGAGGAACACAAGCTCCTCGCCGCCGCGCCCGGCACGCGGACCGCCGAAGACAAATGGGTCGAGGAACTGGCCATGACGATTTTCCAGTCCACACCCGAGCAGGCCGCGGCGGCGGCAGCAGCCGCCCTTGCGGAAGGGATGACCCGGGACGCTGTCGGCGAGGCGATCTCACTGGCCGCAAATCAGATCATCCTGCGCGACCACGGCCGGCCGCCGCGCGACGAAGTGCCGGGCAAGCCGCTCGGGAGCGTGCATGGCGATTCGATCGGCGTGCATGCGTGCGACTCCGCAAATGCGTGGCGCCAGATGGCGCGCGTCGCGAGGCCGCGGAACGCTTTCGCCTGCCTCATTCTCGGTGCCTACCAGGTGGCGCTCGATCGCGCGGAACGTGGCGGCGATTTCCTCCATTGGGAACCGCTCCCGCTCGCGCGCCACGTCGAGTCGATCAAGACGACCGATCCAGCGGGGCTGTTGCGCGAACTGGACGAGGCGATCCGCGGCAACCTGCAGGCGCGTGCGAGCGCCATCGCGCACAGCTACGGGCAGCGAGGGCACGAGCCGCGCGCGATTTTCGATCTGCTGCGGCGTTATGCGATCAGCGAGGACGGCGCGCTGCACGCGGAGAAATACTATCGCACCGTGAGCGAGGAGTTCGCCGCGACACGTCCCGCCTTCCGCTCGCGCCAGCTCTGCGCACTGGCGCGCGTGACGGCCAGCGAATACGGACGCCCGGCACCGGGCGTGGCCGAGGCGAGGGAATTGCTGAAGACGTAAGTGATTGTCTAAAGATTCCGCGTTAGGAGCTTGTCGGAGTTAGAGGCGCGGTCATTTCCATGCGGCGGGCGCCATCAAAAAACCGTCGCGCGGCATGGCGCGCATGGCCAGCGCGCGGGACGCCTCTGGAGGCGCGGGAATGACGGCGTCTCAATACCGCTTCCGCATGTTGCTCGGCAGGATGTTCAGCTCGTTGCGATATTTGGCGACCGTGCGGCGGGCGATGGGGATGCCGCGTTTTTCGAGAATCTCGACGATCTCCTTGTCACTGAGCGGACTTTTGGCGTCTTCGTTTTTGACCAATTCGGCAATGGCGCCTTTGACGCTCGTGTTGCTCATGGATTCACCCGCGGCCGTCTGGTAGCCGGGCGTGAAGAAATACTTCATGTCGAATACGCCCTGCGGTGTGGCCATGTATTTGCCGGAAATGGCGCGGCTCACGGTGGTCTCGTGAACACCGACGATGTCCGCGATTTGCACCATGGTCAGCGGCTTGAGCGCGCTCGGACCGTATTCGAGAAAGTCCTTTTGCCGCGCGACGATTTCGTGGGCGATGTTCGAGATCGTTTGCTGGCGCTGGTGGATGGACTTGATGAGGAACTTTCCGCTGCGGATTTTATCTCGGATGTAGTCCTTCACATCGGCCCCACCTTTTTCCTGCGACATCAGATCCTTGTAGGTGTTGCTGATTCGAAGGTGCGGAATTTGTTCGCCGTTGAGGGAGATTGTCCATTCGCCACCGATCTTTTCCACGTTCACGTCGGGGAGGACGTAGTTGTTCGGATCGGGGGTGAAAATGTGGCCCGGTTTCGGATCGAGCGTGCCAATAAAACCCGCCGCGCGCTGCACCTGCTCCGCGGTGGTGCCGAGGCGACGGGCGATCTCCGGGAAGCGACGCTTGCCGAGGTCTTCGATGTGGCGATCGACGATCCGGTATTCGAGGCTCTGTTCCTTGCTCAGTCGGCGGAGTTGGATGAGGAGGCACTCGCGCAAGTCTCGGGAGCCGACGCCGACGGGATGAAAGGTCTGGACGAAATCGAGCACGCGCTGGAGATCTTCCACTTCCATGCCGGTGTTCTGCGCGATGTCCTCTGGCGTGGCTTGGAGAAAGCCGGCATCGTCGATGTTACCGATGACGAGTTCGGCAATCTTGCGATCGGCAGGGCTGAGATCGCTAGAATTTACTTGCTCGATGAGGTGCTGCTGGAGCGTCTGCATCCCGACGATGGAATCGAAAAAGAACTGCCGCCTTTCCTCTTCCTCCGACGAGCGTCCCGAGTAGCTCTGGCTTTGCGCCATGTAATCGCGCCACTCCTCGTCGAGCTTGGCCAACCGCTCAAACTCCTCCTGAAATTCGTCGTGTTCCTGCTGCTTGTCTTCGATGGTCGGTTCCATCTGGTCCTCTTCCAGCGTTGGATTCGTGCAAAGCTCTTGCTGAATCAGATTGCGAAGCTCCAACATCGGAGCCTGCAGAATTTGCAGACTCTGCTGGAGCTGAGGTGCGAGGACCTGCTGTTGAGATAAAGACTGCGTTTGGGACAAGCCGGCCATGAGCGCAAATTAAGAGGGTGCGTATGGGTGCGCAAGCAGCATTCTTGCCAGACTAACACATTTGTTTTTGGGGAATGCGGCACCAATCTGGCTACATGCTGAAAGAATGAATGCAAAACCCCTTCTCGTTACGGCGCTCGGAGTGGCCGTCCTCGCAGGCGTGGTGTTCTCGCCGACGAAGTCGAGCGGCCAAGCCGCCACGGACGACGCGGCGCTGACCGCGCTGCTGAACGATGTCACCGCGCAGCAGGCGACGCTGGCGGACAATCAAACCAAGATCGATGCCAAGCTGGCGACGGTCGCTGAAAATTTGCGCATCGCCCGCATCTTTGTGAGCCGCGGCGGCGGCAAAGTTCCATGAAAAACATCCTCTCCCATCTGCTCACGGCAGTCGCTGTTTTGGCGCTGACCGCGACCCTTCACTCCCAAGCTCCGGGCGCGGCCAAAACCCCGCTCCAACAAGTGCAGGGGCTCAAAGCGAAGAATCAGGAATTGATCGAGAAGCAAAAGCAAACGCTGGAAAAGCTCGACGAGATCGAGAAGCAGTCCGCGCAGCTCAAGTTTCTCGGCAAGCGCAGCTAGCCGCGACTAGGCCTTGGCCTCGGCACCGCGGGACTTGACCTCCAGCTTGCGGTAGAGCGTCGCCATGCTGATCCCCAGCATCTTCGCGGCTTTCTCGCGGCTGCCGCTGTTGTACTTGATCGTCTCGTCGATGTAGCGCCGCTCCTGGTCCCGGATGTATTCGTCGAGCGTCTGGCCGACTGGGAGCGTGCCGGAGTGCTCAGCGGTCGGGGATGCGGCGTGGCGGATGACTTGCGGTGGGAGGTCGGTGGTGCGGATGATTCCGTCGTCGCAGAGCGCGCAGGCGCGTTCGACGGCATTTTCGAGTTCGCGGACGTTGCCCGGCCATCGGTAGTGGCCGAGCATTTCCACGGCTTTCGGATCGATCTTTTTCGACTCGGTCCCGGTCTGCGATGCGTTCTTTTGCAAGAAATGACTGACCAGCAGCGGGATGTCATCGGGCCGCTCGCGAAGTGCGGGCATCTCGATCGGGATGACGGCGAGGCGGTAGTAGAGATCTTCGCGGAAGTTCCCACCCTTGATTTTCTCACCCAGCACTTCGTTCGTCGCGGCGAGGACGCGGACGTTGATCGACACGGTCTTGGTGTCGCCCACGCGCCGGATTTGGCGTTCTTGCAGCACGCGCAGGAGCTTGGTTTGGAGCGGCTGCGCCATCGAGTTGACTTCATCGAGAAAGATCGTGCCCAGTTCCGCTTCCTCGAAGAGCCCGATCTTGTCCTGCACGGCGCCGGTGAAGGAGCCTTTCTTGTGACCGAAGAGTTCGGATTCGAGCAGGTTCTCGGGCAGCGCCGAGCAGTTGATCGCGACGAAGGGCTGATGCTGGCGGTTGCTATTGAAATGGAGCGCGCGGGCGACGAGCTCCTTGCCCGTGCCACTTTCGCCCTGGATCAAAATCGTGCTGTCAGTGTCGGCGACCTTGGCGATGAGGTTGTAGATTTCCTGCATCTTCGCGCTCGTGCCGATGATGTTTTCAAAGCGGTACTTTTCCTTGACGATCTGCCGCAGGTTGCGGTTCTCGCGGACGAGGCTCTGGTTATCGAGCGCGCGCTGGATGGTGAGTTGCAACTCGTCCACCTTGAACGGCTTGGTGATGTAATCATACGCGCCGAGTTTCATCGCTTCGAGAGCGGTCTCGACCGTCTTGTAGGCGGTAATCAAAATGACCGGCGTCTGCGGGAGCTGTTCCCGGCACTCACGGAGAATGTCGAGACCACCGACCTTGTCCATGCGCAGATCGGTGATGACGAGCTGCGGGGAGTGAGTCATCAGGTTGTCCAGCGCCTTTTGGCCGGACGCATACGCCACTGTTTGGTGTCCGCGCTCCTGGCAAATGTCGGAAATGACCGACACCATGGCCGGATCGTCGTCGATGATTAGAATTCGAGCCATAGGTGAGAGAATCTCGGAAATGAGATTATTTCAACTTTGAGAGATGGAAAGAGGGAATATATCAAATTTTTCGCGGACCCGCGGCCTGCTGGAGCAGGTCGATTTCTCACCCGCGAGAAAACGCGAAAATATCTTGGCGTCGTCAGTTCCCCGCCGCCGTCTTCGCGCCGTCTTCCTGCGAACGTTCGAGCCCGTAGCCGAGCAGCAACATGCTGTCGTCCCAAATGCCTGGCTTGTTGGTATGCATGACGACCGCGATCACCTCGCGATTGCCGCGAAGCGCGGCGCTCACCAGCACCTGCTGCGCAGGAATCTAGAAGCCGGATTACACGCCGCAGCAGCCAGCAAAACGGTCGAGCAGCCGGTTATGGTTGTGGAGCGGATGCGCGATGGAATCTGCCGTCCAGGTATGATCGCGCGTGGCGACCACCTGGCGAAAAAACGGCTGCTGCATCGCCGCCCGAGAGATCGCCGCGAGGTCGCGCGGCGTCGTGAAGTGCGCGACATTGTGCAACCCGTTCGGATTCATGAACCGCGTTCCTGTGGCGCCGAGTTCACGGGCGCGCGCGGTCATCTTCGCGGCGAAGGATTCGATCGAACCGGCGTTGTCGCGGCCGAGGGCGTGGGCGACGTCATTCGCGCTCTTGAGCATCAGGCCATAGAGCATTTCGCGGCGGGTGAAATGCTGGCCCGGGATGAGATTCAAGCTGCTTTCCCCGACCTTGCTGTCTTCGACGGTCACCTCCACTTCGCGGTCCAGATCACCTTCCTCGATGACGAGCAGCGCGGTCATGATCTTCGTCGTGCTCGCGGGAAATTGCGGCGCGTCGGCGTTCTTTTCGTAGAGCGTCCTGCCCGTGAGGCCGTCGATGACGATGGCACCTTGCGCGGCGAGCGTAAGTTCGCCATTGACGAGAACGGGAGTGGGCGGCGGTCCCACCGGCTCCGGCGCCGCCCTAGGCACGACGCGCGTCACCGGCGGTTTTTTACGCGCGGCGAGGACTCCGCCAGGAGATGCCGCGAGCGCCGCGGTGAGGAGCAGAGAAAGGCTACGTGCAAATTTGGCCATCGATCATCATCCAGGAAATAGGCTCGTCATGGTTGACGATGTCCTCGTGGATTCGGCCGACGTTACCGGACGCGGGAATGGCGATCAAGTCAGCGAGTGCGCCCGGCATAATCTGGCCGAGTTGACCCTTCCGCCGCAGCGCGCGAGCGGGGTTTACTGTGACCATGCGCAGCACTTGCTCCGGCCGCAGCCACGGATTGGTTTTGCGCAAATATCGCATCTCCTCGAACAGGCTCAGCGAGCCCGTGCTCGCAAGACTGTCGGTGCCGAGACAGATGTTCACGCCGAGATCATGGAGCCGGCGGCAGGGAAAAGCCGGATGGTCGAAATAGCCATGGCTGCCGGGGCAATGAACGACGTGCGGTCCGGCGCCGCGGGGCAATTCAGCGAGCAGCGCGAAGTCCTCCTCGGTCAACATGTTCATGTGCACGAGGAGCCAGTTCGGATCCACCGCGCCGTTGCTCCAGAGCTGGGCAAATGGCGTCGCGTGGCCGCAATCCGACATCGGCCGATGCAACGAGTTCATGAAGTCGTAGAGCGACCCGCGAGCATCTTGAAACATCGCAAATTCTTCGCGCGATTCCGCGAGGTGCGTCGTCAGCGGCATCGTGAACGAAGTCGCGCACGCCGCGGCAAGATGATACAGATCGAGCGAAGCGGTATAGGGCGCGTGCGGGCTCAAGCCGAAGCTGTCGAGTGAGTTCGCACGTTTTTGGAAAAAGGCGAGAGCGCCTGAGACCACATCGTCCGTCGTAATCCGATGGCGGATATCGATCATCTCGTAAAACCACCATGTGCGAATCGGCGACGGATCAAGATGCGTCATCAATTCGGGAAAGGCCTCGATGTTGCACACGCCCGTCGTTCCCCATTTTTTCAGCTCCGCAAAACCGCGCTGAATCGCGGTCAGATAATCGTCGCTGCCGAGGCTGCGCTTGAGCGCATTGATCCGCTGCACCCAGGCCGTGAACTCCTTCGGCGGCGAGATGGCGCCGCGCATCATCGTGTAGTCGAGGTGGCAGTGCGCATTGATCAGCCCGGGCAGCAGCACGCGTTCGCCGAGATCAACCACCGGGCTGTCCGCGACCCCGAGCAGTTCTTCGGCGGCGCCGATCGCCGCGATGCGGTTGCCCTTGATCTCGACCGCACCGTTCTCGATCGCCGGACCGTCCATCGTCACGATGTAACGCGCGCGAATGATCATTCGGTTTTCGTCGCCTTCACCACTTCGCGCGCTTTCGCGACGAGCAGATTGCAGGCTTCGTGGCAAAACAGCGGCAGCGTGCGCTGAGAAGATGCCGTCCGAAATTTTTCGGCGGGCAGCTTGCTGATCGGCACCCCGTGCGCAAGCGGCCAGAGGATGCGCTTCAAGCATCCGCCATTGGTGCGGCAGAAGTTGCCGATCATTTCGTCGGCTTGCTCCGCCGTGATTTTCTGGGCCACGCGGTACATGCCGGTCTGCCGGTTCAGCGCATCGCGAAAGGGCACGGGCGTGAGTTCGCCGCGCTGCTGACTCAGCCAGACTCCAAGCATCGCCGGGTAGAAATAGTCGAGCGCCCGCCGCAGCTCCGCGAGATTCGCCAGCGTCAGCCGCCAGCCGTGGCGGAGATTCGGCACCGTCTTGAGCGGGCGAAAGCGGCCGGCGTCATCGAAGTGCGCGAGTTCCCGCGCCGCTTCCGGTCCGGCAGAAGTCGCCAGGCCGGCGCTTCCCGAATCGTCGCGATGACAAAGCATGAAGCCGCCCCCATCCGCCTGAATACGGATTTCGCCAATCTCTTTTCCGCCAGCCGCCAACCAATCGGCAAGGGCTCCGAGAAGGTCGCGCATCAGACAAAAGCGAAACTCTCCGCCGCCGCGTCGAACGCCGCGACCTGCTCGATGATCAGGTCCGCGATCAGCGGTTCGGTGCCGATGGAACTCGCATAGAAAAGCGTGCGTCCGCGCAGACGATACGGATTGCGGTGGAAAATCTCGGCGTGCGTCGTGCTGGCTGCGCCCGCCGATTCAACGGTGATCCCGAGCAGCGCCGGAATGTCTTCATAACTGTGCAGTCCGTCGGCGATGAAAAAGGGCACGACGACGACGTTCGGCTGCGTCGCAGATTCGTCCCATTTGGAAATCAGCGGCTCCTCTTCCATATAGGCATTGAGCACTTCCGCATACCGCCCGAGCGCGGAGATGCGCTCGACCTCGCGCTTCGCGGCGACCGCGGAATTATCGTTCAGGTCAGTGCCGTGGCCGACGATGAAAAGACTCGTCTCGCGCGGCGGCACACCAGGGGCGATTTCCGCGGCGCGCTGGAGCAGCAGCTCGGTCATGCGCGGGTGACTGCCGACCGGATCGCAATACTTGATCGTGCGCCCGCCGCGCCGCGTGAGCGGGCCCTCGAGTCCCAGTTCGCGCGGGATCACGGTGCGGGTGAAGTAGCCTTCGCTGATGAAATTCGGCACGACGTAAACGTCGTCGGCATCGACCATGTGCAGCACCTGCCGCAGGCTCGGCTCTTCCTTCCAAAAGGCGCAATACACTTCTCCAAACAGACCGCGCCGGGCGATCTCCGCGGCGTGGTCGAAAGTCGGTGTGCTCGAGTCGGGATTCACGGTGGAGCCGTGCCCGACGAGGATCAGTGCGCTGTGCGGTTTGGAAAGCATGAAGGATTCTGCGTAGCTCCTACGCCGCGGCGTGTCGAACGGTTTCCCTGCATTACAAATGCGCATCGCGCAGGCGCCACGCCGCGGCTTTCACTTCCTCGTCGCGGACATCGCGCAGGCTCGCCTGCCGATAAGCCACGGCCGCCTGCCAGGTTTGGTTCATTCGTTCAAGCAACCTGCCGCCCAGCTTCCACGATTCCGCGCGGAACGATTGCTTTTGGACAAAAGAACTCAGCTCGCGCGCCGCTCCGGTGAGGTCGCCAGCATCCGCGAGTGCTTCGACGTAGCGCTTGCGGATGGGCCAGTTCTCCGGCGCGGCTTCGACAGCGGCGCGCAGCGTCGGGAGCGGATCGGTAGCGTGTTCGATTTGGTCGAGCGCGGCGCGCAGCGTGAGACAATCGGCTCGCAGAAGCGGCGAAGTCTCCGCGTGTTCCACCGCCTGCCGCGCGCCGGGCAGATCCTTCACGCGCATCAGGACATTCGCGAAGCCGAGCCAGATGATCGGCTGCTCGGGCGTGCGGCGCAGCGCCTCGCGATAAAGCGCCACGGCTCGTTCGGGCTGACCGGCGCTCAGTTCGACGTTGCCGAGATTCATCAGCATCCGCGCCGAATCGCCACCCGCGGCGATCGTCCGCTCGATGAAGGTTCGCTGATCGCGCCAGTCGTCCTGTCGCACGAAAGTGCGCGCTCCCAGCAGAATGACCCACGCCGCGAAGACAGCGGTCAGTGCCAAACGCAGAGGCCCAGACGCGCACAAAATTTTTCCGCGTTCGCTTTCGGCCAGCGCCAGCACCGTGATCGCGGCGGCGAGAAAGAGGAACGCGCTCGGCACATAAAGCCAGTGCTCGGCCACGGTGGCGTTGAGCGGAAAGGCGTTGCTGATCGGCACGTAGGCGATGACGAACGCGCCGAGACACACCGCCGCCACGGGCGCGCGCCGTCCGCAATGCCGCGCCCACAGCGCGAAGCCGATGAGCAGCAGCACCCCGGCGAGCGTCTGGTATTCGCGCCGACGGGCATTTTGCATCGTGGCCTCGAAAGTGTCGCGCGGCTTGGTGCTCACATCGCGCTCCATGCGCAGCGTCACCGGCGCGATGACGAGGCTCGCGTACTCCGCAAATGCGCGCGCCGCGAGGATCGGGCGGATGGCCGCCGGCACAGGCGGCGCGGTTGGAGGCGGCTTCTTGTGCGCGGTGAAACGCAGCGCACAATAACCGCCGAGCACCACCGCGAGCAGCGCCGCCCACGTGATCCACACGCGCCCGCCGGGCCGCCGCCACGTCAGCAAGAGCAGCCAGATGAGCAGAAACGTGATCCCGCTTTCTTTCGACAACAGCGCCAGCGCGAAACCTACTGCCGCACCCAATCGCCACAGCCACACCCGGCGCGTCGCCTCCATCCCCGCCAGCCCGAGCGCGAGCGCGGTAAACCCAAACAGCGCCGCCAGCGGATCGGCCCGCCCCGCGATATACGTCACCGCCGAAGTGTGCAGCGGATGGATCGCCCAAAGCAGCGCCACACCGAGTCCGATGCCACAACGCGCCGCACTGCTCAGACGGCCAGCTGCGAACCACGTCAGCAATTTTTCCGCGACGAAAAACAAAGCGGCAGCCGCACCCGCGTGAACCAGAATGCTCGTGAAATGCCAGCCCCCAGGTCCGGTGAAGCCGTAGAGTTGGTAATCCGCGACGAAGCTCAGCCGTTGAATCGGCCGGTAAAAATTGGACGCCGTGGCATCGAGGAAAAGGAAGTGCCGGAATCCGGCGGGAATAAGATACCAGCTTCGGATGAGCGGGTCGCGGAGGACGAGCGCGGTGTCATCCCAGACAAAACCGTTGCGGAGCGCCGGCCAGTAAACGAGAAAAGTCGCCGCAATGATCAACACCACGGCCCCGGTTCGCGTCAGTTTTTTCAAGGCGGCGATGATGAGAAACAGAATCCGCGTCAGCAAGTTTGCGTTTGGCTTCGCGGTCATTCTCATCGTGTGGCTCGGCGAGGCGCTCGGCGGCGCGCTTGATTCCAATGTGCAGCAACTTATCGTCAGCATCGCGCCCGACTGGAACGCCTCGACCGGGCACCTCCAGCTCTTCGAACGCGAGGGTAACAAGTGGAAAGCGTCCGCCCCGCCAGTCGCCGTGCTCTACGGCAAAAACGGTCTCGTGTGGGGCCGCGGCGTGCTCGGCACCGATGAACCCGGCACGCACAAACAGGAGCGCGATGGCCGCGCGCCCGCCGGCGTCTTTCGCATGGGCACGATCTACACCTACGACGCCGCGCTGCCGAGCGGCGCGAAGTATCCCTTCCACACCGTCGCCACGGGCGACGCGTGGATCGATGACATCACTTCGCCGGACTACAATCGCCACGTCACCGTCGATCCCGCGAACCCGCCGCCGTGGTTCGAGAAACAGAAAATGCGGCACGGAGATTTCGCCTACCGCTGGCTCGTCGAGATCCGCCACAACTCCGACCCACCCGTGCCCAATGCCGGCAGCGCGATCTTCTTTCACATCCGCCGCGGCCCCGCGCGAAAGACCGCCGGATGCACCACGATGGCCGAGGACGATTTGATAAAACTCATCCGCTGGCTGCACGCCGACAAACATCCGCACTACGCACTCCTGCCACGGAGCGCGTACGAGGCGAAGTGGAAAGCGTGGGGTCTCCCGAGCCCGCAGGAAGCCGCGGCGTTGCTGCCGTGATTTCTAAATCCCAGTGTGTCTCCACCCGTTCTAATTTCGATTAGCTCATGAAATCTTCTGCCAGAGCGTCGGTTGTAGGAGCGCTTCTTTCCGTCCGCCGATTCCTCTTGCGTCGCGCGTTCCTGACTTTTAGCGGATTCACGGTCGCAGTTCTGTTGTTCATTCCTCCGATTACCAGCCGGCTTACTCCGTCACCGCCATACCTATTTCCAGCAAGGTTTCTTTTCGCCATCGGCACACTTGTTTGGCTCTCCACAATAGTTGCGTCCGTTCACGCGTCGTTTCACCACGAAGAGTGCCCGTCATTCTTCTCGTCATTTATTTTCTTCCTGCTTTTGGGCTTCGAGTTACTTGTCCTCGCAGATGCCACGCGGCTCCGATGACAATGCCACAACGTCGCCTGACTGTTGCGTCTCAGCACGTTGTCCGCAGTATTTTGGCATTCTTCCTGCCTTCGCTCCTAAGCTGAGGGCTTAGTCGCCCACGTTGCGCGGTAAGTTACATTTCGACGGCGGTGCGGGATCCGAAGCTGGCTGCGCAAGGACTACGGCTTCCGCAACGACTCCTTCCAAGTCTTCATCTTCCTCGCCGTCGCTCGCCTGTTAAGCGCTCGCTTCGCAAGAGGCGGCTCTCTGCACGGCAGGTGTCGTCTTTTTGCTTGGGCGGCACGTCCTTCGTGCGGAACCGCCTCTGCACGTAGCGGCTGCGGTTACTTAACTGCTTTAAGCCAAGGGACGGCCACAAAATAGATCCGACCGCTCTAGTTCGCCTTTACTTCGATGTTATCGATCCAGGCGCGCTGTTCTTGCGGGGTGAAGCTGAAGAGACCGGGTGAACCTTCTTGATGCGCGTGCTTGTGCGGGACTTCGATGGTCCAGGCTTCGGGCTCGGGATCACCTTTCTTCCAGGCTTTCGCGCGGACCGTTCCGCTGCCGTCGGCAGCCACGTCCACACGAGCCTTGAGATGATACCACTCGTTCGGACTCCATTTGAACGGCGTCGATTGCAGGAACAGCTCTTGATTCGATGAAACCTCAAGTGCCTGCGCGTTGCCCTTCAAGACGATGAGATAGCGCTGATTAACCAGTCCGATTTCTGACATCTTGCGCTTGTTACCTTCGCTGAGGACATCGGCTTCGACGGTGTAGTTATGAAGGTCCGGCCGGTTGAAGAAGACAGTGCCGCGTTGCAGGCGTTTGTTATCGATCGTCTTAACCAGCGCCTTGTTGCCGTCTTTTTCCCGGACCTCAAACTTGAACCGCGCTGCATTCCACGGAAGCGGGGGATAAGCAAAGGGCGTCGGTGGTTCCAAGGTATTTGGCACGCCCGGTGGTGGTGGCTTGGAAGTATCCTGCGTGAGTTCGTATTTCTCAAAGTCTTGCAGGAGCGGAACACCCGGTAAGATCCGGCCTTTGAAATAACCTTTGAGATCGCCCAAGGTGCCTTGAAACTGTCCCGCACTCGGAGCGTTTTCTTTGTCAGCTACGAGTTGACCGTCAGCATTAAAGCTTCCTTTCATCGTCACTTTGACGAGCGCGGTCGGTGGAATGAAAGGTTCCCACTTCAAGGATTTCGGATCGACATTTTCATCGACGGTGAAGCCATTTGCGTCCAGGGCACGGACGCGGAAGGCGTGGGTCTCTCCGGGGTTCAAGAAAACTTCGTAAGGGATGATCTGAAGCTTTTTCTTTTCGCCGGCAGTTGGCCATTTCTCGGGCTGCGAAGCAGTTGGGAGGCCGGGATTGTTACCCTTGCTGCCAAAGCAATAGAGCTTCTTCTCCGTCTGGATGTAGAGCTTGCCATTGTAACCCACTGGCGAGCCATAGCACTTACCAGTCAGGATGGTGTGGCTGAGGATTTCCGCATCCTTTTCGCCGGGCTTCACGACAAAGAGTTCGCCATCACCGATGGTCTCACCAGCCTTGGCATCCGCGCCACCAGCCGCGGCGACGTACATCGCAATGTAGATTTTTCCGTCTGCGTAAAATGGGCTGCTCTGCCGCTGTTCGATGCCCAGCTTTTTTTTCCACAGCACCTTGCCATCCGCTGCGTTGATGGCGGTAAGCTCGCCTGTGCCGCTGACCTGATAAATGCGATCACCCACGAGGATCGGTGAGCTGGCCAATGCCCCCACCGGATTGCGCCACTGTTCCAAAGCCTTGGTCTCAAAGACCTGCGGAGCCTGCGGTGATGGCGGCGTGATCTCGGCCGGAATCTTGAATGCGGCCATCCGACCTACGTCGCTTGTGTCGATGTTTTCGCTCTCATGTGTGACCACGATGTTGCCTTTGTACTCCAGGACCGCGGCGTTGATGCCACCCTTCGCGCCCGCCTTGGCGACCGGCGTGCGATAGAGCGGCTCGCCCGTCCGTGCATTGATGCAGATGAGGCTGCTGTCGCCCGCCGCGGAGTAAAGGACGCGCTTGCCATTGAGAAAGCCGAGCCACGGATGCGAGAAGGTATTGTCCTGTGGCAGGTCACCCGGCGCACTGGACCACACAAGTTCGCCGGACTTTTTGTCGAACGCGTAGAACCGATCGCCGGGCGGTCCGTACGCGCCCCACGCCGCGGTGATGCCGCGCGTGATCACCAATTCCTTGTCGAGCAGCGGTGAGGCCGTGCGGTTGTTCGGGAATGTCATTCGTCCGAACTCCTCCATCATCGAATGTTTCCAGAGTAGCTTCCCGTCGGCGTCGAAAGCGACTAACAGGCCCGAGCTGTTTTGGATGTAAACATGCCCCGTTTCGGGATCGATGGATGGGCTCGAGTTTGCGTAGCGGAGGTAAACGACATCGCTGAGGAAATCGTTGAACATCTGCTTCCACAAAGGTTTCCCGGTCTCCGCATCGAAACAGGTCACGCCTTCCTGCAGCTCCGGCCCTTCACCGAGAAAGCCCATGATGTAGAGCTTGCCGTTCGCAATCACCGGCGCGGACTGGCCCGGAAAATCCGCCGTCCAAAGTGCAGCCTTCGCATCGACTTTTTCCGGCAATCCTTTTTCCAGCGACACGCCAGTCTGCAGCGGCCCGCGCCAGTCGAGCCAGCCTTGCACGCCGGACGCTGGCACGCCGGCCGGCTTCTCCGGCGTTTCGGCCCTGGCCGGCTTGGTGGGTTTCTTCGCCGCGTGCAGTGGCGCGAGGGTGACGGCAAGGGTGAGAGCGAGCGCAGAGATGAGTTGGGGCTTCATGGGCGGGAGTGGGGTGAGAGGTCGCCGAGGGGAGGAGTACGGTTGATAGGAATGGAAGCGAGCGGTGTCAAAACAATACTTACACGTATTAAATTGGCAGCCCGCATTTTTATTAGTTGAATGCGGGGAACCATTCGTGGCTTGCGCTCATTACCGCCGGAGAGTTTTTACTTCCGCGTTTTCCTGATCGCAATCCCGGATAGCCTCCATGTCCGATTCTTCATCAAAACCTGCGCCGCCTTGTCCACCGAAACGTCTGCCCGTTCTGCTCCGTCGAGCGTGGTATGGGCTGAACCAATCATTCCGCCAGCGCGTCCAGCATCTGGAGATTACACCCGATCAGTTTAGCATCATGCGCTGGCTGAGCGAAGGCGACCCGCAAGGGCTCACGCAACGCACGCTCACGGACCTCATGGCGAGCGATCCAAACACCATCACCTCCACGCTCTCCCGCATGGAAAAATCCGGGCTCGTGGCGCGCGCACCACACGAACACGATCGCCGCGCCAATCGCGTCAAGCTTCAGCCGGCGGGCCGGCGGGCGTTTGAAAAAGCCCGCAAGATCGCCATGGAACTTCAGGAGCGAATGCTCGCGGCTCTGCCACCAAACCGGCGCGAGAAATTTCTCGAAGATCTCGAAGCCGTCGCGAACTCGTGCGGGAGCGACACGGCGAAGTCGCCGCCGAAATCTCGCGTGTCCTGATTACTTGCCCGAGACGTCGAGGCAGACTGCTTCCTTGGTGCTGCGGGCGAAGACCTGGCCGTTGCTCACGATCGGCGTCGTCCAGCATTTGCCTTCGAGCACTTTCGAGCGCGCGACTTCGTGATACGCGTCGGGCTTGGCCTCGAAGGCCACGAGGTCGCCATTGTCGGCCAGCGCGAGGACACGATCGCCCGCGAGGATGACCTGTCCTGGCCCAAAGCCGGTCTGCTCCCACTTCACGTCGCCGGTCTTGATGTCCACACACTTCACCGGGCCATTGCCGTACTCCTTGAATTGAAACATCCCGTAGAGATAGCCGTCCTTCGCGACCGGCGTGCTCCAGTGATTCGCGAGCGGTTTGTTTCCGCGAATGCGATAGATTTCCGTCGCCTTCCACGCGCCGGCTTCCTTCGTGACGCGCACCGCCCCGGCGCCCACGCCGTAGCCCGCGGAGCAGTACACGATGTCGCCCGCGACGACCGGCGACGCGGCCGTCGAGGTCTTGTAATCAAAGGCGTAGCGCCACAGTTCCTTGCCCGTCTTCGGTTCGACCGCGAGCAATCCGGATTGCAAAAAGAAAATGATCTGCCGCTGGCCGAGGATCGTGGTCGCGACGGGCGTGGCGTGCGTCATCTTTTCGTCGAAGGCCTTCCACACCACCGCGCCATCCTTGGGATTGATCGCGAGGATCGATTCCCCCGGTCCGCCGCCAGCCATGTAGAGCACGCCACCTTCGAGCAATGGCGACGCCGCATTCTCCCACTGGATATTGCGGCCCGCGTTTTCCTTCAAAAGATCCCGCGTCCACAGGACCTTGCCCGTCGCGGCGTCAAAGCAGCGGAGCGAAAGCTGCGAGGAGAGCGCATAGACATGCGTGCCATCCGTAGTCGGCGTCGAACGCGGACCATCGCCGCCCTTGTTGTCGGGCGCGCCCGAGTCACCACCGCCGCCGTACTTCGCGAAGTTCAAGGGAGCGAACCACAGCTCCTTCCCGGTCTTCGCATCGAAGGCCACGACGCTTTCCTGTTTCGCACCATCGGCCTCCTTCAAGCTAAGTGTGAAAGCCCGCCCACCAGCCACAGTAAAGGAACTGAAGCCGCCTTCGGACGGCGTTTTCCAAATCTGCTTCGGTGTCGCACCCGCCTTCGGCAACACGATTTTTTCCGATGAAATGCCGTCGCCGGTCAGCCCGCGATACTGCGGCCAGTCGAGGGCGTGAAGTTGCAGCGTGGAGACGACGATTAGGGCGGGAACGAGGGTGCGCATAGTGGGTTTGTGGGAGGTTCTGGGTTGGAAAATCAAGGCCGGTGAGTTCGGCGTTTATTTGAAGGGAGCGACGAGGAGGTCGCCGAAACGGATCGGCGTGCCCGAATAGGGACTACCCCAGAGGCCCGCACGACCGGCTCTCGGCGCGGCGCTTTCTTCGAGAGTGATCAACGGCTTGGCCGGTTCCGGCGTGCCCGAGGGCCACGCTTTTCCTTCGATCACCCAGCCCGCGCCGGCCTTGCGCACAGTGATGAGTAGAGTCGTCCACACGCCCGGCGTCCAGGAGAAAGGCGCGCTCAGCTTCGCCTCGTCTCCCTTGAAAAACTCGACGGCATTCTTCGCGGGGCTGACCTGCAAGCGATACCCGCCCACACCATTCAAGCTCACCCCGAAAGTCGGAAATTTACGCCCCGTCTTCGTGCCAAAAAATCGCGCGCTCGCACTCACGTCGTCGTTCACACTCGGGCCAAAAAGCAGGCCGAAGGTATCCAGCGGCTCGCCGGGCAGCTCGAGATATTTGCCGTCCTCGGCGTCTTCTTTCACCTCGAAACCGCCCGCCATGATCATGACATCCGCGGGTGGCTTATCGAGCGCCGCTGCACCGAAGTCATTGTAATAGAGCGGTTCCGCGGCCCGCAGCGGCAGGACGACGGATAAAGCAGCGATCACGCAAAAGGAAAAGCGAGAGGTTTTCATGGCGAGCAGCAACGGATGCCTATGGACAGGCTTAGTGTCCAGACCGTTCAAGCATGGAGAATCTTAGGGCGCACCCAACCAGCCTGTTGAAAAACCTCAGCGAGGCTAGTCATCCTGAGCGGAGCGCCGCGATGGGCGCAGTTGACGCGGCGCGCAGTCGAAGGATCCCGTGGAGTCGCCAGCAGTGCCCGAAGCCAGCAGCAATCAGCCTTCACGACGACCTCGCCCGGCAATTCTACTGGATCCTTCGACTGCGCTACGCCTGCCTTTCCTCCTCCGCTCCGCTCAGGATGACTCCGAGTTTGGAGGTTTTTCAACCGGCTGCTAAAGCCCTCAAGGTGCGGCCGAGGCTGGGAGTGGGAACCATTCCTTCTCCAGCGTCCGCATCCGCGGTTTCAGCGTCACGGGATCGTTGAACTTGATCACTACGGCATTTCCGCCGTCGCGCACCATCCGGGTGCAGTCGTCGCCGCTCCGACCGACGGTGCTTTCGCCATTGATTTCCGAAATGACCGTGCCCGCTTTTAGACCCGCTCGCTCCGCCGGTGAATCCGACACGACTTGATCGAGGACAATGCCCTGCGCATTTCCTGCGCGCTGAAATCCGACGCCGATGCCGAAGAACCGGCGCTTTGGTGCAGGTGTGGCCTCCGCCCCGCGCGCCGGAAGTCCTCCGCGAAGGAACGGAGGCTTTTCCGCCGACGGCAACCGCACCGGTTCCGGCAGGATGTCGGAACTGACCGCGTGCGCAGTGAGGACAGCGAGGAGCAAGGAAATCATTTCAGCCGAGTTTGATAATCAGCGATTTCAGTTCGGTCATCTCCTCCATCGCGTAGCGCACTCCTTCGCGGCCGAAGCCGCTGTCCTTGATCCCGCCGTACGGCATGTTTTCCACGCGGAACGTCGGCACTTGATTGATGAGCACGCCGCCGACGTCGAGCACGTCGAAAGCTCGCAGCGCGAGGTGGAGATCGCGGGTGAAGACGCCGGCTTGCAGGCCAAAATCGGACGCATTCACCAAGGTAAGCGCTTCCTCAAAATCCGCATAACGATGCAGCGTAATGATCGGCGCGAACGCCTCCTTCGCGCACAGGTCGAGACCCGGCGCGACGTTCTCCAGCACGGTCGCTTCGAGGCAGCGTCCGATTGTTTCCCCGCCATGCACGAGCGTTGCCCCTGCGGACAGCGCCGCATCGATTTTTTCTCGAATCGCAGCGAGCGCTTCCGCGGTGATCATTGGCCCAACGACCGTCGCATGGTCACGCGGATCGCCGGTCTTGATCTTTTCCCGAATGTGCGCGACGAGGCGCGCTTTTGCTTCCTCGTAACGCGACTCGTGGATCACGACTCGCTGCACGCTGATGCACGATTGTCCGGCAAACGCGAACCCGCCACTCGCCACCGCTGGCACGGCCGCATCGAGGTCCGCATCGCTGTGCAAAATCACGCCCGCATTGCCGCCCAGCTCCAGCGTGATGCGCTTCTTCCCACACATCGCCTTGAGCTTCCAGCCGACCGCGGGGCTGCCGGTAAATGTCACCTTCTTGACGCGCTCATCGGTCACCAAAAGCGCGGCGTCTTCATTCGAGCAGGTCACGAAATTCATCTGCCCCGCCGGCACGCCTGCTTCCATCAACACCTCCGCGAGAAGCAATGCTGTGAGCGGCGTTTTTGTCGCCGGCTTTACGACCATCGTATTCCCCGTGGCGAGGCACGGCGCGACTTTGTGGGCCACGAGATTGAGCGGAAAATTGAACGGCGTGATGGCCGCGACGACACCGAGCGGGAAGCGTCGCGTGAGTCCGAAATGCCCGTCGCCACTGGCGAACGCGTCCATGTCGAGCACCTCGCCGTGCTGTCGCCGAGCCTCTTCTGCCGCGGCGGTGAAGGTCATCGCGGCTCGCGCGACTTCGGCTTCCGCGAAAGTCACCGGCTTGCCCGCCTCGGCCACAATCGTCTCCACAAATTCCGCCTGCCGCTGCTCGATCCCCGCCGCAACTGCGAGCAACAACGCGGCTCGCCGATGCGCTGCGATTGCCCGCACTTGCGGAAATGCGGCATGCGCCGCTGCCAACGCGCGCTCGATTTCCGCCGGCCCACCGAGCGGCACCCGCGCGATCTCCTCGCCGGTGAACGGATTCACCACCGGCGTAGTCGCTGCGGTGATCACGCGCTCATTCGCTATGCAGAGAGTAGGATTCGACGGAAGGCTCATGGAACAGACGCCGGGCTCATTCACCCGCACGAGTTTTCATACGCCGGACTGCGCGCCCTGTCATTCTTCACTGTGTTCGAATGATGCCCGGAGGGACGCGCTCCCGCGCGTCGCTGGATCAGGGAACACGCAGGAGCGTGTCCCTCCGCGCCTCCCGAATTCTGAATTGGCTTCCACCGCTCTCTCCGGCAGCGTGGCTCACATGAACTGACGCGACGGGGGACGCCAGCAAAGACCCATGAACGAATCATGCCGGACGATTTCGAATACGACGTTTTCCTAAGTCACAGCGCGAAGGACAAGGCGGTGGTGCGCCCGCGGGCGGAGCGGTTGCGGCGGACGGGGTGAAAGTGTGGTTCGATGAATGGGTGCTCAAGCCGGGCGACAGCATCCCGTCCAAGATCGAGGAAGGGCTGGAGCGCTCGCGCGTGCTGGTGCTCTGCATGTCGGCGCATGCGTTCGGCTCGGACTGGGCGCAGTTGGAGTCCGGCACGTTCCGCTTTCGCGACCCGCT
>JBBSDS010000034.1:0-22810 GCA_038240495.1 Chthoniobacterales bacterium | reverse complement strand
TTTAAATCGCCCCCTTTGCCCCAACCCTCTTTGTTGGGCTAACGTAATAAAAACCCCCCGTGGCGCAGCGCCCGCAGTGGATCGTAATCCACGTGGTTACAATAGCTCGGGGCCCCGGCCGCCTCTGCGGTTTTTCATTCCTTTCGCCATCGAAATGGGATGAGGCAACTGGCGAAGATTAAACCGAGAGCCGCCGGGCGCGGGCGAGGATCGGCCAGCATTCTGCCGCCGCACCGGCACGCACGACCGTCACCTCGCTGTGCAATGCGACCGTTGGACAAATATGGCGAGGGATGCCGTGCAGCGCGTCGCCGACCGCAAACTCGGACGCCCGCGGCGTCTCGATGACGAGG
The DNA here is from genome assembly GCA_038240495.1 of Chthoniobacterales bacterium. Taxonomy (GTDB): domain Bacteria; phylum Verrucomicrobiota; class Verrucomicrobiia; order Chthoniobacterales; family Chthoniobacteraceae; genus Chthoniobacter. Next base: position 22,457 of record JBBSDS010000034.1, on the reverse strand, counting down.
TGCTCCTCGCTTTGCATCACCGCAGTTGCATCCGGCAATTCGAGGAAACGGACACGCGGATGTGGATTCTCGGGGGCGACGGCTTTGTGACCGAGATCGAGGCAGAGCCGGGTGGGACCGGGTTTGCTCACGACGCGGGTGAGCAGCAGCGCTGCGGGGAGAAATCCCATCTCGGGATACTTGTCGCCGTAGCCAAAATCCCACAGCACCGTGGTCCCCGGACTGCATTCGCGGTCCGGGCGCGCGGCGTGAAAAGGAAATGTCGGTGAACCTCCCGCGACGAGCACAGGCACTTTCAAGCCGGACGCTTCAAGTTGCCGACGCAACTCGATGACTGGCGCGAACGCCGCTTCGGTCAGCGCATTTCGCGCCGCGGGATCCGGCTCGTGAATATGCCCGTCGTAGGCGTGCAATCCGGACGCGACTAGACCCGGAGTGCCGGCGAGTTGTCGATAAAGCTCGGAAGCATTCGCGTCAGGAGGAACGCCAGTGCGCTGCATTCCGCAATCGAGATCGAGCAAGACAGCCAGCGTTAGCCCCGCGCTCACAGCCGCGGAACCAAGCGCGCGCATCGCCGCGGCATCGTCGGCAACCGCGCTGAAATGCGTTTGCGGAAACCGCCGGATGAGTTCGCACCACCGCGCCACATTTGGACCGACGACGGGAAAGGCCAGCATCACATTCGGCGCGTCCGCCACCGCGCACATCTCCGCCTCGGCAATCGTCGCACATTTATATTTCGTGATCCCGAGCGCAATCTGCCGCGCGACGAGCGGGCCGAGTTTGTGCGTCTTGACGTGCGGGCGCAGCCGCGCGGGACCACCCGCAATCTCCAGCATCCGGCGCAGATTTGCCTCCACCCGCTCCTCAAAAATGAGCAACGACGGCGACGGCACCTCGGCCTCGTTAGCGAGTTGAAACCATTCCATTACGCGGTCAGTTCAGTTCAAAGATCGCCTCGATCTCGACGGCGATATTTCCCGGCAGCGGCCCCATGCCGACCGCACTGCGCGCGCCGATGCCATTCTCCGGTCCCCACACATCGGCGAAAAGCTCACTGCATCCATTGATAACTTTCGGATGATCGTAAAAATCCGGCGCGGTATTGACCATGCCGAGCACTTTGACCACGCGCTTCACGCGATCGAGGCTGCCGAGTTGCGCCCGCAGGGTAGCGAGAATCGCGAGCCCGACTTGACGCGCCGCGGCCTTGCCTCCATCAAGCGTCAGATCGCGTCCGACAACGCCGGTGATCAGCGTTTTATCCGGACGCAATGGACCGTGACCGGAGACGTAGGCCATGTTGCCGACAACGACGAGCGGCTTGTAAACGGCGACCGGTTGCGGCGCGGGCGGAAGTTCAAGTTGGAGTTCCTGGAAACGATTTTCGGGGGTCATAAGACAAGTGTCCGAACGATGAAGGCCGGCAGCCAAACCGTCCAGCCGCAGTTCGCACGCGATCGTCGTTTCCTGCTGCATCGCCACGCAGATTTGTCCAAACTGCTGCGATGCAATCCCCCGCTTCCCGGCTGCGCTCTTCGCGCCGCCGCTTCCTCCAGCAGGTCGGTTTCGCGACCTCCGCAGTTTTTTTCGGAGCGCGAGTCCGCGGCCAGCAGACGCCGCCACGCATCGCCGTTCAAGACCTGCGGACGATCAGCCTGCAACCGCAGTTTTACCACGGCTGGCCGACGGTCACGCGGCGGAAAAATGGAGAGCTGATCCTTGTCTGGTCGGGACGGCGCGAGGCCCACGTGTGTCCGTTCGGCACCGTCGAAATGATGACCTCGCGCGACAAAGGCGCAACGTGGACATGGCCGCGCACGCTGCTCGATAGCGCGATCGACGACCGCGACGCCGGCGTACTGGAAACGGCGCACGGCACCCTGCTCGTCACGACTTTTACCTCACTCGCCTATGAGCCCACGCTGCAAAAAGCGGAGGCGAAAAAGGGACAGCCCGATGCCTGGCCCGCAGAACGCCTCCAAGCGTGGCAACTCGCCAATGCGCGCCTTTCCGCCGATGAGCGCAAAGCGGAACTCGGCGAATGGATGATCCGCTCGACAGACGGCGGGCTCACCTGGTCCGCGCGCTATCCGACCATCGTGAACAGCCCGCACGGCCCGATCCAACTCGCCGATGGACGCCTGCTCTACGCCGGCAAGCAGCTCTGGACCGGCGAAAAACGCAACGGCGTCTGCGAGTCGCGGGACGACGGCGCGACATGGAAATGGCTTGCGGAAATTCCCGCGCGATCCGGAGATTCCGCCACGCAATATCACGAACTCCACGCCATCGAGTGCAGCGACGGGCGCATCCTCACGCACATTCGCAATCACAATAAAAACGGCGCGGGCGAAACGTTGCAAAGCGAGTCAACTGACAGCGGCAAAACGTGGTCCGAGCCGCATTCCATCGGCGTTTGGGGCCTGCCATCTTTCCTCACGCACCTGCGCGATGGCAGCGTGCTCATGACCTACGGACATCGGCGCGCGCCGTTTGGGAATCAGGCGCGTCTCAGCACGGATCAAGGCCGCACCTGGTCCGAGCCGATGATCATCTCCGGCGACGGCGCATCGGGCGACCTCGGCTACCCGAGCACGATCCAACTCGACGAGGGCTCGCTGCTCACGGTGTGGTACGAGCAGATGAAAAACTCGCCGCACGCCGTGCTGCGACAGGCCCGTTGGAAAATCGAATCATGAAAACGTCCACTCTACTATTGCTCGCCGGCCTCGCGCTCGGTAGCACCGCCCTCGCGCAGCCGTTGCCAGGCACTCAGCCATTGGAAAAATCGGGCGACCTTTCCGCCGAAATGGTCGCCGGCATCAGCCGCTGGCTGGAACGCACGACCGATGAGGCGGCAGCGGAAAGAGCACGCGTCTGGCGCGAAGCCGCGACCGGCGGAGCGTGGGATGCATTCGCCAACGAACGACAGCAACGTTTGCGCCGCGCGCTTGGAATCACCGACCGTCGCACGCCGGGGTTGCTGGAAGAGGTGTCGACCATCGGCGTGAAGCCAGCAGCGCCGACGCAAAACTATTCAGTGCGCCGCGTGCGGTGGCCGGTCTTCGAGGGCGTCAACGGCGAAGGGCTGCTCTTCCAGCCGAAAGGCGCAGCGCGCGCAGCGATCATCGTCGTCCCGGATGCGGATGAAATCCCCGAGCGTTCCCTACTTGCGCCGGAGCTCGCCACGCGCGGATGTCTCGTCCTCGTGCCCGTGCTCGTGGATCGGCGCGACGACTGGTCCGGCAGCGAGGCGATGCAGCGCTTCACCAATCAGCCGCATCGCGAATGGATCTATCGCCAGGCCTTCGAAATGGGCCGCACGCTGATCGGCTACGAAGTGCAGAAAATCCAAGCCGCGCTCGACGCTTTGACCGCGCCGGAATCGTCGCTGCGGATTCCCGCGCAGCCCATCGGCATCGTCGGCAGCGGCGAAGGCGGATTGCTGGCGCTGCACTGCGCCGCGCTGGATGTCCGCCTGCACGCAACCCTCGTCCGTGGGCACTTTGGTCCGCGTGAACGGCTTTTCGAAGAGCCGATCTACCGCAATGTCTTCGGCCTGCTCCGCGACTTCGGCGACGCCGAACTGGCCGCGCTCATTTCCCCGCGCCGACTCATCGTCGAGACCAATCCCGTATTGGAAATCGTCGGCCCGCCGCCGGTCGGCGAGAGACGCCGCGGCGCCGCGCCCGGCGTGATCAAGACTCCCCCGCTCGCTGACGTGCAAGCGGAAATAGGCCGCGCCAACGCGCTCCTTGGCTCCTGGAAAAATGTGCCGCAGGTCGTGCTCACCACCGAGACAAACAAAGCCGTGCAGGCGCTGCTCGGGGCGCTGAGTATCGAAGACAGCGCGCCACCCGCGGCCACGGCATCCGCCATCACTGCCACGCCGGATTTCATCGACGAACGTCAGCGCCGCACCGTGCGTGAGTTGGAACTTTTCACCCAGCGTCTCGTCGAGGAAGCCGAGCGCAATCGCACCACTGCGGTGTGGGCTAAACTGAAGTCCGGCCCGGAATGGGACGCCGCGCAGAACGATTTGCGCAAACGTCTTTGGGAGCAATCCATCGGCAAACTGCCGCCAAACTCGCTGCTGCCGCATCCGCGCTCTCGCGTCATTCGCGAAACGCCGAAGTGGATCGCCCACGAAGTCACGCTCGATGTGCTGCCGGACGTCTTTGCGTGGGGCTGGCTGCTCGTGCCGCGCGACTTGAAGCCGGGCGAGCGCCGGCCCGTGGTCGTCTGCCAGCACGGCCTCGAAGGATTGCCGGAGGACGTGGTTACAGACGATCCGAAAGCCCGCGCCTTCGCCTTCTACAAAAGCTTCGCGGCGAAGCTCGCGGAACAAGGCTTCATCGTCTATGCGCCGCACAATCCGTATCGCGGACAGGAGCACTTCCGCGTCCTGCAACGGCGCGCCAACCCGCTCGGGCTCTCGCTATTCTCCTTCATCGTCGCGCAGCACGATGTCACAACGCAGTGGCTGGCGGGCCTCCCGTTCGTCGATCCGAAGCGCATCGGTTTTTACGGCTTGAGCTACGGCGGCAAGAGCGCGATGCGCATCCCCGCGCTGCTCGACCGCTATTCGCTCTCCATCTGCTCGGGCGATTTCAACGAGTGGATTCGGAAAAATGTCAGCCCCGATTATCGCGGCAGTTACCTGTTCACCGGAGAGTATGAAATGCCCGAGTGGAACCTCGCGAACGTCGCCAATTACGCCGAGATAGCGATGCTCATCGCGCCGCGACCCTTCATGGTCGAGCGCGGCCACGACGACGGAGTCGGCATGGATGAATGGGTCGGCTACGAATACGCCAAAGTCCGCCGCGGCTACACAAAACTCGGCATTTCTGAACGCACCGAGATCGAGTGGTTCGACGGCCCGCACACCATCCACGGCGTCGGCACTTTCGACTTCCTCCGCAAGCACCTCGCCTGGCCGGCGCCCAAATGAGACGGGAGAAACGTTCTTACAAATCCCGGAACGTCTCTTCCGTCAGCCCGGCCTGTTTCAGGATCGATCGGAACGTCCCCGACGGCACATCGCCGGGGTGCATCGGCACGTAAGTCTGCCGGCCATCCGCATGACGCAACACCACATGGGAACCGCTCTGGCGACGCACCTCGAAACCCGCGCGTTGCAAGCGACTCAAAACTTCTTTGGCCTTGAACAGCATCAATCCACCTCGACCGTGGCGAGCAGAGACTCGCGCACTTGGGCGGGACTCTCGCCCGCCGCCCGCTTCTCCTCCAACCACAGACGGATCAGGTCACGCGCCGCGGCGAGGGCTCCTTCGACCCCCTCGCCATGCGTGGTGAGTCCGAGCGAAGGGACGTGCGCGTAGTAGAATGCAGGGAGATTTTCCCGCTCTTCCACCGGCTCGACGAGGACACTGTAGCGCATCGATTTATTCTGCTTGCGAGTGGACGTTTGTCGAGGCGGCTCTTGTTACGCGGCGGCGTTCAAGAGCTTGCGCTCACGGTCGGCGGCGAACGCCAGACACGCCTTGAGGTCTTCGCGCGTCAACTCGGAGAAGTCCGCCAGGATCTCATCCTCAGTCATGCCGGAAGCGAGATACTCCAAAATGTCGTAAACCGTGATCCGCATCCCACGAATGCACGGCTTGCCACTGCGCTTGTCAGGCTCAATCGTGATGAGGTGCTCGTAGCGCATGGGCGGAATGTATCTTCTGCCCATGGCTCCAGCAAGCTCGGCACCCAGAATCGCGCCGAGATCGAGTGGGTCGGGAGCCCGCCCACGATCAATGGTATCGGGACGTTCGAGTTACCGCACAAACCTCGCCTAGCTCGTCGCCAAATAAGCTGTCAGATTCCGCGCGCGACCATTCGCTCATCATTTTATGATTTCAGACGTTAATTTTCCCGTCTTCATTAAAAAGGCTAGGATCGCAGCGGTTTGTTCGGCGACCGACCCGGAACGCGCACTCGATGCAATCCTTTATTCGGCAATCGCTGTCGAAGCCTTCCCGAACGATGTCGCTCGCCATTTTGAGATGCCGTTCAAATATCACCCGGATAAACTGACACCTGAGCTGCTCGCGCTCCATCGTATTATGCCCGAGCTCGAAGAATCTAGAGCACGCGTTCAGACTAAATATCAAATCCTCTACTTCGTTTTGTCTGGAAAGACGTTTGACCCTCAGACTCCGCTTTTCCAAGAATTCGAGTTTCTCGTGAAGCTTCGGAACCAGTTGCTCCACCCAAAGTGCGGATCCTTCGAGCAAACAGAAGATGACAAGAGTTATGACAAACTCAGCAGAAGCTTGATCAAGGCAATTCGCAATCGCGGCCTTTCTGGCTGGAGACAGAAAACCTCGGTTCCCTGGAAGTGGCATCTCAAAAACCAGACGACCGCCGATTGGGCAGTGAGCGTGGCTAAGAACATGGTGTGCGCAATTATTGATGTGGTTCCGCGCCATCAATCCTGCAATTGGTTTCACGGACTCCGCGGCCCGCACACTTCCATGGAAGGCGATCTGTAAGTTCGTTTACCTTACGCTCAAAGGCGGTGCGGTGACGGAAACGCCAAGGGCGTTTCATCGCTCAGCCCAGGGTTGCGAGGCACGAGCTACCCTGGGATCACGCCCAGTCAACGCGGCCAACCCCAGCGGGGTTGCATCCGAGAACGACGGCAAATGAATTCAACCCCATTGGGGTTGGGAACATTGGTTCGTGGCTCCCATTGTTGGCGTTCCATAGCGTACGCCCCCGGTACGGTCCGACAACGGACAAATTACCTGACAGCTCTAGTGCATCTCCACCGCGCAGTTGCCGAGGCCGCCGCGGTAGTAGTTGAATTGCACGTTCGGATGATCGGCGAGAAGCGACATCGGCACGCAGGAGGTCGCATGGCCTTTCGAAATCAGGTAGGCGGTGAGGCGCTGGCCGAAGGGGTTGTCGTGCGTGCCGGCCTGCCAAATGGAGACTTTCTCAGCCTTCCATGTCTCGATCGGGCCGACGGTGATGGCCTTCGTCGGCACCATGGAGATGTTGCCGCCGCCACTAGTGCGCGCGTTTTGCGCGATGGTCAGCGGGTGGAGATCGACGACGCGTGTGGCGAGCTGGCGGTACTCGGTGGGCGAGGGCGGCGCGGACTTATATTTGCCCTGGCGCGCGGGCGGATCGTTAAAGGCCCAGTGCTTCACATCGCCCTGGCCACCCTGCATCACCGCGCAGCGGACGCCGGCATCATACGTTCGCGTGTAGGCCGTCGTGTCGGCTTTCGGGAAATGCAGGTGCGCGTCGGGCATGCGATGTTTTTTCGGGATGCGGTTGAAGCACATCTCGCGGTCAGCCTTCTCGAAACTCAATGGATGTGTGACCGGCGTCTCCTTACCCGTCGCGACATCGAACCACTCGTCCATGCCCCAGAAATGTCCGCTGCGCACGTCGAGGCCGAGTTCGGTCACGAGTCGCGCGACGAGCGGGAGTTGCTCGGTCGGACCGATCGGACCGCAGATGCCGACCGGGTTGTCGTTGGTGCTCTGCTTCCACGCGTTGATGTATTCGAGCGCTTCGGCGAGGTAGAAGTCTTCGAGCGTATCGTAGAAGACGACGCGGAAACCGGGGCGCGAGAGCTTCTCGAGATCGCGCAGCGTGAGGCGGGCGACTTCTTCGACGAGGTCGAGCGGCAGGCAGGTGTAGTCCCACCAATCGGGGCTGATGATGGAGGGACGGAGCTTCATGGATGTTTGGGGTTGCGGAAATATTTTCGGCCGAGCACTTCGCGCAAAGGGTCGTCGTCCTTTTCGCCGAAGCCGTAGTGCAGATGCCGGCGCCAGCCCTCGGCGTGCTGGAATTTTTTCGTCTGCTTTCCCAGCGCGCGGGAAAAGGCCTCCATCGTGGCGAGGTAACTTTCCATGCCTTGCGTGGCATTGAGCCATTCCTGCTGCGAGGCGTGACAGGCCAGCGCAGCGCGCTTCGTCGCGTGGACGCTGGTCGTGTCGATGATGCACTCCGGTTGCACCGGCTCGCGCATCGGCGTGCATTGGCCGTGCGGCATGGCGTGATAGACGACGCACGGCTCCAGCGTCGGCGGGCGCTGCGGGAGCGAGCGGTAGTTCGGCGTTCCGCGGGCGAAGGTCGCGGTCACCGCGAGTCGTGCAACGATCATGTGATCCTCCATGTAATCTGCGAGCGCGTGCGTGAGCACGACGGCAGGCTTCGCGGCGCGCACGACGGCGCAGAGTCGGCGGAGATTTTCCTCGGTGTAGAAAATCGCCATGTCATCGCAAAACGGCGCATGCCACGTCGCGCCGAGCCGCTTTGCCACGGCCTGCGCCTCCTTCAGCCGGACGCGCGCAGTCTGCGCCGCGTTCATTACCGTGCTGCCCATGTTGCCCGTGGAGACGTTGCAGTAATGAATCTCCCAACCTGCCTCGCGCAGCATTAACAACGTTCCCGCCATGACGAACTCGATGTCGTCGGGATGCGCAGCGATGGCGAGGGCCGAGGGCATTTCAGGTCAGGTCGTCGCGATTTCGCTGATCTTCACCGGTCGTTTTTCCGCGGCTGATTTATCGGCCGCTGCGATGACGCGATGGGTGTTGAAACCGTCCGCGAAGCTTGTCAGCGCCATGTTCTTGCCGGCCTCGAGCGCGTCGAAAAACGCCTGGAATTGCGTCTGATACGGGTGATCGCCGACATCGCCACTGTCGAGCATCTCCATCGAGAGTTGCGACCAGTTTTTCTTGTTCAGACCGGCGAGTTTCTGGCTGTGGAATTTGTTGTCGAGGATCGAACCTTCGCTGCCGACGAGATGGCTGTGAAAGTAGTACGGCTGCAGGCAATCGACGACCGCGGCGCATTTACCGACCGCTCCGTCTTTGAAGCGCATGATCGTCACGGCGGTGGTCGGATATTCGTAGGGCGAGAAGACCGGATTCGCGCTTTGGGCGGCGTAGCTCGTGACTTCCTCCACGTCACTGCCCATGCAGAGCAGCAGAGCGTCGAGCGCATGGCATCCGGCAGTGAGAAGCGCACTACCACCGAGTTCGCGCTTCGTGTTCCAGCGATACTGCCCGTACCACGGTCCGATGCCGTGATAGTAATCGACTTCACCGTAGTGCAGTTTGCCGATGATGCCTTGGTCGAGCACAGCCTTGGTCGCGAGGAATTGCGATGACCAGCGGCACTCGAAGCAGACGCAAACTTTCACGCCCGACTCATCGGCGGCGCGCTTCATGGCAAGGATGTCGCTCCACTCGATGGCCAGCGGTTTCTCGACGATGATGTGCTTGCCATTCTTCGCGGCGGCGATGAATTGCGCCGCGTGCTGGTTCGGATAGCTGGTAATATCGACGGCGTGAATCTCCGGGTCGGCGAGCATCGCGGAGAGGTCGGCGTAAGCCTTGACCGAGCCGCCGTGCTTTGCGCTGAGTTCGCTCGAGTCGAGCTTGCGCGACGACCAGACGGCAGTCACTTGCGCGTTCGAAGTGGCATTGATGGCGGCGATGTGCGCGGTCGCGGCCCAGCCATAACCGATCACGGCGACGTTGTATTTTTTGTTCATAGATTGATGCGAGCGAATGAGCGGTGGACGGACTATTTCTCGCCTTTGAGGAACGCGAGCAGGTCAGCGAGGTCTTGCGGCGACATGGCGGCATCGAGGCCGGTGGGCATGAGCGAACCGGGCAGCGCCGACAGCGATTTCACGTCACCTCGGAGAACGGTTTCATCGATTCCGCCCGGTTGCCGGATGGTTACACTCGTCGGGGTCTCAGAAGTCAGAATGCCCGTGAACGCCCGTCCATCCTTGGTTTCGCAGGCATAGGCGGTGAAAGCCGGCGCGATTTCCGCGTCGGGCGACACGATGTGGAAGACGATGTTTTCCTTCGGCTGCTTTTTGATATCGAGGAGGTCCGGGCCGACGGTCACGCCTTCCTGTTCGAGCCGATGGCAGGTCGCGCAGAGTTGTTTGAACACGGCCCGGCCGTGTTCGGCTTTCGGCGCGAGAGCGAGCGCTGCTTTGGCCTTGGCATCGGAGGCAGCGCGATTCGTCTCGGTGGCGGCAAAGAGTTTCGCGGCGCGATCGCGAACGGCAGCATCGGCGTGCTTCGCGAAGATTTGGCGCCGCTGTGGGTTGAGCGCGGCGGCGGGCAGTTCATTGGCTTCGATGGCGGCGAGCAAACCGTCGAGTTGCTTTGGACGGGCGAGCAGCGCTCCGAGGATCGTTTCGCGCAGCACGGGACTGTATCGCGACCACGCGCCACCCGCGAAGATCACGCCCGATGCGCGGTCGGCGTCGAGGGTCGCGAGGCTGCGAATCGCGGCGGTGCGCAGTGCGTCGTCGGTCGCAGAGGCCAGCGTTTGCTGAAGCGGCGCGGCGGCTTCATCCCACGTGCTCCGCGCGAGCAGGCGAAGGAAAAGCAGCCGCGTGGAAATCGGAGCCGCGGAATCGGCAGCGGATTTCGCAGCTACGGCGAGCACTTTTTGAAAAGCCGGTGTCTTTTCCGCACCCTTCGATTCGCTGAGCAGCGCTGCCAACGCGGCGGTATTGTCGCTCTTCAATTCATCAAGCACTCCGAGCAGTGCGCCAGAGTTACCAAACGAACGACCCAAACTGGACAACAATTCCAACTCGCCTTCGCTCCCACCTTTCAACATCGGCCAAAGGACGCGCAGAAACTCGGCTTCACGACCCGCGATCCCGCTCAGCACGGCCGCTCGCATCCATTTGTCGTCCGCATCTCTCTCCGCAATCCGCGCCAACTTCTCGATGGCAAACGCCTCACGAGAATCTCCGAGCGTCAACGCGAGACAAAAGCGCACGCGAGGATTTGGATCATCGGCCAGATTCGCCGCCACCGCAGCGTCACCGACCGCTTTCGTCGTCCCGGCGAACTCGTCGCGAAACGGCGCCACTGGCTCGACCTTGCGCGCTTCCTTCGCGGTCACGCGCCAGATGCGCCCCTGCGATTTGCCCGTCTCGAAATCGGTGTGCTTGCGGACTTCCTCGGGTAGGTAATCGGGATGCTCGATGACCTTGCGATACATGTCGGCGACGTAGAGCGCGCCGTCGTTTCCGCGCATCGTAAACACGGGACGGAAGGAGTCGTCGCGCGACGCGAGAAAGTCGTGGTCCTTAAATAGGGGCACCGCGTTGAAGGTCGCACCGTGCGGTTCGAGACGATCGACGTGGACGAGATTGCCCGTCGGGTCGCACGAAAACGCGCAGCCGCGATAGCGCTCCGGCAGCGCGCCTCCGCGCCAGATGTGGACGCCACATGCCGCGCTGAACGAGCCCGCGTGCGAGTCGGCGGTCGTGATGTTTGAGCTGATCGGAAACAGCCGCACGCCATCGCCGCCACCTTTGAGACCGGTGCGCACGCTGCGTTCGTTGCAGTCCTGCACTGTCTCGCTGAAGGCCAGGCGCGGATTGCGCGCGAGCCATTTTGACGAGAGCACGACGTGCTGCACAGGCAGGCGATTCATGCAGATGAAGCGGCGACCGAAGTCGTCGAACGATTGCCCGAATTGCGATTTGCCATCGACGTTTTCGACTTCGAGCGTGTCGGGGTTGAAGCGCACGTCGCCAGTCATTTTCAACGGGGCGCGTTCGGGATGCTCAGGGCACGTGATCGTGCCGCCCGCGAGTCCCGCAGCGAGATAGATCCAGCCATCCGGGCCGATCGTTGGCGCATTCACCCGGAGTTGCGTGCTCTTCGTGGTATCGAATCCGGTGAGCAATACGCGACGCTCATCGGCGCGGCCATCGCCGTCCGTGTCTTTCAAAAAGAGCACATCCGGCGCGCATGTGACGATGACGCCGCCGCGCCACGGCATCACGCCGTTCGGATACGTGAGGCCGTCGGCGAAAATGGTGCGCTTGTCCATGCGGCCATCGCCGTCGGTGTCTTCGAGCAGTGCGACGACACCCTGCGGCGGCTCGGCAGTGTTTGGATAGCCGCGGTTTTCAGCGACGAAGAGCCGGCCTTTTTTATCGAACGCCAGCGCGCACGGTGAAGCGACGATCGGCTCTGCAGCGACCAGTTCGATTTTCACATCGTCCGCGAGTTGGAAAGACTTCGCGGCATCCGTCGGAGAAAGCTGCGCGTGCGTCTGGAGAGCAAGCGCCATCAGCGCAAGCGCTGGGTGGAGCAGGCCGCTGGCCTGCCGCGTTTGGCGGCCTCGCCGAATGCACGAAGTTGCACGGCTTCGGCAGACGGCAACAAAACTCGAACACGCAACCCAGTGTTCGCGGCGAGCCGCCGCAAACCGCAGGCCAGCGGCCTGCTCCACCCAACGATGCCAGCTTCGGCGCCCCTTCATTTCAGTTGCGGCGGTTGATTGCCGTAGAGCCAGCCAGTGCCTTTGAACTCAGGCGCGAGTGCCGGCTCTGGAAGTTTGCCCGGCGTCAAATCTTCGGCCAACCGGATACCAACATCGCGAAATTGCCGCCCCGCCGTGATGTCGAGATTGCTGTAGCTGGTCAGTCGCGTTTCATAGCCGCCGCCGGTGGGACTGAAGGCTTCTTCCGTCGGCACGTAGCCGACACAACCATTGGCGAGTTCGACGGGAAAGGTGATCGGGAAGCCGCTTCCCGCCTTGATGTCGAGACCATACTGGCAGAAGTACTCGGCCGGATTGGAAACGCAGACCACTGGTCCGACCTGGATCGCCTGCACTTCCACTTCGACTTTCGGTTGCTTCGCGATCATCGCATCGAGCAGCACCGTTTCCTTTGCCCACACCCAGTCGGGTCCGGCAGTTTTTGCGTCCTGTTTCGCGAGTTCAAGCGCAGCAGTGACGCGTTCTGGATCAGGCACCCGGCGGCGAATGCTCCACGTCTTGCTTTTCGTATCGATCGGCACCTCGTTCACCTTGGTCTGCGTCATGCCGAGCAACACCTTCACCGCCTCGGCACCCACCCGCCCACCCACATACTGCGACCACGAATCGCCGTCGGGATTCGCGTGCGGATCGAGATTATCCACCTGCGTGACATCGCCGCAGGCACCTTGCAAAAACACGACTTTTGTCTCGACTCCGAAGTAGCCCTGAATCGCCCGCTCCATATAGTAAATCCAGTTCGCCGATACCCACGGCCCACTCGCCGTTGCGTGGCAGGAAAAATTGACCACCGTGCCGAGCAGCCTGCCATCAGCATTCCAGACGCCGACCACGCCCACCTGCGGATCAGTCGGTCCCGCGTACGCAAGATTGTCCGGGTTTCCCTTGCCTGGGTGAGAAAAGCTCAGCCCGTTTTTCATGATGATCCGGCGGTTGAAAGCGACCGTCTCCTCACGTCCCACGCCGAAGCCTGCGGTCGCATCGACTTTCCCTGCATCCGCCGCGACAACCGCATCGATGATCGCATCGCGCACCTTCGCGACATAGCCGAGATCGCCGTTCGACGATTTGTTGTAGGCGAGGTCTTTGACCAAATCCGAAGCACCGTCGAAATCGCCCGGCAGGATCATCCCGATCGGTCCAGACGAATGAGAATGCGACGCGCCAATCATCACGGCATCGCCCGGCAATCCGCATCGTTTCTCGATCTGTGCGCGAGCCTCGACGACGAGCGAGCGCGGCACAAAGAGCGCGTCGAGCCCGACCAGCGCGACCCGCTTCTTTCCGTCATCGAAGACCACCGCCCGCACTTTGCACGCGTCGTGAATTTTTTTGGAGAACGCCTTGCCGTAACCGCCGGGCACTTCCATGCCGATTTCCGGCGTAACGTCCCGCTCGGCAAAGCCTGCTTTCAAGCCAGCTCGCGCGAACAGCGGTGATACGCAAAGGAGAAAGAGGACGGTCAGTTTGTTCATGGGGATGCCGGTTGTAACCTGTGCGGCAATGGAGCGTCCAGCGACCGCTTGAGCAAGTACGAATATCATCACTTCGGGTAGAAAAGTGCGAAAAAGGCTCTATTCCGATTTTCCCGTTTGCAGTGATGGTCGCCATTCGCGACTTCTCATGGCAGGCTGAAGCCTCGCTTCGTTACTTCGCGCGCTCCTCCCCGCGGAGGTCTTTAAGCGGGGGCTGAAGTCGAAGGTCGCAATTGATGGAAAACGCAGAGACGCAGAGGCGCAGAGGGTCAAACGAGGAAATTCCTGGCCCTATCCAAATGGTATCCAGTTCTTCCTGACGCCTTTCTTCTCCGCGCCCTTTGCGTCTCTGCGTCTCTGCGTTTTCAAGAATCCGTGAACTGAATCGTACCGGCTTAGTCAGGGCAATTAGTAAACCTGTGCGTACTCATCCGCGGTCATTCTGAGCAGAGTTCCGAGCGGGCGAAGGCGGGTCGGAACGGAGTCGAAGAATCCCGTGGAAGGCTGTGTGGACACTCCTTCCGAGGCGTCGGGATTCTTCGACTCCGTGTCGTCTCCGCCAGCTCGCCCACCACCACTCCCCACTTGTTTCTTCCGCCGCCCTCAGCGCGCGACGGCACTCCGCTCAGATTGCCACGCGAGGGCCGTTTACAAACGCACCCTTAGGCGTGGTAAAACCGTCCCATCAGAAAGAGGACAACTAAAGCGCCCAGAATGGACATGATGAACCCGGCAGGATGAAACGGTGTTCCCGGTGCGGGTCGCGAAATAAGTCGGCCAATCAATCCACCGAGGATCGAACCGCCGATACCGACGAGGGTCGTCATGATAAAGCCAAGGTTTTGTGCGCCCGGCATGATGGCCCGGCCGATGAGGCCGATGATAAAGCCGACAATAATTGACCAAATGATATGCAACATAGAGTTATTGGGTTGGACTCGATGAAGCTGATTCGCAGTGGGGCGCCGCGCAATGTTATTCTGCTCGTTTAAGAGATAGACTTGGATGGCGGTTCGCCTCCTCGCTTCCGAGAGTGTGTCCGTTTGAAATCTGGCATCTGAATTCCCGAGCTAAAATGAAAAAGCCTGAATCGGCTGTGCGAGGCGGGCTCTTCGAAGATAATTTCGATCAGGGATAGAACGGCGACCAGAAATCGCTCGGGGCGACATCGGAAAGGTTGCCGAAAGGTGAAATCCGTGCCGCTTGTGGCTTTGTGCGCGAGGCGCGGGAATTCACGACGCGGTCACGACCGGGTTCTGCCAGCCTCCAGGCGGCGTGGCGCTGGCGGCGACTTCGGCCGGGCCCCAGGTTTTTGGGTCGTATTCATAGACCGGCGTGCCGGCTTTCAGCGCAGGATCGACGATGCGCCATGCTTCCTCGACGTAGTCTTCGCGCGCGAAAAGCGTCGCGTCGCCCGCCATGGCATCGCCGAGCACCCGCTCGTAGGCATCCATTTCACCCGCGGCGGGATGGCTGACACTGAGAACCTCGACCGGCTCGCTTGTGGTCTCTTGCGGTGCCAGAATATTGAACCCGAGCGCGATATCCACGTCCGGGCTGATGCGCAGCCGGACGTAGTTCGATTGGATATTAAATCCGGTGAACATCGTCGGCGGCTGACGCAGACGAACGACGACTTCGGCGCAGGTCACGGGAAGATTCTTGCCGGCGCGAATGTAAAACGGCACGCCGCGCCAGCGCCACGAATCGATCTCGAGTTTCAGGGCCGCGAAGGTTTCCGTCTGCGAGCCCGCGGCCACGCCGGGCTCCTGCCGGTAGCCGCGGAACTGCCCGCGCACCAGATTCTCCGGCGCCAGCGGCAGCATGGCTTTCAAGACCTTCACCTTTTCGTCGCGGATGGATTCGCTGTCAGTCCGCACCGGCGGCTCCATGGCGAGATTGGCGAGGATCTGGAAGAGATGATTTTGAATAACGTCGCGGACGGTGCCGGTCTGGTCGTAAAACGCGCCACGCCCTTGCACGCCGAAGTCTTCCGCCATGGTGATCTGCACGCTCTCGATGTGCTCGCGATTCCAAAACGGTTCAGTGAAGGCATTGGCGAAGCGAAAGAAGAGCATGCTGTGGACAGGCCGCTTGCCGAGGTAGTGGTCGATCCGGAAGATGCGCTTCTCGTCGAAGGTGCCGAGCAGGATGCCGTTGAGCCTTTGCGCCGAGGCGAGGTCGGTGCCGAAGGGCTTCTCGACGATGACGCGCGCGCCATCCGGGGCACAACCGGACTTGCCGAGCTGCTCGACGACCGTGCCGAAGAGCACCGGCGGAATCGCGAGATAGTGCGCCGGTCGCTGCGCCGCACCGAGTTCCCGGCGGATTGCCTGGAAGGTCGCGGGATCATTGTAATCGCCATCCACATAGCGGAGGAGGCCGCTGAGTTTTTCCCATGCCGCGGCGTCAAGACCGCCGTGCTTTTCGAGGCTGTCCTGCGCGCGGGCCTTGAGCTGATCGAGGTTCCAGCCCGCCTTGGCCACACCGATGACCGGCACGTCGAGGTGCCCGCGTTTCAACATCGCCTGCAGTGAGGGGAAGATTTTCTTGTAGGCGAGGTCGCCAGTGGCACCGAAAAAAACCAGCGCGTCGGAATGCGGAGCGTTTGTGGTGATCGCGGTCATTTGGATGAAGTGCTCAGGCGTGGCGGCGCGGCTGGCGAGACGTCTTTTCCCACAGGCGAAATCCTCCGGTGAAGGCATTGGCGTTGTCACCCGCACGACTGCCGAGCGGGAGTTTTTTCAGCTTCCTCACGTTGCCGCCGCCGAGCACGACATCGTCTGGCAGAAGCGCGGCTTTCAAGAGCGCGACGACTTTTCCGACATGGCGCTCCCACTTTTTCTCGCCGCGCTTTTCCAACCCGCGCTCCCCGACATAGTCTTCGTAGGTGCCTTTGCGGTAAGGCAGGTGCGCGATCTCCATCGGCTCGACGATGCCATCCACAATCATGGTCGAGCCGAGACCGGTGCCCAGGCCGAGAAAGAGCAGCTTCCTTCCCTTGTAACTGCCGAGCGCCTGCATCGCTGCGTCGTTGACGACTTTGACGGGATGCTGAAATGCGGCCTCGTAATTAAACCCAACCCAACCCTTCGCGAGATTGTGCGGTTCTGCGACCGGGCGATTGTGCAGCACCGGCCCCGGATAGCCGATGGAGACGACGTCATACTTCCATTCAGCGGCGAGTTTCTTCACCCCGGCAACCATCAGCTTCGGAGTGAGTTTCTTTCCCGAGTCAAACCTGCGCGGCTCTGTTTGTCCGCTGACGAGGATCTTCACGTGGGATCCGCCGATATCGATGGAGAGGACTTTCATAATGGTGCGCAGAGTTTGGAAAGTTCGTCGGAAAGAGGCGCCGATCGGTTCGATGGGTACGTCGGCGGTGGCTGGAAGCGAGCACTCTTTGGGGTCCTCGAGAACTTGCCCTGTGGCGCAATCATTACTCAATGCCGCACTGCGGCCCACAGGTTTAATACCGAAAGCATCTGAAAAGCGGTCGTTGGAGGGCGGAGCTCCTGTGACGCCGAAACTCACCCGCGGAGGTCGGCGGTAGTGGATCAGGGTGGGGGTTGGAACAGCGGTCATAGACCGCCGCTAAAGTTCGTCTTTCGCCAAATTGATATGCTACCAAGTCGGCCTCGGCGTCGGATCGCCGTCCGACGGCTGACCGCGTTCAGTGGATCGAAACGGGCACGCCGGTTTTCACTTTTCCCGCGAGACGGACCACATCCCAATTTGCCAGTCGCACGCAACCGTGGCTCGCGGAGCGACCGATGCTGTCGGGGTCATTTGTGCCGTGCAGACCAATGCCCTTTTTGTTGAGCGCGATCCAGATCACCCCCACGGGATTGTTTGGGCCGGGTGGGAGCATGTGGAAATCGTTGCTGCGCTCGCCCTTATTGAGCATCGCCTTGTCATAGCGAAAGTTCGGCATCTTCGCAACGCCGCGCACCTTCCACTCCCCGACCGGAGACACCGTCTGCGCGGAGCCGATGGTCACTGGATAAGCCGCGATGAGCTTGTCGCCCTCATAGACGGACAACATGTTCGTCTTGATATCCACTTTCACCGCCGTGGTCGGCGCGGGGGTTTCGCTCTGTTTTTCTTTCTTGTCGGATTTACCTTTCCCTTTCTTCGCATCCGCTTCGTCTTCGATGGCGTTGGCGGCTGCCGCCGGTATTTCGTTGCCGACCTTGAGGTCCTTCACCGCCGGCAAATCAAACGGTTCGACATTGGGGACGCTGAGCGTGTCGCCTGCCTTGATCGCTTTGGTTTTGCCGGGGTTGAGTTGCGCGAGGAAATCGACATCGGTGTGGAACTTCTCGGCGATGGCCTCGGCGGCATTTTTATAGGGCAGAGATTTTTTCTTCGCTTGCTCGGGCACGGACGCGGGCATCTCGCCAATGCTCTGAAGGTCGGCCTCCGCGACGGTGTAGGTGAGGAAAACGGGATCGACGCTCGCGAGATCGAGGCCGTTGACGTCGGGCGCGGTCTCCGCCTTGGACTTGCCCTTCTTCTTCGGCGGCGTCGGTTGTTGTGCAGGCTGCGCGCCCCGGGCCTGTCGATAGAGCGCGAGCGCCTTTACGGTGAACTCTCCGTAGTGGCCGTCGATCTTGCCCGGCGCGAACTCCGCCCGATCGAGAAAGACTTGGAGGCGCGTGGCCGCTTCTACGTCCGCCTGGCTGCGCGCTTTCACCGTCCGCGCCGCCTGGCTGGGATTGGTCGTAAAAATACTGGCCGCGATCGAAGTGGCGACGAAGGACAAGCGAAGATAGGAAGTCATTGCGATGTAATCGGCCCTCCCGGCATCCTTGGTGGTGTGATCGCTGCGTTTGCCTCTTTCATGGAGGGACATTGAAACCCATCGCCGCACGCGGTGTTCACTGGCGACAGCGTTATGAAAAATCTTCTATTTTGTGTGCTCGCCGTCCCCGCATTCATCCTCACCGGATTCGTAGCTCATGCCGACACCCCGCTCGTCCGTTCGGCTAAATCCGGCGCCTGGTCCGAGGGGCAGACTTGGGAAGGCGGGCAGCTTCCGCCCGCCGGCGCGAAGGTGCTCGTGCGAACCGGGCATGAAGTCGTCTATGACGTGAACGCATCGACGCCCGTGCGGTCGCTGCACATCGCGGGGACGCTGCGTTTCGCGACAGACCGCGACACCCGGCTCGATGTGGGCTTGCTCAAAATTCAGGCGGGTGAGGATGTGAGCGAGGAGGGTTTCGACTGCGATGCACATGTGCCCGATTCCGTCCCGGCCAATCCCGCGATGTCGCGCGCTGCGTTGCTCGTCGGCACGCCGGAGCAACCGGTCGAAGCGGCGCACACCGCGCTCATTCGGCTGACATACTTTGAAGGCATGGACAAGCAATCGTGTCCGGCGATGGTGTGTTGCGGCGGGCGGATGGAATTTCATGGCGCGCCACTTAGCCGCACTTGGGTAAAGCTCGGCGCGCCCGGCAAGACAGGGAGCAGCGAGGTCGCGCTGGCCGAACCGGTCGGCGGCTGGCGTGTGGGCGATCGCGTGTTTCTCACCGGCACCACGCGGCAAAACAAGCGGGCGAAGACCTTCAAAGTCAGCGTTAGGCAGGGCACAGAAACCGAGGAGCGCATCATCCGTGAGATCAATGGCGCAACACTCACGCTCGATAAACCGCTCGAGTTCGATCACATCGCCGACGGAGCGTATCGCGGCGAAGTCGCCAATCTCAGTCGCAACGTGATCGTCGAATCCGCCGATCCCGACGGCGTGCGCGGTCACACGATGTATCACCGCAATTCGCAAGGCAGCATCGGCTACGCAGAGTTTCGGCATCTTGGAAAAGAGGGCGTTCTCGGGCGCTACAGCATCCACTTTCATCTCGTGCGCGACACGATGCGCGGCGCGTCGGTGATCGGCGCGAGCATCTGGGATAGCGGCAACCGCTGGATCACGATTCACGGCACGGACTATCTCGTAGTCCGGGATTGCGTCGGCTATCAAAGCCTCGGCCACGGATTTTTTCTCGAAGATGGCACCGAGTCCTTCAACGTCCTCGACCGCAATTTGGCGGTGCAGGCGTGTTTCGCCCAGCCGCTACCGAAGCAAGTGCTGCCCTACGATCACAACGACGGCGCGGGTTTTTGGTGGGCCAATTGCCGCAACACTTTCACGCGCAACGTCGCCGCCGAGTGCGACGAATACGGCTACCGTTTCGATGCCGTCGAGACGCCCGAGTTGAGCATGACCATGAACGTGCCACAGCCCGACGGCACGCGCACCAAAGCCGACATTCGCACGCTGCCGTTCATCCGCTTCGACGACAACGAAGCGCACTGCCAGCGCCGGCACTCATTCAATCTCGGTGGCCACGATTCGTCGCTAAAGCTGAGCGTGGACGGCGTCGGGCCGGACGCGCGGCATCCCTTCATCGTGCGCCATGTGAAAGCGTGGAATGTGCATTGGGCGTTTCACACGCTCTCGCCGTGCATGATGCTCGACGGCTTCGACGTGCATCACGCGGAGTATGCGCTCTGGCGCATGAACTACGACCGCTGCGCCGTGCGCGGCGCGAAGCTCGACGACATCTCGGTGAATCCCGACTTCCTGCCGCAGAAAGGCACGCATCCCAACGAAGCCGACTACCCAAAACCGCTCGACGCCGTGGACGACCAACCACCCGCGACGATCATCACCGCGGCGCTTCGACAAAAAGACGGCAGGTTCATCGTTCGCGGCACGACTGAGGACAACGGCGAAGTGCGCCGCGTGCTGGTCAATGGCAACGAAGCCCGCGCCGTGACGCCGAACTTCGCTGAATGGGAGATTACCCTCCCCGCCGGTGCTGCCGCCCTCTCGGCTTACGCGGTGGATGCGGCGGGCAATACCGAGCCGCGCCCGCATGCGCAAGCGGTGCCGTGACTTTTTTCCTATCCTATTGAGGCGTCGGCGTTGGAATGCGTTTTGTCGGTGCCTTGAACGCGCTGAATTCAAAGGCTCCCAAATCTGGAGCTTTTCCCGCATAAGGAAGACCCACATCGATACCCCGGTCGATTAAGTCACTACCCTCGACCAGATGAAGGAAAGGTATCTCTGGCAATTCGCCGTTAGGTTGGCGCGGCTTCATTAAGTCAGCCTCATCCACTCCCGCGAAATCCTTGTCGTCCACTTTCACCGGTAGATTGAAGGAGTTGCCGCTCACATCGCTGGCGGCGGCATCGAGATTCGCGACTTCCGTCCGACCTTTGTAACCAAGATTGTTCCTCATCTTATGCCCGTAGCCGGGAACTTCGGTGATGTTATCCACTTTCCGACCAAGCATGTTGAAGTTAGTTCCGTTGCGATAGGCAGTGTTATTCAGCCAGTCATTGCCGCCGGGTTGATGGTTCGCGTAAAAGCCGCTGGCTTTATTCCGCACGGCCAGGCAGCCGCGGATCGTGTGATGCGGGATGGGATTCGGCAGCCGCACGGCAGGCGTGGTGCCATAACCTCCGGCCTTGAAGCCATTGCCGTCGCCGAGATTCGCAAACTCCGCGTTGTATCCATTGTAGAAGGCCCAGCAGTTCTCGATCAGCACCGGCTCACTGGTCGTAATCAGATCGAAGCCGTCGTCGCTGTTGAACCACGCGCGGCAGCCGCGGAAGACATTGTTCACGCTACCCTTGGTCACATGGAAACCGAACCCATCCACGTTGCCGCCACGCTGGTTCTCGGAGGTGTAGTCGTGATTCCGATACGCGTCGCAATTCAGCACAAGATTGTTCGAGCCCTTGCCCAGCCAAAACCCGATGGCCTGCCCATCGTGCATGCTCAGCCGATCGTAGGTGTTATTGCTCCCCTCGTTGTCGAAGCAGATGGATTGCGTATGCGTGAGGATGGTCACCTGCACGCCCGTCACAGCCAATCCTTTGAAATGCAGCCACGAGCCGCTGACATACAACGCCGTCACCCGATGATCGGCAGGCTTGATCGCGGAAAAATCGAAGACGGGCTGCTCGTCGGCATAGGCCCAGTACTTGATCGGCAGGCCCGCGCGGCCGCTCTTGTCGAGCAGCATCACATAGGCCCAGATGTCCTTCATCCGGGCGATCTGCGCCTCGGTGATCTTGTAAGTGCCGCCCCGCAGATAGATGGTATCCCCCGGCTCCGCGGGCTTCTGCCCGCGCATCACGGTGGCGAATGGCGCATCCAGCGTGCCCGGATTGGCGTCGTTCCCGTTGGGCGCTACAACGTAAGTCGCGGCGAAAAGCGGCGTGCCGCCCAGAAGCGCGAGCCCCATCGCGATGAAGAGGAGCCGGACTCGGGCGGTCGGGGCCGATTCGGACGGGGTGAATGACTGGGCTAAGGAGTTCATCATTCCTGGAGGGATTTTGATTGGTCCTGCTTTGCCTCAGTCCCGGAAGTTCTTAAATCCGAGCACCACCTCGAAGTCCCGGCTCCGCAGGAAAGCGATGACCTCCTGCAGATCGTCGCGCTTCTTGCCCGTCACCCGGATCTGCCGCTCCTGGAGCGCGCTCTGCACCTTGAGACCCTTTTCCTTGATCGCCTTCACGACCTCCTTGGCCTTGTCGCCGTCGAGCCCCTGCTTGATCACAAAATCCTGCGTGGCGTGGCCGAGCGGCGAGATCGCCGGGTCCTTCCGCTCCACGTTGCGCAGGTCGATACTCCGTTTGGCGAGCTTGCCCACC
>JBBSDS010000033.1:0-22870 GCA_038240495.1 Chthoniobacterales bacterium | reverse complement strand
GGACTGCATCAGTCCGGCGGATGACACGCCTGCTGAACTGGCGAAATTCGCCATCGATCCGTTGCTGCGAAGAATCCACACCAGCCTGCTCCTCGCGAGGCAAACGAATCCCTATCGCGCCGATGAGCCGCATCGCGCACGCCGGGAAGCATGGCTGCGCGCGCTGGAAGCTGCCGGCGT
Organism: Chthoniobacterales bacterium; assembly: GCA_038240495.1. Classification (GTDB taxonomy): domain Bacteria; phylum Verrucomicrobiota; class Verrucomicrobiia; order Chthoniobacterales; family Chthoniobacteraceae; genus Chthoniobacter. Next base: position 22,690 of record JBBSDS010000033.1, on the reverse strand, counting down.
GCGGGAGTTTCCCGGCGCAGAAAGGCTGGCCTGGCTCTGCTACGGCGCCGCCGATTACGCGGGTGCGCGCCGCTGGCTCGCGCGCGCTCCACAGAAATCGCCGCATGCGCTGTGGCTCGCCGGCAAGCTCGCCGCAAGGGACGGACGCCGGGAGGAGTCGCTCCGCGCCTTTTCCACCGCTGTCCGATTGCTCGCCGGCGAGCCCGAGCCGGGGCTGGAACTAACCAATATTTTCGTCGATGAAAATACGCCCGCGCAGACGATGGCCGCGGAGCACGCCATCGCCGCCATCGGCGCGGATGAATTTTCAGCAGCGCTCGATGCGTTCCTCCACGGCGGGCATTGGGTGGATGCCGCCTACGTGGCCGAACGACTCGTGAGCATCGGGGAATTGAGAAAACTCGTCCTGCGCCGCCCATGGAAGGAGGAGTGGGCCGATGAGCGACCACTCGAATACGGGGAAGCCGACGCGGCCAAGGCTGCCGACGAAGAGATCCGGCGTCTGCAGACTACTCGCCTGCGCTGGCTGCTCGCGCGGCGACTCGTGCGGGCCGGCCGCCGCGAAGAGGCCCGCCCGTTTTTCCCACCGAAATGGCGCGGGGCACTCGATCATTACACGGCGGCGCTCGCCCTCGGAAACAATGACCACCAATCCGCCGAAGTGCGCGCGCTGGCCCTCTGGGACGCCGCAGTCGAGGCGCGCTACCACGGGATCGAATTGCTCGGCACCGAGACCGCGCCCGACTGGTTTTCGCACGGCGGGGATTATGAAGAGGACGATCCCGCTGGCTTCCGCCTCGGCTTGCGCCCCGTTGCAGAAGATCGTTACTCCGGTCAGCCAAAGGTCACGCCGCTCCCGGCGATCTTGAAAGCGAGCGCCACCGAACGCGCGAGGCTGAACGCTACCGCAGCGACGCCCGACAAGCGCTTCCACTATCGCTACTGCGCGGCCGCGCTCGGCTGGCGTGCCGCGCGACTGCTTCCCGGCAATGACCCGCGCTCCGCCGCCATGCTGAATCTTGCCGGGCGCTGGCTCGCCGGCCGGGATCCCGCGGCGGCGGATCGTTTTTACCAAGCCCTCGAATGCCGCTGCGCCGAAACCGACCTCGGTCGGAAGGCCACCGCACAGCACTGGTTCGTGGACATCACAGATCCCGCGGTCCGGCATCGCCCGGACCCGCTGGCCACCGTCGTGCCCTAAACCCACAGCCCCCGCGGCGCGAAAGTTCGAGACTCGCGAAACAGACACTGGCTTCAAGGAAGGATCAGAATTCGAGTCCGCGCAGTGACGCAACTATTGGAAAAGGATGTGCCGGCCGACGCACGGCGCTCGGAAGTATCGCGTCGATATTTTGGGGAAATAGGGGGCAGGCGAGATTTATTGACAGCGGCGGCGTTGGGATCGGCGTGCGGGCCACACCCCCGAACGCTCGACAGCAGTCCTCGCTTCGACGCGAAGTGTTAATCAACAGCCACCACCACGCTCCTGGCCATCATTTGCCGATCGTGGCGCTTAACCCGGCATTGAAACTCTGGCGCTCCTTCTCGAGTTCGAGGCGAATTTTGTCTGCTTGCGTGAGGTCTTTTTTGCCGCCCATCGTCTCCAACTTTTGCGCGAGAAGGGACACGCGCGTTCCGTTCACCGCGCTGGCGGCGCCTTTGAGGGAATGGGCGCTGCGCCTCAGCTTTTCAGCGTCACCAGCGGTGATCGCCGCGGAAATCTCCTCCATCAGACTGGCGGACTCAGCAATGAAGGCTTTCGCCATTTCGGCCATGAATTTCTGGCTGTCCGTCAACGCAGCCGGAGCCAGCGAAGGGTCTGCGGGCGCTGCGACCTCCACTTTTTTCGGTCCGGCACGAACGGCTTTTTTCGACCATGGCAACGCCGCCTCGATCGCATTCCGAAGTTCGTTCATATCGATCGGTTTGGAGACGTAGGCGTCCATCCCGGCTTGGATACAGCGCTCGCGGTCGCCTTTCATCGCATTGGCGGTCAAGGCGATGATCGGCATGTGAGCACCGGTGTCTTTCTCTTTCGTGCGGACGGCGGCTGTCGCAGTCAGGCCATCCATTTCGGGCATCTCGACATCCATCAGCACGAGGTCAAATGGCTCGCGGTCGAGGGCCGCCAAAGCCTCTTTTCCGGTAGTGGCCAAAACGACCTGGTGTCCTTCTTTTTCCAGCAGCCGCGTGGCGAGGATTTGATTCACGCGGTTGTCCTCGCTCACCAGAATGTGCAGCGACGCGCGTCTCTCCCGCGGCGCCGCAGCGATGCTCGGGCGCGGTTGCTCCTGCCGAACAAGTCCCAGCATATCCTCAATCGTCCGCAGCAGTTCCGATTGCTTCACCGGCTTGATGAGATAACGGCCGATCCCAATCTGCCGACAGCGCTCGGCGTCTGCGGGTCCGCCGGAGCTGAGGATCACGATGGGCGACGCACTCAGGCGCGGATCGGCGTTAATCCGCTCGGCCACCGTGAAGCCATCCATTTCCGGCATGTGGTAATCCAGCAGCACAAGGGCGAAGGGTTCGCCAGCCTCGGCGGCGCGACGCAGCAGCTCCAGCCCCTCGGCTCCGCCTTTGGCCAGCGTCGGCCGCATGGACCAATTGTAGAGCGTCTCTTCGAGGATGCGGCGGTTGGTGGCATTGTCATCCACGACTAGCACGGGCAAATCTCTCAAATCGTCCAGGCATGCCGGCGCCGTCGGCGACGGCAGCGGTTTCCCTGGGGCAAAACGGGCGGTGAAATGGAAGGTGCTGCCGTGGCCGACGGCGCTCTCGACCCAGATGCGGCCACCCATGAGTTGCACCAGCTTGGAAGAGATGGTCAGGCCCAGTCCCGTGCCGCCGTGCTGGCGGGTCGTGGAGTGGTCGGCTTGGGAGAAGGCATCGAAAATGAGCCGCTGTTTTTCGGGCGGGATGCCGCCGCCGGTGTCGGCGACAGAAAGGTGCAGGCGGATCTCGTCGCCCGGCGGCGCTTCATTTTTCACGTCCACGACCACCTGGCCCTCTTCGGTAAACTTGATGGCATTGCCGACGAGATTGATCACGATCTGGCGCAGACGAAACGGATCGCCGGCCAGTGCGTCGGGCACATCGGGGTGAAAACGGCAGGCGAGTTCGATTCCCTTTTCCTCCGCCCGGCTGGCGAGCGCCTTGAGGGTGTCGCCGAGGTTGTCGCGCAGGGCAAAGTCGATCCGCTCGAGCGTGACTTTGCCGGCATCGATTTTGGAAAAATCCAGGATGTCGTTGATCACCGACAGCAGCGCATCGGCTGAGGATTTGACCATGCCGAGATATTCGCGCTGCTCGTGCGTGAGCGAGGTATCGAGCGCCAACTCGGTCATGCCGACGACTCCGTTCATCGGGGTGCGGATTTCGTGACTCATGTGGGCCAGGAATTCGCTCTTGGCGCGACCCGCCGCCTCAGCGGCTTCCTTGGCTTGTTGCAAGTCTTTGTTGGCCGCCTCGAGTTGCGCCGTCCGCTCCATCACGCGTTTTTCGAGATCGGCATTGAGGCGCAGGATTTCCGCCTCAGCCTTTTTGCGCTCGGTGATATTGTGCGCGATGCCGACGAGGCCGATGACCTTCCCCTCGGCATCGAAGCGCGGCGTCTTCGTCGTCAGCAGCACGTGCTTTTCGCCCGTGGCCGAGACGAGATCTTCCTCCACAGTGACGGTCGCCCCCGTTTCCATGACCTGCCGGTCGATGGCGAGAAACTTCGCCGCCTGCACCGGATTGAAATCGGCGTCACTGCGCCCGAGCACCCGCTCTTTCGGCATGGCGTTGGCGCGCAGCCCGGCGGGATTCTTGAAGATCGTCCGCGACTCGCGATCCTTCACGAAAATGATGTCCTCGGTATTGTCGGTGATCGAGCGCAGCAACGCCTCGCTCTGGCGCACCGCTTCCTCCGCCCGCTTGCACTCGGTCACGTCGCGCGCCACGGCAAAGACGCCGAGCACTCTGCCTTGGTCATCTTTGTAAACGCTGGCGTTGTAGAGCACGTCCATCACGCGCCCCGACGCATGGCGGATCGCCAGCGGATAATCGCGCACGGCGCCCTCGGAGAAAACCTTCTGGTAGCCGGCGCGCGCCGTTTCCGGCTCGGTAAAGTAATCGGAAAAATCCGTGCCGACGAGTTCCTCGCGCGGCACCCCGGTCGCCTGGACCGACGCATTGTTTACGTCGGTGATTTTGCCTTCGGGACTGATCGTGACCACCGGATCGAGCGAAGCCTCGAGCAGGCTGCGCGCGTAAAACTGCGTGGCGTGAAGTTCCTCGATGAGGGGGCTTTTGTCGGAGATTTCCTTCGAGATGAGCAGGAAGCCGATCGCCCTTCGCTCGCGATCCCGGCGCGGCGTGATCACCACCCGCGCGGAGAAGCGCTCGCCGTTCTTGCGCATGTGCCCGGTCGTGCCTTCCCATTGGCCGTCGCGCAGCGCCGTGTCGATGATTTCCCGGTGCCTGCCAGACTTCACATCCTCCGGGACGTGCAGGATTTGCGCGTTCATCTTACCGACCACCTCCTCTGTCTCATAGCCGTAAAGCCGACGGGCGCCTTCGTTCCAGAGGAGGATATTTCCGTCAAGATCCGCGCCGACGATCGAATATTCGGTGGACGACTCCAGGACGTTCCGAAGTAAGTCCGACCCGTCATTCGCCTGACCGCCGGGCAGGCTGCAGGATTGGGAAGTGTCTGCTTTCATACCGTTAGTCGCGTCAAGATTGCTGGTTTTCCGCATCGAAGCAATTCAATCCCACGCCGAATTACGCAGCGCAGCGATTCTCTGCCCGGTCCAACATTTCGCTCCAGAATTCCAACTTACAAACCTTCCATTGACGAATCAAACTAACTCGACAAATGCTACTCTCGGGTGTCCTCGAAGACACTTTTCGTCTCCGATTTGGCGAGAGCGTGATTGTGCCTGTAGCTCAATTGGATAGGGCTTCTGACTTCGGATCAGATGGTTGGGGGTTCAAATCCCTCCAGGCACACCAGCGAGTTTTACCGATGCCTCTTTTCGGAACTGCGCCGCACAACTCTTCATCGACCAATCATTAGAACAGCGTGCTTAAGAAGACGAGAACGTGCTCCAGCGCTGAACCACGTTTAAGTCTGGGGAAAGACTATTAGTGCTAATGCGAATCGAATTCAGACAGGGCCATGCTTTTTGAATTGTCTCTTTTTCCCAAGTCACTTCGTTTGCCCAAAACTCGTTGCTGCCCTTGAGACGACTTGCAAGATTCGCATCGTACCGCCGTATGCTCATCCCAGCCCTTTGCCAATGCCGGGAAATCTCGCCCTCGGCTTCTGAATCCCGCCGCCCACCCTCAAGAAGGGCGGTGTAGTATCGGAGAGTCGCTGCATACGCGGCATTCATCGTCGTCAAAATACCCTTGTCGAACCCCGGTTTCCGAACCTTTGGCACCTCTAGAGAGGCTTGCTTCGCCATCAGTTCATCGAGCGATGCAATGACGGCGAGCCATTCATTTTTTGTGATTCTTGTTGAACGTTTCTTCAGGGTTCGTTTGATGCTCATTTCTCGGGGGGAGGACGGCTGCTTCCGACAGGCTCTTTCGAGGAACGTTCAAAAGAATTCAATTGTTCTCAAACCGGCTCACGCCAGCACGATTGCAGTGGCGTCTGATTCGTGTCACAAGGATGCCATGCGCTTCCTGACAATTCTTCTGGCAACGGGTATTATCGCCGGGTCGTTAAAGGCCGAATCACCCAAAGCGAGTTCACCACTCAATGACGGCAACGATCTGCTCCGTCTCGTCCACCTGGCGATTCGGGCTTATGATGGTGAAGAGTTGAAGACCGAAAAGGAAAGAACTGATGCTTCGTTTGGGATGGGATATATGAAGGGGGTAAAAGAAGCGAGTTGGGTTCTGGGATATTCAAACGACAGCGTGCCCTACATTCTTCCGACCAATCTCCAGGGAGTGCATTTGGCGAAAGTCATTGAGAGATACCTGACCGTAAATCCCGAGAAACGGAGTAAACCTCCTTACGAGATCATTGCACTTGCGTTCACCGAGGCCTTCAAAAATCCGAAGTGGAAGCCTCTGCCGAAGCCTTCGGAATAGATCATAAGTCCAATACTTCGCCACTTTCAGCGGCCAAGCTACGTTTAGCTATCCTCGTGTCTGCGCTGCAAACGACGTGACCCTTGAGGTCAGTCGAGTTACCGACAGTATGTGGACTGGCTATTTCCCCAAAACCGCATCCTTCGCTGCTTTCGCCACGCGAAATTTCACCACGGTCTTGGCGGGAATCTTGATCGACGCGCCTGTAGCAGGATTGCGACCGATGCGAGCTTTCCGCTTCTGCTTTACGAGTTTGCCAATCCCGGGCAAGGTGAATTCTCCATTCTTTTTGACCTCTCGAAGTGCGATCTCAGCGATCACGTCAAGGAAGAAGGCGGCGGTCTTCCTGTCGGTTTCGGTTTCCTGGGCGATGACTTGAAGAAGGGCGGATTTGGTAAGCTTTGGCATAGTCGAGCGTTTTAGGGATTCGGCATTACGGTGCAAGCGGAAACTGGGTTGATGCGACGATAATTGATACGTTGGAAGCCTGTTCGCTGCTGTCGCCCTCAATTGTGTTTGTCATAAGTAGCTTCAACAATAAGTCAACGGCAGCTCCAAAGCGTCTTAAGTTAAACTATAGCCGCACAAAAGGATGTGCCATCCTGAGTGCAGTAAAGGATCTCACGCTTCCTAATCCGAGAGTTCCTTCGCTGCGCTCAGGATGACAATCTTCTCAAGAGCAAGACTTTGAGCGAAAGGAAGGGATCCAGAATAAATTAGAGTATCTGCTACACCTCATTTCCACATCTGTGTGTTATCCTGAGCGGAGTTTCGTCATAGGCGCAGGTGGGACGAAACGGAGTCGAAGGATCCCGGCGATTCCTTGCGATATCGCCCTTAAATGCGCGGGCTCCTTCGACTACGCTGCGACCGCCTGGCCGCCTCGGTTCCGCTCAGGATGACACGCGGAGGTGGCAATGGTTTTTGGCAAATGCTCTATTCATTGTCAGCGAAGTTGAAGAATCCCGTCGTTCGTGAAGCCGCGGGCTTTTTCCGACTTCGCTCCACTCCACTCAGAATGACCTTACGCGCATGAAAATTGTCGATGCCCTCACGCTTTCTGCGGAGCACCGCGAGCTGCTGCGTCCGGGAGAAATGGTCGCGGTCAACGAGAGCGAATTTCATGTGCTGCCGCGCTTTTTTTATGAGGTGGAATCGTGGGACCATGCCAGGAACACGCAGCTCACGGCGCACTTCACGGTCGCGGAATTGATCACCGTCGATTGCCACGAGGCCGACCTGCTGCTGCACACGTTTCCACATTATGTCCCCTGCGCAGTGGCGGTGCTGGCGCGGTACCTCGAGGAGTTTCGCCACCGGGTGGATGCGCCGGTGTGCGCGGCCGTCAATGGCGGCTACCGCTCGCCCGCGCATCGTCCGCACATTTCCTCGGCTGCCTCCGCTGCTCATGCGGAGTCCCACGAAGAAGCAGAACGCGGCATGCGCCCCGAGCGCTTCAGTCCTCATCAGTGGGCGACGGCGGCGAACCTTTATCGGATCGGCGATTCGTGGCTCGATTCGCAGAAAAATATCGAACGTTACGCGCGTATTGCAGAGTCGATCGGCGGCGAGGTTTACGTCCGCCCGTACGGCCTTGCACCGGGCGAAACCGACGATCATTTGCATCTCGATCTTGGCTATTTGCTTTGCGCGCCGCACGGCTACACTGAAGGCAGATGAGGCAAACCTATGGCGGCCCCGCGCAAAACTTCCAGCTCTCGTCGTCGCGTCTCGACGCAAGTTCCGGTCATCGGGCTCGAAGCTGAGTTCACGCTCTTTGTCGGGGAGGAAAAGCGGCTACCAGAGGAAGTGTTTGGAACGCCGCAGGAATTTGTGCGCGCGCGGATGTTGCCGCGCAAAGGGCGGTCGTTTCAGTTGCCAACGGGCGGCGCGGTTTATTTCGATACCGGCGTGATCGAGGTCGCGACGCCGATCATCGAGATCGAACGGGGCTGCTGCGTCCGCGCCGGGCGGACGCTTTGGGAACAGATCGAGTGCATCCGCGAGGAGCTGAATGTGTGGGAGCGGAAACATCGGACGCGCGTCCGGCTGGAGGGCTTCAGTACGCATTACAACGTGTCCATCCCCGACGACCGGAAATTTAGTGCGGCACGGATGCGTGCGCTTGCGCGGCTGCTCACCTATCTGCTGCATCCGCCGGTGATGCTGCTTGCGACGAATCGTCTGAGCACGGGCGTCGGGGTTCGCCCGCGAGGGAATCGTCTCGAGGTAACCGCTGACTTCACCCCCGACCCGGACTTGATGATCGCGACGGCATCCTTGATCACCGGTCTCGTGCTCGCCGTCATCGACTGGCCGTCGCACGATCTCGCGGAACTCGACCGGCGCGGCTTTCCTCGCATTGCCGGCTTCCGTCCGCGAAAACATACGTCGCGCCAGGGCTTCCTCGCGCGTTTCGAATGTTTTCCGCGCAATCCTTTCGAAGCGGATGTAAATGCTCCCGACTGGCTGCTGGCGGACGGACGGATGCGCAGCCTGCGACAAATCGCCACGGAGATTGCTCGCCCGTTTCGCCGGGTCGTCCGCAACGTGACTGATGCCGCGGCCTTTGCGCACATCTTTGAAGTCCTCGGTGGCAATGCGCGGTCGCTGCTCGATTTTCCCGAGCGGCCACCGCGCTATGAAGATGCGGGCCGCGTCATCGATTGGAACCGCCGTTGTCACCGGACGTTGCCGCGATCGCGTTATGAGCGGATCATCCACCTCATCCTGACGGATCGCCCGATTCGCGTCGGCCCATTTACCTACCATGCCGAGCGCATGATCGGCTGGTATGAAATCGCTTTCCGTAACGATCAAACCGGCCACCGCCGGGTCTTCAACCTCGACGACCTGGCCGCACACTGTGAGGTCTGAGTGCAGGAAGCCGCAAGTTTCTCGGCGCAAACGTCAACTCGTTCGCAACTTCCAAGGATTGTGATGGTTCGCGGGTTGTCCAACAAAAGGACACCTTTCCCATGAACCAAGACCCAACCTCCGCCCGCTCTGAAAAATATCGCCGCGAACATACCGCATCGATCGACGACATAATCTTTACCCGGCGGGAGTTTTTGCAGCGCACGGGCATGGGATTTGGAGCGCTGAGCCTCGCGTCAATCCTCGGCACGAATCTGACCGCGGAAGCCGTCGGGACCACGAAGCCATTGGGGCCACTGGCTCCGAAGGCGTCCCATTTCCCGGCAAAAGCAAAGGCGGTGATTCACATTTTTGCCGAAGGTGGCCCGTCGCACGTCGATACGTGGGACCCGAAGCCGGAGCTGGCGAAATTTGCCGACAAGACGCTACCCGGTCTCGATGGCCTGGCGTTTCCGTCGCCGTTCAAGTTTTCAAAAATGGGCAAGTCGGGCATCGAGGTGAGCGAAGTGTTTCCGAAACTCGGCGAGTGCATCGATGACATGGCCGTTGTCCGTTCGCTCTGGACGGACATCCCGGCGCACGAAGTGGCGCAGCGCTTCATGCACACCGGTTCGCTCCAGTTGCCGAAGCCGTCGATGGGCTCATGGGTGGTCTATGGACTCGGCACCGAAAACCAAAACATGCCTGGCTTCATCACGCTCAGTGGCAAGCCGGAATGGCGGCAGGCCTCGTTCCTACCAGGCGTCTATCAGGGCTGCAATGTGAACTACTCGTCGAACATGCGGCTCGACGAAGTCCTGCTCAATATCAGCAACCAATTCACCGGTATCGACCGCCAGCGGCATCAACTTGATCTCGTCCACAAGCTGAACGAGATGCACGCCCAGGCGTTGCAAAAGGATGCGCAGCTCGAAGCGCGCATCGAGGCGTTCGAGATGGCATTCAAGATGCAGACCGAGGCAACGGATGCCTTTGATATTTCCAAGGAATCAGCGGAGACCAAGGCGCTCTACGGCGTCGGTGTCGAGGCCGGCGGTGGCGGCAAGGGCGGCGGTGCAGCCGACATGGGCGCAAAGCTCCTCGTGGCCCGCCGACTGGTTGAACGCGGGGTTCGCTTCGTCCAAATCCAGCACGGCGGCTGGGACACCCACGCCAGCGTCGAGACGGCCATTCCACGCCAAGCCGGTGCAATCGACGGACCTGCGGCGGCACTGATCAAGGATCTCAAGAATCGCGGTTTGCTCGACAGCACGCTGATTATCTGGGGCGGCGAATTCGGGCGCACGGTCGTCCGCGATCGCAATGGAAATGCCACACCGGGTCGCGATCACAATGGTCGCGCGATGGTCACCTGGATGGCCGGCGGCGGGGTCAAGGGCGGCACAGTTTATGGCGCGACCGACGAATTCGGCGCGCGCGCCGCGGAGAACAAAGTCCACATTCATGATCTCCACGCCACGATCCTCGCGCTACTCGGCTTCGATCACACCAAGCTCACCTACCGCTACAATGGCCGCGATTTCCGCTTCACGGACAATTTCGGCAACGTGATCAAAGACGTCATCGCCTAATCCCCCATTCGCCATGATGCACCGCCCTCTCCTCGTTGCCTTCCTCGCCGCGACCGCAAGCCCATGCTTCGCCGCGGTGACCGCCGAACCAACCAAGGAACAAGCCGCTTTTTTCGAGAACAAAATCCGCCCGATCCTCGTGGAGAATTGCTACAAATGCCACAGCCTCGAAAAAGGAAAGTCCAAGGGTGACCTCACGCTCGACTCGCGGGCTGGGCTGCTCAAGGGCGGTGAAAACGGCCCGATCGTCGTGCCGGGCGATCCGGCGAAGAGCTCGCTCGTCACCGCGGTGACTTATCTGGACAAGGATTTGCAGATGCCGCCGAAGGGCGAAAAGCTCACCGATCAGCAAATCGCCGATCTCACGACATGGGTGAAAATGGGCGCACCAGATCCGCGCAAAGACGACGCAAAAATCGCGTCCAAACTCAGCGGCCTGACCGACAAAGCTCGTTCGCATTGGGCGTATCAACCCGTGACGAAACCTACGCCGCCGGCGGTCAAAAACAGTGCCTGGCCGAAAACGGCGATCGACAAATTCGTCCTCGCGAAGCTCGAGGAGAAAGGGATGTTCCCGATGCCGGACGCCAACAAGGAAGCGCTTCTCCGCCGGGCAACATACGACCTCACGGGTCTGCCGCCGTCGCCGATCGAGGTGCAAAATTTTGTGGCCGATACTTTGCCGCAGGCGTTCGCCAAAGTTATCGACCGCCTGCTCGCCTCGCCGGCGTACGGCGAACGCTGGGGACGGCACTGGATGGACACTGCGCGCTATTCCGACACGATCGGTGGCGACCGCAATTTGGTCCGCAATGGAGATTACCGGTATCCCTACGCGTGGACCTATCGAGATTGGGTGATTAAGGCTTTCAACGACGACATGCCTTACGACCAGTTCGTTCTCCAGCAACTGGCCGCGGACAAGCTCGCGAGCAACAAGCCGGAGAACCTCGCGGCGCTTGGTTTTCTGACGGTTGGCGAGCGGTTCCGCAACGTGAATGACATCATCAATGATCGCATTGATGTTGTCAGCAAAGGCTTCCTCGGGCTTACCGTGACGTGTGCGCGCTGCCACGATCACATGTTCGATCCGATTCCGACCAAAGACTATTACGCGCTCCACGGCGTCTTTGCCTCGACGGTCGAACCCTCCGAGAAGCCGTTGATTGGCGCGCAGAGTCTGGAGGTCGCCGACTTCCAGCAAAAGCTCGCGCAAATTGAGCAGCAGAATCGTGATCGCTATTACCAATTTCTCGGCGGCTTGCAGGCCGAATTTTTCAAGAAGGTCGATGGCTACCTGCTCGTGGCGCAGTACGGCAGCGGCGGCGGTAAAAAGAATGCCTCGGCCGAAAAGCAAAAGGCTCGGATCGACACGCAGAACAAATACAAACTGGAGCGGGATCTGGTGCAGGCGTTTTTACGGCAATCTCGAAGTGACGAGGCGGTCTTCGGTCCATTCCGCGCGTTCAGCGAATTGAGTGACGAGGAATTTGCCGCCAAGGCGCCCGGAGTCCTGGCGCAAATTGCCGACAGCAGCACCCGCCGCCCGGTAAATGGCCTCATCGTGGCAGCCTTCAAAGATGCTCAACCACCGAAATCCATGGAAGACGTGGCGGCGGTCTACAAGACGGTCTTTGCCAGCCTCGAACCGCAGCGCATTGCTTACCTCGAAGCGAGTGCGAAAGCGACTGATGGAGATGTGAGCGGCTTCACGCCGGAAGTTGTGCAACTGCTCAATCACCCGTTTGAAGTCCTGCCCGCATCCCATGCGACGAGCAAGAATCTGCGCGACTTCCAGTCGAGCCTGGGAAACCAACTCGGCGGCCGCTCGAATTTCTATTTTGCCAAGATCAACGAACTCGAACTCACGCATCCTGCCGCTCCCGGCCGTGCGATGCTGGTCAGCGACGCGATGCGCGCCAAGGATTCGCCCGTGTTCATCCGCGGCGAATCTCAATCCCGCGGAGATATCGTTCCGCGGCGCTTCCTCGAAATCCTCTCACCCGATCGCAAACCGATTCCATTCAAGGAAGGCAGTGGACGGCTGGAACTCGCACAGAGCATCGCCTCGAAATCGAACCCGTTGACCGCGCGCGTGCTCGTCAATCGCGTGTGGATGCATCATTTCGGCGAAGGGTTCGTCCGCACGCCGGATGACCTCGGCGTGCAGAGCGAAGCGCCTTCTCACAAAGAGCTGCTCGACTACCTCACCGGCAATTTCATGGACCAGGGCTGGTCGCTGAAGAAGCTGCACAAAGCGATCATGCTCTCGCGCGTCTATCAGGAGAGTTCGCAGACGAATTCCAAATTCGAGCAGATGGACCCGGAAAACCGGCTGCTCTGGCGCGCCAATATTCGGCGGCTCGACTTCGAGTCAGTGCGTGACTCGCTGCTCGTCATCAGCGGCAAACTTGATCGCGCGCTCGGTGGCAAACCCGTCAACCTGACCGACGAACCCTACAGCTATCGGCGCTCCGTTTATGGCTACATCGACCGCGGCAATCTGCCTGAGCTGATGCAGAGTTTCGATTTCAGCGACCCCGATATGCCGAACAGCAAACGGACCACCACCGTCGTTCCGCAGCAGGCGCTTTTCCTGATGAACAGTTCCATGTCCGTGGACGTGGCGCGTCGCGTCGTCGCGCGGCCGGAAGTCGCTGCTGCGAGCGATGATCTCGCCCGCGTCATCGGACTCTATCGGGTCGTTTTCCAGCGAGCGCCGAAGCCTTTGGAGATCCAGCTCGCCATGCAATTCGTCGCAACCGAAGCGAAGAATCAGCCGACCGAATCTCCCGCGGACACTAATGCGAAGAACGCGCGCGTCGCCGGAAAACGGCTGGGAAAAAATAAAGGCACCGGGCGCTACGACAGCATGAATGCGATTCAAAACCAGGGCGACATTGTCGAGCGCAAGCCGCTGACAGCCTGGGAAACCTACGCGCAAGCGCTGCTCTTCTCGAACGAAGCCAGCTACGTGAACTGAAGCCTGGGCAGGGCTAAATTCGCCGGAGCGCAGTTTTGATCTGCTGGGCGTAGGACGGATTGATCTCGAAGCGCGTCGTGGCGTAGTTGGCGAAAGTGACGAGGTCAGTGGGAGGAAAGGTCTCCACGAATCCGATGTCAGACATTCCATTCAGGATGTCGGCAACGTCACTGGCTTCGATTTGGGTCTTTTCCTGGATTTCCTCGCCGGTGCTTCCCGACGTGTAGTCGATGGCTCGCAAAACCGCCTGTTCGCGACCGCTGAGTTTGATCTGCTTCATATGGGCTCCATTCCGAATATGCCGAAACTCGCCTGCACACAACCGCACTTTTTGCGGACGCAAATCATTGTCAACCTTGCGCGTGTGGAGCACGTCGGCGTTTTCGGAGGTGGCTCAGTTTGCCGGTGTAGAGGTGGCTCTGTCGCGCTTTGGCGACGTGCCGCCTCTGGTGTTGCAAAGGCGGCACGTCCTACGGACAGAGCCGCCTCTACAACGCTCGGTACCAAATTGAGCCACTACCGAGTTTTCACATCGCAAACGAACCCGACTCTTCATAGAAGACTTGAGCATATGCCGACTCCTCAAACTGAAATCGTTTTCACCAAGGAAGGCGTGGAGATTCTCCGGAAAAGCATCTCGCCAGGCAACCATGTCATCGGCTCCGAATCAGGGTGCGATCTGCATCTGGGGTCCGAGCTGGTCTCGCCCCGGCACGCGCGCCTCACGGTCCACGACGATCAGGTATGGATCGAAGATTTAGGCAGCAGCGACGGAACGTTTATCGACGGCAAGCTGGTCACGGAGACCGCGCAGATCCTGCCAAATCAGGAAATCCAAATCGGCGGGGCAGTCATGAAACTGCAAAGGGGCGAGATCGATTCGACCCGCGAATCCTCTCCATCCACGCCGACGACCGCAGCGACAAAACAGCTTCCCGAGGAGTTTTTGCGGAAAACAAAATACGACATCGGTGGCGCAGCGACGCACGATGGATCGGACGTGATTCTCAATGCACGCGACGCCACGACCGGACGGACTGTCGCGATGAAAGTGATGCCGGGCACCGCCTCCTCCGATGACTTCGCGCGCTTCATCACGGAGGCAAAGGTCACCGCCCAATTGGAGCACCCAAACATCGTGCCCATCCATGAACTAGGCGTGGATGAGCAGGAACAGGTCTTCTACACGATGAAGGCCGTCCACGGGATCACCTTGGGAAAAGTGCTCGAGTTGCTCGCAGACGGGCAGTTCGAACCGCTGAAAAAATACCCGCTCGATCGCTTGCTAACCGCCTTTCAAAAAGGCTGCGATGCGATTGCCTTCGCGCACAGCAAGGGCGTGATTCACGGAAATCTAAAACCCGAAAGCTTCACGATTGGCGACTACGGCGAAGTGCTTGTGACGGACTGGGAGTCCGCCAAAGCGCCGGGGATGGACCGCTCGATATCCGTGGCCACGGCGATGCCCGGGGCGCCGCATCATCTGGCGCCGGAACAAGCCCGGGGCGAGGCCGAGAACGCCGATGCCCAGACCGACATCTATGGCCTCGGCGCGATCCTCTACCATGTGCTCGCGCTGCGCCCGCCGGTCGAGGGAAATGACCGGATCGCCGTTCTCGCGCGCATCGCGGAGGGGCGCATCGATCCGCTCGATGTGGCGCAGAAGCGTCCGCACCTTTCCGGTGGCCACATTCCCGACCCGCTCGTCG
Source organism: Chthoniobacterales bacterium (assembly GCA_038240495.1). GTDB lineage: Bacteria > Verrucomicrobiota > Verrucomicrobiia > Chthoniobacterales > Chthoniobacteraceae > Chthoniobacter. The sequence continues at coordinate 7,460 of JBBSDS010000033.1, read as the reverse complement.
CGATCGTCCGCAAAGCGCTTGCTCTGCAACCGTCGGATCGCTACCGGAGCGTGCCAGACCTTCAAGCCGACCTCACGGCTTATCAGAACGGCGCTTTGACTGCCGCCGAAAAAGCCAGCCGCATCCGGCAGTTCGGACTCCTGCTCCAGCGCCACCAACTCGTCGCCAGCGCCGCGGTCCTCATCATTATCGCGAGCCTGGCCTTTGGCATCATCGCCATCATCGCGAGCAAGCGCGCCCAGCGCAAAGCCAGCCACGCGATTCAGGAAATGGCCGACTTGAAAAGCAAAGCGCCCGCGTTTCTCGCGCTGAGCGAGAGCGAAGCTGACTTGCAGCATTTCGACAAAGCGCTCGAAGGCGTGGACGCCGCCATCGCCCTGGACCCCGCCCTGCCCCGCCCCTACTGGCAGCGCGCCTGGGTCTTGCTCGGCATGATGCGGTGGAGCGATGCGGTTAATGCATTGCGACTCGCCCAGCAGCACGATCCAGCCGGCGCGAAACTCGCGAGCATCGTGCCCGCCGTGGAAAAAATGGGCGCCACCTCCTCCGAGATGCAACGCTGGAAGAGCGACGAAGCGCGGGAAATTTTCGGTCATCTTCAATCTGCCGGAGCCTTTGGCCCCGCGGTCGCCTTCGCCGGCAAGCTCACCCTCAATGCCGAGCAGCGGCGCGCTCTCACCGACCGCCGCCTCCTGAGCGTCCTCGGCAAAGGCAACTACGGCGTCACCGTCGATCAGGACCATGCCGTCAGTGCGACCGTCGCTGGCCAGCCGCTTCGCTCGCTCCTGCAGGTTCGCGGCGTGCCCTTCGATCATCTCGACGCGAGCAATACTCCCATCACCGAAATCGAGCCACTGCGCGGCATGCGCCTCCTGGCCCTCACGTTGGCAAACACGAAGGTCACCGATCTTGCGCCGCTCCGCGGAATGCCACTCGTCCAATTGGACGCCAGTGGCACGAACATCTCAGACTTGTCGCCATTAAAAGGCATGCCTTTGAAAGATCTCCGGCTGCGAGGCTGCAAAAAGATCACCGACTTCTCCGCAATCCTCACCCTCGCTCAACTCGAACGGCTGACTTGCGACGCGTTCCCCAAGCAACTGCTACCGCTGCGCCAAAACAAAACCTTGCAGATCATCGACGCCGAAACATACGCGGGCGAACCCGCTGACGGCCCGCGTCCTGTCGCTGCTTTCTGGGCAGCTTATGACGCGCGTCCAAAATGAGCGCCGCGCAAATCGCTACGGAATACCGTAGAAAACCCAGCCAGTAGCAGTATGAATCCCGCCGGTGTTTGGATCGGCGTCATCAATCGACGTGTCAATCTGCGTCAACTGATCGGAGCCGAGTTTTGGATTATAGACTCCGATGATCCCGCTGAAGCCCCAGACGCCCACGCCGGGGATTTGTTTTGTGGTGCCCCTCGTGATGAGTTTGATTGGGATCTCCTCCCCGCAAGTCATGAAATCGTTCCTCCTTCCCTCCCTTGCTTTCGTGTTGTTCGCCTCAATTAACATGGCGGCACCTCCCGAAGTTTCCGGTCAGCAGACCGCTGCTCCGGCGAAGACTTTCCGACTTGTATTTAACGCTTACGACGGCGATCCGAAAAAAGACAAACCAGAGACGTTCAGCTTTCAGATCAATACCGTCGATCTGCGTCAGCCATCTGAGTTCCGCAAGCTCGGCGAGCGAATTCCGAACACAAAGCTGAAGGTGACCAAATTCGAATACAAAGTAAGGCGTGCGGCAAGTAGTGATGAAGAGGATATTTCCGAATTGACCGTAACGAATGTCGACACCGGCAAATCCACGGTTTTGGTGCTGACTAAGGTGACGAATGTCCCCTCAGAAGTGAGGCCGTAACCGAGACTACCCAGCCCTCCTACCGATCGCACTCGCCCATCACGAAATCGAGCGAGCCGAGAATGGCGACGACGTCGCTCATCATGTGGCCGGGCAGGATTTTCGAGAGGATCGAGAGGTTGCAGAATGACGGCGCACGGATCTTCAGCCGGTGCGGAGTGCCGCCGCCCTTGGAGTAGATGTAGAAGCCGAGTTCGCCTTTCGGATTCTCGTGGCCGAAATAGATTTCGCCGGGTGGTGCATCGATGCCTTCGGTGTGGACGATGAAGTGGTGGATCAACTCCTCCATTTTCGTGAGCACCGTCGTCTTCGGCGGCGGGAAGTTTTTCGCGTCGGTGACGTTGATCGGGCCGCCGGGGAGTGTGGCTATGACTTGATGCAGAATCTTGATCGACTGCCGCATTTCCTCCATGCGCACCGTGTAGCGGTCGTAGCTGTCACCGACAGAGCCGATGGGCACGTCGAAGTCATACTGCTCGTAGCCGAGGTAGGGGTGCTTTTTCCGCAAGTCATGATCCACGCCGCAGCCGCGCAGATTCGGGCCGGTGAGGCCGAAGCTGATCGCGTCTTCCTTGCTGATCGTGCCGATGTCCTTGGTGCGATCGACGAAGATGCGGTTGCGGGAAAGCAGCTTGTCGATCTCGTCGATGACGCCGGGGATTTCGCCCAGGAACTTCTTCAGCAAATCGATGAAGCCGTCCGGCAAATCCCGCGTCTGGCCGCCGACGCGAGTGTAGCTCGTGGTGAAGCGCGCGCCGGTGAGCAGTTCGACGAGGTTATAGACCTTTTCGCGTTCGGTGAAGGTGTAGAGGAAGACCGTCATCGCGCCGCAATCCATGCCGAAGCAGCCCACACCGAGAAGGTGCGAGGAGATGCGCGCGATCTCGCAGCAGATGACGCGGATGGCCTGCCCGCGGGGCGGGAGCGTCCAGCCCATGAGCTTTTCCACGGCGAGGGCGTAGGCGACGTTGTTCGCGATGGGCGCGAGATAATCCAGTCGATCCGTGTACGGGATGAACTGATTGTAGTGCATGTTCTCGGCGATTTTTTCGTCGCCGCGATGCAGATAGCCGATGTCCGGTGTCGCTTTAGTGATGATCTCGCCATCCATCTCAAGAATGAGCCGGAGCACACCGTGGGTCGCGGGATGCGACGGGCCCATGTTGAGGATGAGTTTTTCGCCGAGAAGGTCAGAGGTTTCACCGGTGGCAGCAGCCTGCGCGCGGGCCAGGGTGTCGGGCAGTTCGAGTTCAGTCGTGGTGACGGCCATGGCGGATGCCGGGACGGTAGGTTTGGGACAATGGGCGTCGCAAGCGGATTTTGTGAAAAGTTTCACAAGGGCCGGGCATGGCTGCGCCGACTGTATGATGTGAACTGCCGATCTCGCTCATTCATGGGTCACGCGTCACCTATCCTCGCCAGAGAGCCAATGATTTTACTGAAAGAAGGCTCGCGGCTCGTCTCGCGGCCCTTTTAAAAAGAACGGTGCAGGCTCCGAACATCTCATGATTAAAATCAATACAGACCTCCGGCCCCCGGATTTGCGGAAGAAAGTGGAACGACTTTGGGAAGTTTCCGCGCCCAAGATTTTGGCGATCGAGAAAACGGAAATTTCGGGAGGTGCGACGCCGGTCTTCACCGTCGAGGGCAGATATACGGCCCGCGGCTGGACGGAGTGGACGCAAGGCTTTGTCTATGGCTCGGCGCTTTTGCAGTACGATGCGTTTTGGGATCAGACTTTTCTGAAGCTCGGACGCGATCAGACCATCCGGCGGATGGCGCACCACGTCACCCACTCCGGCGTGCATGATCACGGCTTCAATAACGTCAGCACGTACGGCAATCTGTGGCGGCTGATGAACGAGGGCCGCATTCCTGAAGACGAGGGCGATCGCAATTTTTACGAGCTGGCGCTCAAGTGTTCCGGCGCCGTGCAGGCCCACCGCTGGACCTATATCTCCAACGGCGAAGGCTTCATTCATTCTTTCAACGGCCCGCACTCCCTCTTCGCCGATACGATCCGGTCGCTGCGTTCGCTCGCCCTCGCGCACAAACTCGGGCACGTCTTCATGGGCGAGCATGACGAAAAAATCTCGCTCCTTCGCCGGTTGGTCGAGCACGCCCGCACGATGGCGAAGTGGGGCGTCTATTACGGCACGGGCCGCGACATTTACGATGTGCGTGGCCGCGTGGCGCACGAAAGCATTTTTAATGTCAGCGACGGTGCGTATCGCTGCGCCAATTCCCAGCAGGGCTACTCGCCCTACACGACGTGGACGCGCGGGCTCGCTTGGATCATGCTCGGCTACGCCGAACTGCTCGAATACATCGCCACCTTGGAAAATGCGGAACTGGACAAAGTCGGCGGGCGCGAAGCCGTCGAAGCGGTAATGCTCAATGCGGCACGCGCGACCTGCGACTTTTACATCGACCAGACTCCGTCCGACGGCATCCCGTACTGGGACACCGGCGCGCCCGGTTTGGCGAAACTCGGCGATTACCTCCATCGGCCCGCGGACCCATTCAATGACTTCGAACCGGTGGACAGCTCCGCCGCCGCCATCGCCGCGCAGGGCCTGCTGCGCCTTGGCCACCTGCTGACCACGCGCGGGCAATTCTCCGAGGCCGACCGCTACTGGCAGGCCGGACTGACCGTGCTCCACACGCTTTTCGACGAACCCTATCTCTGCACGGATGCCAATCATCAGGGACTGCTCCTGCACTCGATTTACCACCGGCCGAACGGCTGGGATTTTATCCCGACGGGCCGCCACATCCCCTGCGGCGAATCGAGCATGTGGGGCGACTACCACGCCCGCGAAGTCGCGCTCTATCTCCAGCGCGTCTATGAGGAAAAGCCGTATCTCACATTCTTCGGCACGGAGCCGCTTCCGCCCGCATGATCTGCGGCTCCCGCCCGGCAGTTGGGCTGACTTTTGTCTTTCCTCCCGTTCGCCCCATCCGACTTTCGGCTTTTCACTTTCGCCTTTCGATCCCACTTTCCCCGATATGACCGAAGCCCAGCAGCAGATGATCGACAAAGCTTTCGAGATGCTCAGTGAACATTTCGATCATGTGGTGATCGCCGTCGGGACTTATGATGAGGACAAGCAATACACGACCACGGCCTCATACTATGGCGGTGTGGCTCCAGCCATCGGCCTCTGCAAACTCTACGAAAAGCGCTGGATCAAAGAGCATCTTTGGGGACCGGACGACGAACTGGATTAGGCCCGCAGTTCGCGTCGTTTCGGGGCCGGGCGGCTATTTTCGGCGTGATTGGTATTAGGGAGATGCAGTAGCGGCTGGAAAGCCATAGCCGCGAGCCATCGCTCCCAAGGCGACCCATTTGTCTTCAATCTTTTCGGCAAGAAGTCGCGAGACGGTGGCACCGGGGCAAAGAACGCCGAATGGCCCTGGCGGAACCGCGAATGCAGGCGCACTCAAATTGCGCCGACTAAAATCCAACGCATTTGCGAGACTGTTGGCGGTCGCGTCGCGAACGGTCAACGGGCGAAGGTGCCAGCGCTCCTCGATCATTTTCAAGATGGAGGTGTGGTCGTAAAGACCGGAGGTCACAGAACTCCTCCGCGCCCACGGCGAAATGATCAGGGCAGGCACACGAAATCCTCGAAGACCGTCCTTGTTCCCGGCGGCCAGGTCCGCGGGCGGGATCGGGGCAGGGACCGGTGGGACGTGATCAAAGAAACCGCCCCATTCATCGAAATTGATGACCATGATCGTGTTCGCCCAATTCGGACTCTTCACGACGGCGTTGTAGACTTCATTCAAAAATGCTTCGCCGTTCCGAATGTCCGCATGGGGATGGTCGTCGTTTGAAAGGCCCACCTCCTCTCCGCGGAAGCTAGGATCGACGAAAGACACGGCGGGTAGAGTTCCCGCGGCGCAGTCGGCGTAGAATGTGGCAATCGGGCGACTGATCGACGGATACTTGGTTCCCCAAAGCGCCAGAAAAGGAATATCGCTAAAGTAATAGCGCCCCGTGACCCCGCCTTCCGCGAGCCGATCCCAAATCGTCGGCAGCGTCGATATGTCGAGGGTATTGACGAGCCGATCCGTTTGCGCCGCATGTTGATAGATTCGGTTTGGATAAGTTTCCGCCATCGTCGCGGCATGATAGCGGTCACAAACTGTCCATGCCGGCGCCGCCTGTCCCAAAAATGCCAGATCCGCTTTGGTGTAGTAACCGATCGAGTATAAGTCGTTATTTCCTGCGCGCAGCCAGCCGTCGCATTTCCCTTGATTGTATGTCACCAGAGCGCCGGGGTGTGAGTGATCGGGATCGGGATGTTCACAACCCTGGTAGTCGGGAGCGAGCGGGTAGGTCGGATGGGCCACACTTGCTTTATCACGATAGGACAACCCCGACTGGCGTCCGTTCGCACCCGGCAGCCAGCCGAGAAAATGATCGAACGAGCGGTTCTCCATCATGACCACCACGATGTGCTGCACATCTTTCAGATTCGATTTCTTGTCCCTCTCCTCTTCCTGACGTCTCTGCTCTTGATCTTCAACAGACGCCGACCACGCGACACTCGTTCCCAATGCCGATGCACCGGCAGTATATTGGATGAACTGGCGTCGGGTTACGTTTTTGGAAAAGGAAGACATAAAGATAACTTTTAGTTTTTGGGGGATAAGTGAACTGCGAGGCGGCAGCGTAGCGATTCGGATTTGGCCTGCCTATCAGGCGCTTCCCTGATGCATTCGTTGGGCATCGAACGGCGTTCGAGACGAAGCTCTTAGTGGATGGACCGAAATTCCAAACGCGGGTGTCATCCTGAGCAGAGTGGAGGGAGCCTCAGCGACCGGCACGGAGTCGAAGGATCGGGTGGCGCCTGGAAGCCCGGCCCGGCCCGATTCCTTCGGCAAGCTCAGGACAGGCTCTTCGACTCCGCGCCAGCCCGTTTTGCCGCCGGCGCTGCGCTCCGGATGACCCGGTTTCGACTTTCGGTCCGTCCTCTTACGTCTCCATCGAAGACGATGCTTCCGCAGCGGGAGCGGTCGTCGTCGAAGCCTTTGAGCCGAAGATGCTGACCGTCAGTACTTCGGCACGCTCGGGTCGATCTGCTCCGCCCACGCGAGAATGCCACCTTCGACATTGCTCAGCTTTGCGAAGCCGGCCTCTTGCAAAAGCTTGAGCGCGCGCGCCGAACGGGCGCCGCTTTTGCATTGCAGAACGATCTCGTCGGCGCTGTCGAGTTCGCTCATCCGCGACGGAAGCTGACCAAGCGGAATGAGCTTCGCTCCGGGAATATGGCAGATGTCCCACTCAAAGGGCTCGCGCACATCGATGAGTTGGAATTTTTCGGCGCGGTCGAGCTTCGACTTCAATTCCTGCACGGTGATGTGCGGGACGTGCGCCTCTTCCTCCTCAGCGGCTTTGGCCTGCGGGATGCCGCAGAATTGATCGTAGTCGATGAGTTCGGTGATCGTCGGGTTTTCCGAACACACCGGACACTTCGGATCCTTGCGCAGCTTGAATTCGCGGAACTTCATCTTCAGCGCATCGAAGGCGATCATGCGGCCAATGAGCGGCTCACCAATGCCCATGATGAGCTTCACGGCCTCGATCG
>JBBSDS010000032.1:0-22927 GCA_038240495.1 Chthoniobacterales bacterium | reverse complement strand
TGTCGTCTTCGACGAAGAACTCCTGGAACTCGTCGATCATGAGCAGCGAGCGCGGCATGGGCTCGGTGCCACCCGCTTTCTTGTACCCGGCGATGTCCTGCACGCCGAGTTTGCGGAACATGTCGCCGCGCCGCTTCAGCTCGTCGTCCACGCGTTGCAGGACGCTGAGCGCAAACTCGCGATCGCTCTCGATGGCGATGACGCGTGCGTGCGGCAGGCGCTTCGTGGCGTAGCACTTGAACTCGACGCCTTTCTTGAAGTCGATGAGGTAAAACTCGACCTGATCGGGGCTGCACGCGAGCGCGAGATTCGTGATGATGACGTGGAAGAGCGTTGATTTTCCCGAGCCCGTCTTGCCGGCGAAAAGCGCGTGCTGGCGCGTACCTTTGCCGATGGCGAGATACTGGTGCTTGGTGGCGCCGGTGCGTCCAACCGCGATCTTGAGTTCGTGGGTGGTGTCGTTTGTCCAAAACTCGGCAGACGGGGGCGCAATTTGGGAAAAGGGAACCTGGACGCGGTTCGAGTCGATGCTGCTCTTACCGATTTTGTGGATCAAATCGACCGCGAGTTCGGGTTCGGGCGGTGTGTCGAAAACGAGCGTGGCTCCCGCTTCCGTTTGCGTCTTGTCGAGCACGAAGGCGTTGTTCTGCCGGCGGATGGTGATGCTGCTTTTGCGCAACTCGTCCGGGACAAAACCGTCGGGCAACGGCTGGCGCTGATCCCAGTGGATGAGCGTGAAAATTCCACAGCGCGGTCCGCTGGCTGCGATGCTCTGGAGCCGCTTGGCGGCGGTCTCGCCAAAGTTCGCCGGGAAGTCGGCGACGACGAGGAAATGATATTTTTCAGCCACGCTGCCGGCCTGCGCGTTGTATTCGGTGATCGTCGCATACTCGTTGCGCAGATACATCTGGATGACTTTTTCGATGTGCTCGCTGAGTTCGCCGAGGCGCTCGTCGATTTGCTCGCGTTGCGTCCAGATGCGCCGGTTGATCAGGCTTTCCTCGTAATCGGCGAGATGCATGAGGCCGGCGAAACCCTGGCCGAGTCCGACCGGGTCGATAATCGTGAAAGCAATCTTGCCGGGAGGAGTGGTCGAAAGCAGGCGGAGGATGATATTGTCGAGCGTGCCGAGAACTGTGCTACCGCCAGAATCCGTGGTCTCGAAAAGTAGCGAGCCGCGGTCGGGGAACGTCAAGGCGAGCGGAATTGAGACTTGCGGGGAACCGGGCAGGGCGAGGCGAGGGTCGCGCGGCGCGCTCTCCGGCGGTCGGGTGAGGTCGAGGTCGAGATGGGCAAATTTCGCGGCCGCCATCGATTCCGTGGGCGGCGTCCACGCCTCGACGCACTGTGCATTCCAAGCCGGGAAGCGCGCCGCGAGCGCGGTGTTCATCGCGCCGATGGCTTCGTAAATCGGCGTGATCGCGGACTTCCAACTGCTTTCAAGTTCGGCCCAACGGTTTTTTTCCTCCTCCGCAAGCGCCCCGATTTCGGCGTTGTAGGTTTCGGTAAACTGACTTTTGCGGGCGTCGGCGTCGCTCTGCAATTGCGCGATTCGGCCCTCGCGCCCGGCGGTGACCGCGGCCAGCCGCGGCCCGAGCACGGTGTCGATTTTCGAGAGAATGCGCGGGGCTTGCGACTCGATTTTATTCCGGGACCGGCGTTCAAAGTCCGCCTCGACTTCGTCCGCGCGATTCCACTGTTCGAGGATGGCCGCGCTGCTGGCTTCAAAGTTTTCCTGGAGGATCTGGCGCTCCTGCTCGTATCGCGCATGCGCGGCGGTGGAGCAGGCATCGTGCAGCCATGCCGCTTCGGTGAGAGCGGAGGCGGTGGCGGTGGCAGCAGCTTTCGGCGCGGTCAAGCCCCGAAAGACTTTTGCCATCGGAGCTTTTTGAAATGTGGTGAGCTGCTCTTCGGCGGCGGCAAGTTGCGCGCGGAGTTCATCAAAAAGCGCGTCCGGATTTTGCGCGTCCGTGCCTTCGGCTGACGTCGCTGTGCGACCCTGGCGAAGTGCGCCCCCGAAGGCCAGACTGCCGACGAAAGCCGAGCGGGCGCGGCGGGTTAGCGCAAAAAGCGCCGCGCGCTGCTCCGTCAAATCTGCGCTGAATTTGGCGAACCGGGCGTCGGCTGCTTTGAGATCGGATTCGTATTTCCGCTCCGTCTGGAATCGCTTCATTTGCAAATCGCCCAGCCATCTCTCCTTGGTCTCCCGGGCCCGCCGCGGCAGATTCCGCAGACGCGATGCACCCACTCGCTCCACCCGTGCGCGGCGCGCGGCATAGATCGCGGTGACACGTTCCTCTTCGCCCTCCAGCCCGGCATTCGTCTCGGCGATGAGGTCGGACAGCCGGGCTTCCGCCTTGTCCATGGCGTCCCGATATTTCCGGTTCGTGGCGTGCCGGCGCACGCTGATGTCGCGCGTAAGCTGATCCTCTTTTTTCGCAAACTCGAAACATGTTTGTTTCAAGCTCGCAAGGAGTTCGAGGCTTCGCCCGACGCGGAGATCGGGGCTGCTACTCACAGTCACTCCTGACCTTTCTCAGCACGGCGTCGATTTCCTCGATGACGCCCATCGCCCGCGCCACATGGTTGGGCAGCTCGGTGAGGTATTTGTAATCAAACTCCTGACTCTTGGCATCGTGCCAGTGAACCTGAGTCTGCCGCCACTGAGCCGTCAATTCCTTAACCGCCTGGACGAGATTTGCGCCGCTGGCTCGAGTGCTCATGCTGGGGGAAGGTTGGGCGTTTCCGCAGGTTGCGATTCGGAAGGAGGCGCAGACGGGGGAGCGGAGGGCGTGGCAGTTTCGGCGTAGCCTTCGAGCGTGCGCAGTGCCCCGACGAGAAAGGTGATGCCGCGGGGCATTTCGTGATCGAAGATTTCGCGCAAACCCTGGAGCCGCTTCAATAGAGGATCCACGAGACCATCGTAGTCCCGATTCCACCGCTTGATGTTGCGCAATTTTCCCTCCGCTTCCTCGACGCCCGCTCTGGCTTTGCGGACCATCGCTTGCGGGACGGCGATGCTGTCGCGCAGTCCGGACAATTTCGCGCTGAACAATTCCTGCTCGGCTTGCGCTAGATCCCGCCTCCGACGGCGCAGTTCGTTTTCCCAGCGCAGGCGCTGATCGTTCTGCACCCATTGGCGCGTCCGACGGACCTCATCGCCGACGTCATCGAGACTGCGGCGTCCCTTGGTCAGGAAAATGATGAGGCTCGCGCGGAATGATTCGAGCGCGTCGAGCGATGTGACTTTTGCCTGGCTCGCCATGGCCTAGCGCTGATCCAGGTATTCCTCGATCCGCTGCGCCTTCCGCAAAAGGTATGGCGTGTGCTTTTCCGAGACCTCGACGAATTTTTTCAAGACCTTCATGGTCGTGAGAAATTCCTCGCCGAACTTTTCGGCTTCCTGATCCTGCCATGTGCTGCCGAGGGCGGCGAAGCGGGCTTGCAACGACTGCGCTTTGCCCTGCACGTCGTCGTTAAAGCGCTTCAACTCCTTGGCGAAGCGCCGCACTTCCTCGGGGTCCATGATTGCTTGGGACATAAATTCTCCTTTGGGATTCGGTTTGAGACAGGGGAGGGGAGGAGCCGATTTGCGTAATGTTGCTTCGGCGAAAAGAAATCTAGCGGGGCGCTGGCGACAATTCAATCACGGGCCGCTGCAAACCTGTTCGCGGCGACGTGCGGTGGAGTTGGGCGGGCGACCGGTGGTGGGTAAAGCCGCGGTTTTGCACTTTTCGGATTTCATTTTTGAATGAAAGCGGCCGGTGCGTGTCAGAATAATTAACGGCATTAACAAAGCTCTCGACGGCCGATGAAGACCGTTCGCGAGGCCGGAAAAAAGAAACTATGAATACGCAAAAGAAAGCCTTTTTCCGCAACCGGCAGGATTTTGTCTCCGATGAATTGACGGCTGTGCTCCTGGAAAAAACCTCCTCTGATTTCAACGAGCTTTTTCAGGCGACCCACGAAAAACTGCGCGCTCGAAATGCAGCGAGCGGTGGCGAAGAAATGCTCCGACTGCGCGTTTACGAAAAGCTCCAGATGCTTGTCGCTCAGGGATTAGTCAAGAAAACCGCCAAGAAGTATTCAGCCGATCGTCGCGCGCTTCGTGCCCGCTCTGCGGAAGTCGCTGCAGCGAGGACGGCGGCAGAACAGCGCCGGGGTTCGGTGCTGCATGTTGAATGATGGTGGCAGAGGAAAGTGAGGGCTCCAGAACCCCGTTGATTTCCAGACAAGTGCGCCAGACATTCTCTCAAAAAGGAGCAATAAATGAATTCAACTGCACACGTTGAGGAAGAGATTAACAGCGAGGTTGCAAAGCGGTCGCGGCTTTCTGCCTCTTTGCCATGGCGGTGCTCTTCGGCGGGTGTGTTGACTCCTCGGGAGCCAATCGTCCCGGCGTCTATCGAGGCGGTCGATACTACGGCGATGCGATTCATGCCCAGGATTTCAAGGGACGGTGAGCCTTCGGTTGCACTGCTTTCCAAGCGATAGGTCACTCATAGACGATCTGATCACGTAATTAAGGATGCCCGAATATCCGATCCAACAACTTATCGACGACATCGCTCGATCAACCTTGCCCGAAGAGTTCGATCGCGCTGCACAATCGTCCATCGACAAATTCGATATGCTGAATGTCGAGACCATTGAGGAAAAAGGCATTACTGTGGCGTGCCGTGAAGGCTGCTCCCTCTGCTGCTGGCTTCGCGTCGATGTCTTTGCACACGAGGCTTTTCTGATCGTTCACCACATCCAGAGCCATTTTAGTGCTGACAAGATTTCGGATCTGTCGAAGCGCCTGGCCGCACATTCCGAAAAAGTGCTTCCGTTGACGCCATTTGAACATGTCACGCAAAACGTCGCGTGCGCTCTGCTGCACGATGGTCGATGCTCCGTTTACGCAGTTCGCCCGCATTCATGCAGAAGACATCATTCCGGGGAATTCGCGGCCTGCCAGTTCACCTTTGACCATCCCGACGACCTGGCAGCCCCCGCCGCCCACGACCGCGAACTTTTTCGAGCATTGACGGAGGCGATGCAGGAGAACATCAATGCATATTCCCAGCTTGGATTTGATGACACGATCTACGAGCTTGGCACTTCGCTCCATGAAGCCCTCAACGATACAACGAGTTGGAAACGATGGCATGATCGCGGGCGAGCATTCCTCCATGCATCGGTAACTCCGGCTGGTTGAACAGCGTTGTTCACCGTCAAGCTGTCTTTCTAACATTCAAGCTCCCGGATTTTCGTTTTTACTAATGGACATATTACTTGTTGATGATGACCCGACGCTCAGAGACCTGGTCGCAATGGTATTGCAGGGTGAAGGTCATTCAGTCGTAATCGCATCCGATGGAAGGGATGCTTTGGAGCGTTTCGGCGCGGGTCGATTCGACTTGGTGCTCACGGATGTTTCGATGCCGAGGCTTGACGGTGTTGGGCTCGCGAAGGCGCTTTTCGAAATCGACCCATCGCAAAAAGTGATTCTGTTGAGTGGCGATGGTGACGGTGTTCAAGAAAAACTCCCAAACGTGGAAGGCATACTTCAGAAACCGATTAGTTTCTCCTCACTGAAGCAGAGCATTCAGGCATTCGCCGATTCGCGAAAGTAAGTGGCGTGCGGTAGGACGGGTTAGTTCTACTTTTGTGAAGAAAGTTCCCGCCCGCGGCGGGAGATTTTGGTGAATTTTGCGCGTGCGGGGTCATCTTGAGCGCAGGCGAAGAGCCTGTCCTGAGCTTGCCGAAGGTATCCCGGCGATTCCGTGCGGATGTCGCTCGTGACTTCACGGGATCCTTCAACTGCGTTTCCGTCCCGCCTTCGCCCTGACGAAACTCCGCTCAGGATGACACGCAATCTTCCGCGGAAACTATCTCCGGCAGATAATCTAAGCTGTCACGAATTCATAAATCGCCCTCGAGACTTTGGCGACGGTCTTCTCCGGCGCGCTGGTCTCGGGCAGATGCTCGGTGAGAATGGCGACAGCGTAAGGTCTGCGGCCGGGCAGGGAAACGAGCCCGGCGTCGTGCGTGCAGGTCGAGATTTCGCCAGTCTTGTGCGCCACCTCGGCAGAGCCCGGAAGCAGTGCCGGAATCATGGAGTTGAATTCCTGGGCGTGAAGGATGTCCAGCATCTGGCGCCGCGCGCTTTCGGGAAAAAAAGTGTCGTCGCGCAGGAGGCGAAAGAGTTGCACGAGACCGCGGGCGGTGACGGTGTTGTTCAGTCCGAGGTCGAACGCTGCTGAGTCCTCGACTCCGCGAACGACTCTTACACCCTCCACGCCAGCGGCTTCGAGCGTCGTCTGGACGGTGGCGGGCGTCAGGTGGTCGAGAAGCAGATTGGTCGCAAGATTGCTGCTGCGAACAATCATCGGGTGAGCAAGCTCGCGGAGCTTCATGGTGCGGCCGACCCGACGATGGACGACCGAATCCGCATCGCGATCACGTTCGATCCGGAAGATCGATCGGTCAGCGATGCTGCGGAATCGATTGCGGACGTGGAGCCGGTCATCGAGTCGCACGCGGCCTTCATCTGCCGCGCGAAAAAGCGCGAGCAACACCGCGACTTTCATCGTGCTGGCGGCGTGAAACCTCCGTTCATCGTCATGGAAAAAATGCCGCCCGCCCTCGTAGTCGTGGAGGTGAACCGCGATGGCCGTGAATCCTCCGGAATCGCGGACGCGCTCGATCTCGGCATGCAGCGCGGACTCTTCCATCAGGGGTTCGCGAGAGCTGACTGCGCTGCGATCAGCTTTTGGTACAGAGCGTCGAGCGCTTCGGGGAGGATGCGCGTGTCCGCCAGCACGGGCATGAAATTGTTGTCGCCTTCCCAGCGCGGGACGACGTGCAGGTGAAGATGATCGGCGACTCCCGCGCCGGCGCACTTTCCGAGGTTCAGGCCGATGTTAAAACCCTGCGCTTTGATCGCGTGGCTCAACAGTCTTTGGGCGTGTTCGGCGAGTTCCCAGAGTTCCAGTTTCTCGCCGTCGGTCAGCTTGCTCAGGTCCGAAACTTTCCGATACGGCACGACCATCATGTGGCCGACCGCGTAGGGATAACGGTTCATGATCAGGAACGTGTTTTTGCGCCGCGCGACGACGAGATGCGCCGCGTCATCACTGGTCTGCGCGGCTTCGAGCAGAAAGTCGGGAGTCGCGCCCGTCTTGAAATACTCGACGCGCCAGGGAGCCCAGAGGGCGGAAAGTTCTTTGAGGTCCATCACGAAGAAATTAACCGCAGAGGCGGAGAGACGCAGCGAAGAAAAAGGAGGTCATATCCGGCTGCTCCTCAGCCGCTCTACGATTTCAATTCCCCGACGATTGCATCGGCCGCCCGTTGTGCAGCGCCGGAGTCACCAAGTTGCTCGGTCACCGCAGCGAGATCGTGCTGCAAAGCTTCCCGCGCCTCGGCGTTTGTTGCGAGCCGGAGTGTTTCCTTCGCGAGTGCTTCCGGTGTGGCGTCTTCCTGCAAAAATTCGCGCGCGATTTCGCGCCCCGCGAGGACGTTTGGCATGCCCAGAAACGACACCTTTACGAGCCGCTTTCCAATGACCCATGTGAGCCACGCGACTTTATACACGACGCACAGCGGCAGGCCGAAGAATGCGGCCTCGAGCGTGGCCGTGCCGGAACAAACCATGCCGGCGGTGGCACGCTGCATCAGCTCATGCGAGGCGCGGACGGTGATGTGGCAAAAATCCGCATTGTGCCCAAAACGTTCGAGCGTCGCGAGCATGGAGGCGGCGAGTTGATGCGACGCCGCGGAGGCCTCGAAGCGCAGCTCGGGCCGCGCGGTTTTCATCTGCACGGCAGCTTCGACCATCACGGGGAAAATCTTCCGCACTTCCTTTTCGCGGCTGCCCGGGAAAAGACCCACGAGTTGCGGATCGCGCGACTGCTCGGTGCGCCTGGCGGCAAGCGAATCGAGCATCGGGTGCCCCACGAAAACCGTGCGCAATCCGCTTTCTTCGTAGAGCGGTTTCTCGAACGGGAAAATGCAGAGCATGAGGTCGAGGTAGCGGGCCATTTTTGGGATGCGTCCACGGTTCCAGGCCCAGACTTGCGGGCTGATGTAGTCGATGATCTTGAGCGCTGGAAAGCGCTTCTTTGCTGCCTGCGCGAGCCGAAGATTGAAGCCGGGATAGTCGATGAGAACGAGCGCCGCGGGCTGCACGCGGGCGATGTCGGCGAGCATGAGGTCGAACTGCTTTTTGAAGTAACCGTATTTTTTGAGCACGTCCCATAGCCCGACCACGGCTTCATCCGCCCAATCCAGAAAATGATCGCCGCCAATCGCTCGCATCTCGCGTCCGCCGGCGCCAAAAAACTCCAGGCTCGGATCGCGCTCGAGTAGCGCTCGCATCAGCTCCGTACCGCGAGCATCGCCGCTCGCTTCTCCGGCGATCAAATACAGTTTCACGGCGAAGGAAAAACGGCGAGGCGCAGAGGCGCAGAGGAAGAACTCGCATGGCACCGATTTCTTCTCCTCCGCGTCTCTGCGCCTCGGCGTTTATTTTTCAAGGCTGGCTTCAATTTGCCGCGTAATGTTGATCGCCAGTTCCAGCGCCGCGGTGGCTTCGCGACCGCCGACTTTTGGCTGCGCTCCGGCGCGGGCGCAGGCCACGAAATCCGCGAGTTCGCGTTTCAATGGCTCCCCGCGATCGACCTCCACCGGTTCGCGCACGATGCGCTTCCCGGCAAACTCGGTGATGATCGTTGCGTCGGTCGCGACGCCGAGCAGTTTGCCGATGAGCGAGCTTTCCTTTTCATCGTCCCGCGCAAGGCGAAGCAGGTAGCCGGACTGGTTTTGATAATCGAGCGAGAGATACGCGTCCTGCTGGAAGACGCGGATTTTGCGGAGCTTGTCTTGGCTGATGCGGCTCGCGGTGATGTTCGCCACGCAGCCGTTTTCAAAGCGGATGCGGACATTGGCGATGTCCTCGCGCTTGCTCAGCACCGGCACGCCGACGGCATCGACCTGCACCCAGGGCGACCGGACAAGGTGCAGGATGATTTCGAGATCGTGGATCATGACATCGAGCACGACGCCGACATCGAGGCTGCGGCCGGGGTAGGGGGAGAGCCGCGTCGCTTCGATAAAGCGTGGTCGTGTGAGTCGCGATTCGAGGGCGGAAAGAGCGGGATTGAAGCGCTCGATGTGGCCGACCTGGAGCACGAGACCGCGCTGTTGCGCCAGGTCGCAGAGTTCGCGGGCCTGCTCGGGTGTTTCGGTGAAGGGCTTCTCGACGAGCACATGCTTGCCGCGTTCGAGGAGCTGCCTGGCGATGGCGAAATGCGTGACCGTGGGCGTGGCGATGGTCGCGGCGTCAACGGCGTCGCTGAAGGCATCGAGTGTGGTGACGGCGCGCGCGCCGTACTTGGTGGCAATCTCGCCGGCGACCTCCGCCCATTCATCGAGGACGGCGGTGAATTGCGCCTCCGGCAGTTCGCCGAAGATCCGCGCATGATTGCGGCCCATGCTGCCAATACCGATGACGCCGACGCGGAGTGCGGGAGGTTGGACCACGGATTTCACGGATGACACGGATTATCGGATTCAGACGACGGGTCGGTGCCGGCAACGACCCGTTTCCATTGCAGACTGGCGTGCCTGAAGTTGAGCAGCAAGGCGACTTCCAATCCCGTGATATTCAGATAGCCGAGCATCTGCGCGACGTGCGTGTCGTTAAAGGCCGTGACGACTTTGGGGTCGGCGATCACAAGGCCCTCGACGATCAAGTCAGGAATCAATTTGCCCAGAAAATGCCCCTCATAATGCACGGGGAATTCACGCTGATTGGCTACTCCCAACCCCATACCAACGAGTTCGATGAGGAGAGCCTTTTCGTAAAACGATTCATCGAGTCCCGGCCGCAAACGTGAATGCACTTTCATCGCTGCGCCAATGATCGCTCGTGTGATTTTTTCGTGCTTCATGAAAATCCGTGTAATCCGCGAAATCCGTGGTCAATCAATCACCCCAAAGATCGAGATACGATGCTCGTGAGCCAGCACAGCGAGCTTTTCTTTCTCCAACAGCAAAGTCTTTCCCGCCTCGACCCCAATCGCGCGGAGACGGACGTCGCGGGCGGCTTCGAGAGTCAGCGGGCCGATCACCGGCACGTCGAAACGAAAGTCCTGATTCGGCTTGGACACCTTGACCATGATCGCGTCTTTCCGCCCGAGTTCGCCGCCCCGCTTGATTGCCGCGTTGGTCCCCTCGAAGGCTTCCACGGCAAGGACGGTGCCGTTCTTCACCACGACCGTCTGCCCGATGTCCAGCCGGCTGGTTTCCTTGGCGATGCGAAAGCCGTAGCGCACGTCCTCTTCGTCGCGCGGCTTAAGCTTCGGTCCGGCGATGAGCCCGGCGGGGGCGAGGTGTTCCTCCATGTAGGTAGTCGCCGGCAGCAGCTCGACTCCCACCGCCGCCATCTCATCGGCGATGGCGCTGAAGATCGACTCGGCATTGCGCCGCTTGAGCCGCGCGAGGACGACCAGCGCTTTGATGTCGGGCCGAAGATCGAAAAGATTTCGCGGATGGATTTGCCCGGACATGACCGCATGGCTGGCGCCGGAATTCTTGAGGAAACCGAGCATCTTTCCGAGCTGCCCGACGCGCAGCCATTCGATCTCATCCACGAGGCCCGCGAGCGCCGGGTCGGTTTCGTTGTGAAATGCCGCGACCGCCAGTCGTTGCACACCCGCCGCCCGCGCGGCCCGCGCCATGGCCTGCGGATAGACACCGTTGCCGGCGATGATGGCGAGTGTTTTCGGGATGTCCAAGGCCGCAGAATCTAGGGGGCGGCGTGCGGTCTTGTAAAGGTGGCGCGCACAGGCAGGTACGGCCTCAACGCGGCAGGAAATGTCGAAGTGCGCTCCGAGACGGTCCCCACCACCAGCCTTTTTCCTGACGCATGACGGCGGCAAGACATGGGGTGACGTCGCGCCGACATTCGTCCCGTCCGACGCTTTTCGCGCGACTGGCTTCAATGCCAAAGGCCAGTTCAACTACTTCGGCTGGGACTCCACGCACAATTACATCTACGCATCGAGCCTCGCTGGTTCGGTCTATCGTCGGCAGTTGAAGTAACGGGGGGCATCCGATGGCGTCCCAGACATCGCATTTCCGCCCAACCTCCTTTTCTTAAGACTCTGGCCAAGCTCTATCAAAGTATCGTCACCTCAGATGACTGAATCTCTGGAGTCTTGCAATTTGCAACTCCTGACTCCTTTCCGACAACGGGTCCGCATCATCGACTTCTCCGCCTTGGCTTGCTTCCGGTCGCTGGTGACTGGCTACCGTACTGCCCTCTCGCGGTGACGGTCAAGGCCCGCGCCGGATGGCGACCAGAGCGATGTCGTCGCGAAAGGCGGCTGGGGCGGCTGGCTTCTCTGCCGTGGCAGGAGAGCCGTGGAGGTCGTCCACGACGGTTTCCAAGGAGGCGCTTTCCCGGGTAGCACGGACGAGGGAGCTTTCCAAGCAGAGGAGCGGGTCAGTTTCGCGATCACACTCGTTGAGTTCGTAAAGGCCATCGCTGAAGAGGTAGAGCGTCTGGGTGGGACTGAGGTGGTGGTGCCGCTCGGGATAGTCTCCGGTGGGGAAGCATCCGATGGGGAGCCCTTCGGAGCGAAGGCGCACGGCAGTGCCTGCGGCCGAGTCGGCGACAATGGCCGGGGGATGACCGGCGCTGGCGTAGGTGAGCTCGCCAGTGGCGGTGTCGAGCACGCCATACCAAGCGGTGAAAAAGCGGTTGCCGTGATTGCTCATGGGAAAGGTGGAGTTCAGCGCCGCGAGGACTTGCGCGGGACGCGCGAAATCGGCCCCTGCCAGGGCACGCGAGCGGAGGGTGTGAAGGACCACGACCGCGAGCAGGGCTGCGGCGACGCCGTGGCCGCAGACATCCAGAAGGTAGAGGACGAAATGGCCGGGCGAGAGCTCGAAGTAGCCGAAGCCATCGCCTCCGAGGGAGCTGGAGGGGAGATAGAGCCAGCGAATGGCGAGCGGGTGTTCGATCGGCTGCGGGAGCGAGGCCTTCACGGAGAGCGCGGCTTCTTCCAGCTCGCTGGCAAGGCGCCCCTGCACGGCGATCAGCTCGCGCTGCGAGGCAATGAGCCGCTCCTGCAGGGCCATGGCGTCGCTCATCTGCAGTTCCTTTTCCACCAGTGCAGCGATCTCGCGGAGGAGTTCGCGCTGCTGCTCCGGGAAGATGTGCGGCACGCCGTCCGCGATGCAGAAGGTGCCGACTTTCTGCCCGCCGGGGCTGTGCAGCGGCTGGCCGGCGTAGAAGCGGAGGAAGGGTTCGCCAGTGACCAGCGGATTATCGGCGAAGCGCAGATCGAGCTGCGTATCGGGGACGACGAGGGTGTCGTCACCGAGAATCGCATGGGCGCAGAGGGAGATGTCGCGGGAGGTGCTGCAGGCTTCAATACCGATCTTCGACTTGAAGTATTGTCGGTCGCGATCGATCAGCGAGACGAAGGCGGCAGAGGTGCCGAAGATGCGCGCGGCCAGGCGGCTGAAGCGGTCGAAGCGCTCTTCGGGTTCGGTGTCGATGAGCTTTAAGGCGTGCAGTGCCTGGAGTCGCTCTTCTTCTTGTTCGGGGAGGGCGGCAGTGATCACTTCCTCATAAAAGCCAACCTGCCGATGCCTAGCAACTCCGCGAGTGGGCGAGTTGCGCTCGGCTCGACAATCTCACCGGCTGCGTTTCGCGGGCGTTCGCGGAGTGGCGCAGGAAATAGTGGTCAGGAGACAATTCCCGACAGCGGTTCGAGGTCGGGTCATTAAGCAGGGCGTGCCGCGCAGCATCCGCCTCGAATTGTCGGGCGCGTTCTATCACGTCATGGCGCGTGGAAACCGGCGGGAACGCATTATTCACGACGCGGATGACTGGCATTTTTATACCCTGGGCAGCTTGGGCGAGGCGGGTGGAGTGACGGGCTGGCAGGTTCATGCCTCGGTGCTGATGAGAACCCGTGGGGGTTATGACGATGGCGCACGGACGGAACTGCCACAAAAGATTCATTGCGCGGTGGCGTCCGCCCCTCCACTTTCCCGCCTTCATGCTCACCGACGACACGATCCAGTATGCGATCGAAAACACCCAGGTCATCGTCGCGCCCCAGCGCCGGATCGCCACTTTTGGCGATACGAGCTTCCGCTTTTACCTCGTCACGGAGTTGATGGACACCGTGAACCAGGTGCGTGTTCGCGACGGGCGGTTGCACGCCGAGCGCCCGCAGATCATCACTCCCGGCCATATCCAGCGGATGTTGCTCGAGGGCTTTGGCGAGCGCGCCGAGGAATTCGCCGGCTGGATGCGCGAACATGCCCCGCAGCTTGCCGTTCTGAAATACGGTTTCCAGTTTCGCAAGACGGACGTTTCCGACGAACTCGTGCATAGCTCCATGGAGGAGGTGCTCGGCCGGTTGCGTGCGCAGATCGAGGCGTCAGACGATCCGCTGAGTGCGGTCATCCAAGGCGTCGATGAGGGCTGGGAAATCTGCTTGCTGAAATTTGCTTCGGACATGATTCAGGAATCTTCCGGCGGCAATCTCGGCGACTTCCGCAAGCGCGGCTTGCTGTGACCGGCACACGGTGCGGTGCGAAGACGAAGCCGCCCGCTTCTTCGTGTTTCCATTCCCGGCGCAATCGACTAATGGATTGATTTGCGTCTGAAATTCCCTGTCTTCGCCTGTCTGTGAAAGTCCTGATTCTCATTTTCCTAGCCCTGTCGATTTTTGGCGCGGCAGGCTATTTTACCTACGAGCTTTTCATTCACCCGCAGGTCGCGCTGAAGGAGGAAAAGTTGCAGCCTCCCGGGCCGCCGCCACCCGACACCACGATCCCTGAATTCCAAAAGTGCGTGGCCGTGCGCCGAAGTGGAAAGCTGCTTCCGGCGCGGGATGCGTTCTACGATTTCATCGATCGCTACCCGGAATCGTCGAAACTCGACGAGGCCAAAACCATCCTCGGTGACATCAATACGCAAATCTTCCTCTCGCCGCTTCCGGCTCCGGAAAAACAGATCTATATCGTCCAGAAAGGCAACGTGCTCAATCACGTCGCGGCCAAGATGAAAACGACAGGCGAACTCATCATGCGATCGAATGATTTGAAAGGCACAATGCTGCGGATTGGACAGAAAATCATGGTGTCGCCGGACGAGTTTAGAATGGTGCTCAGCCACAAGCAGAAAAAGGTGATCCTCTACAACAAGGGCCGGTATTTCGCCCAATATCCGGTGCTCGCGTGGCCGGCGGAGCACGGCGCAAAAGCGACCGGGCCGAAGCCGCCACCGCAACCCAAAGTGCTCGGCAAGGTGACCGACAAAATCGCCTGGCTCAACGGCACGCGCGTAACATTTTACGAGAAGGGTTACGCGGATTCCACCCACTGGATTCAGCTCAGCATTCGCGGCTACACCCTCAACTCTGAACTCACAGAAAACTCACCAACGAAACCGCCCGGCGGCGGCGTCGTGCTCCCGGCGATTTCGCTGAAAAACCTCTCGGACATGATCCCCAAAGGCACGCCTGTAACCCTCGAATGAATTTCGCCTTATGAAATTACATCCTTTGGAATTTGAGAAACCAATCGTGGAACTCGAGGAAAAACTCGCGGATCTCAAGAAGCACTCCCGCGCCCAAGACATCAACTTCGACTCCGAAGTCCGCCGCATGGAGGGCAAGATCGAAGAAACGAAGCGCATGATTTACGAGAACTTGACCGCGTGGCAGCGCGTGCAGATTGCGCGGCACACCGCGCGTCCGTTCGCGCTCGATTACATCCAGCTTTCGTTCAGCAATTTCGTCGAGCTGCACGGCGACCGGCTCTTTGCTGAGGATCGTGCGATGCCCGGCGGCTTCGCGACGATCGGCGACAAAAAGTGCGTCGTCATCGGCCACCAAAAAGGCCGCGATTTAAAGGAAAACTTAAAGCGCAATTTTGGCAGCGCCAATCCCGAGGGTTATCGCAAAGCGCTCCGGCTCATGCGCCTCGCGGAAAAGTTCGGGGTGCCCTTCGTCTCGCTGATCGACACTCCCGGCGCGTATCCCGGCGTGGGCGCCGAAGAGCGGCACATCTCGGAAGCCATCGCCGTGAACCTCCGCGAGATGATGATTCTGAAAACGCCGACGGTGGCCGTGGTGATCGGTGAAGGTGGGAGCGGCGGCGCGCTCGGTATCGGTGTCGCCGACCGTGTGCTCATGCTCGAAAATTCCTACTACTCCGTGATCAGTCCCGAAGGCTGCGCGGCGATCCTCTGGAAGCATCGCAAGCACGCGCCCGAAGCCGCCGCCGCGCTCAAGCTGACCGCGCGCGACCTGCTTGAATTGAATCTCGTCGATGAGGTCGTCCCGGAGCCGCTCGGCGGGGCGCATCAGGATCACGCCACCGCCATTGCGAATCTGAAAAAAGCCGTCATCCGCCAACTCGACGAATTGAAAAAGATTCCCACCGACCAACTCCTCGCCGAGCGCTACCAAAAGTTCCGGCGCGTCGGCGAATTTGCCGGGGACGCATAGGGAGCATTGGAGAATTTGAAGACGCCCGCCCTCTCGATCGTTTTCTTTTTGCTGGCGTCTTTCTTCGGTGCGCTCGGGCAATTTCTATACAAGTCGGGCGCAGAGCGCGCGGGCGGTTCGATCGCGAGTTATCTGTTGAACGCCCGTCTGCTTGGAGGAGTCGTTTGCTACATCGCGGTCATGGTGCTTTTCGTCGCTGCTTTTAAAAAAGGCGGCGCGCTGACGACGCTCTATCCGGTTTACGCGACGACCTTCATCTTCGCTGCGCTCATTGCGTTGTGGGCTTTCGGCACTCCGATCAAGCCCGCGAATATCTGCGGCATGGCGCTGCTCGTCGCCGGAATGTATTTCATGGGCCGCTGAGCAATGCCGACCGAACCCACAGGCCGCCGCCCGCTCAAAACGCGCGACTGGTCTTTCTTCAAAAACCTCGCGGCGCGGCTGGCGCGCGGCGGTGCGACACCAAATGCCATTTCATTTGCGAGCATCGTCTTCGGTTGTCTCGCCGGAGCGGCGCTGGCGGGCACGTCGCAGGTTCACGGCTGGGCCTTGCGCGGCTGCTATCTGGCGGGAGCGGCGTTCATTCAGTTGCGCCTGATTGCCAACTTGCTCGATGGCATGGTGGCGGTGGAAGGCGGCAAAGGCGGCCCCACGGGAGACCTGTGGAATGAGGCGCCGGACCGCGTTTCGGATGCGGCGATTTTCATCGGCGCTGGCTACGCGGCGAATTGCGCGCCCGTGCTCGGTTGGGTGGCGGCGCTCATCGCGGTCTTCGTTGCCTACGTTCGGGCGCTCGGGGCGAGCGTCGGTGCGGGGCAACTCTTTCTCGGGCCGATGGCCAAGCCGCACCGAATGTTTGTCATGACGGTCACCTGTGTCCTGCTCATGATTGTTCCCTTGAATTTGACGATGACATTCGAGACGCGCTCGGTGGATCTCAAGCTGCACGACACCTATTATATGCTTTCCGATTTTCGGTTCGGCCTTCTTCCCATGCGCATCGCTCTCTTCGTCGTGATTATCGGCGGAGTGACCACATCGATCAGGCGACTCCGGCGCATCGCCGCGTACCTCCGCGCCCGCACCAGTTCATGATTTTCGGACTGCACCCCGTCGCCTTTTGGCTCGCCGCCGGCATCGCCGCGATGCTGCTGCTCACGCCGCTCATTTTTCTGGTGCTGGAAAAAGCGGGCAAGCTTTCGCCCGCGCTGCGTTCCGATCTTTGGACGCGCTACAAATCCTGGCTGGTCCTCGCGCCTCTCATGGTGGGGCCGCTCCTCATTCATCGGCTCACCGCGATTCTCGGCGTCGCGGTGCTGGCGACGTTGTGCTACCGCGAGTTTGCGCGGGCAACGGGATTGTTCCGGCAACGGCTCGTCAGCGCTGTGGTGGCGCTGGGCGGCACGCTCGTGACCTTCGCGATTGCGGATCGTTGGTACGGCTTTTTCGTCGCCCTCGTACCGTTGACCGGGTCCGCCATTGTCATCTTCGCACTCTTTGCCGATGAGCCGAAAGGCTACATCCAGCGCGTCGCACTCGGCCTGCTCGCTTTCATGCTTTTTGGCGATTGCCTCGGGCATTTCAGCTACTTTGCCAATGACCGACTCGGTCCGCCCATCCAGCTCGCGATTCTGCTTTGCGTCGAACTCAACGACGTCTTTGCCTATTGCACGGGGAAGGCGTTTGGCCACCGCAAGCTCGCGCCGCAGACGAGCCCAAACAAAACCATCGGCGGAGCCCTCGGAGCGCTCGTCCTGACGACGGCGCTTTTCGCCACGCTGGCGCATTTCATTTTTCGCGGCACCGTCCTCGATCAGCCAATTCATTTGGTCGCACTTGGCGCGCTCCTGTCGCTCACGGGACAGTGGGGCGACCTCGTAATGTCGAGCATCAAACGCGACCTGGGAATCAAGGACATGGCTGCGACCATTCCGGGTCACGGCGGATTACTCGACCGTTTCGACAGCCTCATCTTCGTCGGCCCGGCGCTCTTTCATTACATCAACTATTTCCTCGGCGTCGGGCTCGATCAGCCGACGCGCATTTTGGCAGGATCGTAATGGAAGACTGGCAATACCGACCTGCTGGCGATCAAGGCATGAAGCCAGCGGACAGCTTCCGCAGTCTGCGGCGCGAGGCGGGTTTGTTCGGCAGTCTCACGCAGAGTGCATGGCGCGTGACCGTGCGCGCGTATCTGCGTGGCTATCATCGCTTGAAGGTGGAAGGGGCGGAACATGTTCCGGCCAAACCGCCGTTCGTGATGGTCGGAAATCACAGCAGCCATCTCGATGCGCTGACGCTCGGAGTGGCGCTGCCGTGGCGGCTTCGGCGGGCGGTTTTTCCGATCGCGGCCGGCGACGTATTTTTTGAAACGCCGGCCGTGGCACTCTTCTCCGCGATGACGCTGAACGCGCTGCCGATGTGGCGGAAAAGCTGCGGGCCTCATGCCATGCAGGCGTTGCGCGATCGGCTCATCGGCGAGCCGGCGATTTACATTCTTTTCCCCGAGGGGACGCGGTCGCGCGATGGCAACATGGGCCGCTTCAAACCGGGCCTCGGCATGATCGTCGCCGGAGCCGACGTGCCGGTGGTTCCATGTTACCTGCACGGTGCCTTTGCGGCCTGTCCGCCGAATACCACGCTGCCGCGTCCCCGCCCGCTCCACCTGCGGATTGGCCCGCCGCTGAATTTTGGCGGATTGGAAAATGCGCGGGCTGGCTGGCTGGAAATTGCCAGCCGGCTCGAAACGGCGGTCGCAGCCTTGCGCGACGCGGATCGACCGTA
Organism: Chthoniobacterales bacterium; assembly: GCA_038240495.1. Taxonomy (GTDB): domain Bacteria; phylum Verrucomicrobiota; class Verrucomicrobiia; order Chthoniobacterales; family Chthoniobacteraceae; genus Chthoniobacter. Next base: position 4,619 of record JBBSDS010000032.1, on the reverse strand, counting down.
AGCGTCGAGGTGTCGGAAGTAGGGCGTGTTTGTTAAACTCCAAGTCCTCATCCGCGGTCATTCTGAGCGGAGTTCCGAGCGGAATTTTTCCGAAAATCGCCGAGCAATCCGCTCACGAGCAAACCCACGCCCGTACCCGCGATGGCGCCGAAGGGTCCGAAGAAAATCGAGGCGACCGCCACGCGCATGAACTGTGCACTCGCGGGCGGCGGCGAGCCCGCCGGAATCGTGGTCGCTTCGGGAATCGGCATCGGCAGCGGATGCGACTCGCGGCCGTAGGGTCCGAGCACGGTGAAGAACATGTACGTTTCCGCGAGGACGAACCCGGCGATGGCGAAAGGTTTGGCAAGGTTGCGGCCCGGCATGGCCTTGCACTAGAACCCGTTCGGCAAACTCTGTCGAGGCGGGTTCCGCCGGTAGTGGCTCATTTGAGGACGAGCGTTGTCTAGGCGGCTCAGTCCGTGGCATGTGCCGCCTTTGGCCAGAGACGGCACGTCGCCAAAGCGCGACAGAGCCGCCTCTACACTTGCAAATCGAGCGACTACCGGTCCGCAGGACCCAGAGAAACTTCGCCGTCCGGCAAAGATCGTGCTAATCGAGAAGTAATAATTTCACTCATGAATCCGCATTTCACGCCCGCCAGACTCCTCGGCTTTGTGGGCGTCATCCTTACCTTTGGAGCCTGCTCGCATTTGCAAGTGACTCACGTCAAGCCGGGGGAATCGGTCAATCTGGCGTTGGCTCAGAAGCCCGAAGTGGTCAGAATGCCCGTAGCCGTAAACCTTGTTCCGGGCAGTGTCGGAGCGCCTTCAGCGGTCGAACCGGAATTGCCCAAAGACAACACGACCGAGCGCGTGGCGGAAGCCTACTCGCGCGGCGAATTTTGCATGGGAGCGGGAAAGGATAAGGAGGCGATTCAGGCGTTTGAGGAAGCGGTGAAGATCGATCCGACTTTCAGCGAAGCGTGGCAGAATCTCGCGCTGCTCTACGAAAAACAGGGCGACAAAAAGAAGGCGCTGTCCGCCTTTCGCCAAGCCAAGAAACTCGCCCGGCAATAGCCGCCGTCGCTTACATCTCGCGGAGCGCCCGCTCCACCGCCGACGGCAGCGGCATCGCGCCATCGCCGCCCAGGATTCGGTCGATATCTTCAAGCCGATGGATGAGATCCACGACTTCGCGTCTGGCGTACGGCCCGCCCGCGGCTGCACAAAAGTGCGTGCGGCAGCCAAAAGGACGCCCCTCGTAAATCAGGCAGCGGTGGCTCGCGGGATCGAGCAGGGGGCAGGCGCCATCAGGGTTTGCGGGCAGGCGCTTCCGGCCGGTGGCACGCAGTGCCCGCGCGGCGACCAGCGCTTCGCCTTTCGTCAGAAACGGCGTGCGGCCCGTGAGCTTGAAGTGACAGCACTCGGTCCGTTGCACGCACGCGCGCTCGATGGGACGCGCGGCAAGGTCGCGATAAATCGCCTGCACGGCGGCGGTGGCGTCTTTTGGGTTCACTTGCGGCTTCGTAAATATGCCACGAGGTCGAGGAGTTCTTCCTCGCTGAGCGTGCGGTCGAGGCCCGTGGGCATCAGCGATGTGGCGAGGGTTTGCATCGCAATGATTTGCGAGCGCGGGAGCGTGCGCTCCTGGCCGGACGAATCGGCGATAACGATGGCGTCGGGCAGGTTGCGGCGGATAACGCCGACAAACGACTCGCCATTCGACATATCGATGGCGTGCGCTTCATAGTCGCGCGCGAGAGTGGCGCTGGGAAAGAGCACGGATTCGAGGATGTCGCGCTCGGAACGAATCTGCCCGATGGCGCTGAGGTTCGGGCCAACGAGATTGCCCACGTCGCCGATGCGATGGCACGCGATGCACGCGCCTTTCCCGGATTCAAAAACCTTCCGTCCTTCTGCCGGCCGGCCTTTGGCGGCGATGAGTGCGGGCAGTGTCTCCACCTTGCGGCGGCGCACGCTGTCCTCGGCGGCGAGCTCGCGAAGCGCTGGCGCGACGACTTCAAACACCTCCGGCGGATAACTGCTGAAGGCCGTGCGAATCTCGCTTTCCTGGAACGCGCCGAGTGCCGGAGCATCTTTCAACGCGGTCGCAAACGCCGTCCCGATCGCGGCCTCCTTGGATTGCCGGACTATCTTGATAATCTCGCGCAATTCCACCGGGCTGAGCGTCGGGAACCTCGTCGCAAGTTGCTGCAATTCGTCTTTGCTCAGCTTCGCCTTCGTCGCGATGCGGGCGGCTTCCATGCGAGCGGAGCCCGCCGCAGAATCACCGAGGACGCGCACGAACAATGCAAACGAATCCGCCGGGAGTGCAGTGCCCGCCTTGAGCGAAGCGCCCAAGGCTCTCAACCGCAGCGCGAGTGGATGTTTCTCATCGGCGGCGAATTGCTGGAGCGAGTCGTGCATGGGAGCGCCGCCAAGTCTGGCCGCGGCGTCGAGCACGAGGGATTGATCGGCGGGCAAAGCGTGACTTAGCGCGGCTTGCAGCGGCGCCGCCCAGCGCGGTTCCGGGGCGGACAGGTTTGACGCGGCGATGAGATTCCAGGCAGTGCGCTGGCGGTTATGATCGGGGCTTTCGACCAGCGTCGTCACCAAGTCCCGCGCGTCCTTTTCGCCGAGCCCCGGCATGATTGCTTGCTCGAGCACCGCGAACCGCTCGGGAGAATCCAGGCCGCTCGCCAGCCATTGGGCGAAGTGCTCCGCCGCGGTGCGGGCCCAATCTTGATGGCCTGCGGTCACGGCCGCGGCTTTGCCTGCGAGCGCGGCGTCTTTCGCATCGAGCAGGGGTAGGACATCGGCTGCGGTAAGTGGAGAATCTGGAAGCTGATCGAGAATGGCGAGCGCCCGGCGCTGCAGCGCTGGCTGGCTGTTCGCGCGCAACGCCTCGCGCACGAGCGCAGGCTGATTGGCGCGGATCAAGGCAAACATCGCCTGATGTTCGACCGCGCGATCCACATCGCCTTCGAGCCGCCGGAGCAAGGCACTCACAGACTTTCCGTCAAGTTGCGGCAGCGAGCTGAGAGCGTGTGCGGCAGCGAGTTGCACACCCGGATCTTTATGGCCAAGTGCGGTGACGAGCGCGGCTGCGGACTCCACTGGAGCGAGTTCCGCGAGCGCATTGCCTGCGGCGTGCGCAACACTTGAGTCATCGCTGGCGAGCAGCGCCGTGAGCTGACTCACGCTGTCCGGGCCGCCTTTGCGGGCCAGCTCCCAAACGTGCGCCACCGCAGTGCCGCCCCATGGTTCGACCTTTGTCGGCGCGCCGATTTTCCGAACGCGATAGACCGCACCGGCGACGTCCGGCTTCGCCATGAGCGATGACGGACAGCCGATGCGGAACCAGCCGCCCGTGTCCACGACGAGCAATGATCCGTCACGGTCTTCGAGCACGTCGGTGAGGTGTGCATCGGGGCTGCGGAGCTTGAGGAACTCGCGCTCGGTGACTTTGTAGCTCGCGCCGTCGCGGGCCATTTCCATGCGCGTGACGCGCTGCGTGTTGAAGTGCGCGACGAAGAGATTGCCGCGCCAGTCGGGATCGAATGCGCCGCTGCGATAGAACGCGCAGCCGGAGACGGCTACGTGTCCGAAATTGTGAACCACCGGCATGACATCGAGCGTGCGTGGCAGGCCCGCGATGGCCTTGAGCTGGTCTTCGCGCGGATACACGCCGCCGCGCAACCAGTGGACAATCGTGTCGCCGCGCGGGTTGGTGAAATAGATGTTCTGCGTGCCGATGATCTCGCCCTCGGGCGTGAAATCAATTTCGACCGGATTATCGCCGCAACCGAGCGAGTGCCAGCGCACGTCGGAGCCATCCGGCCGGCACGACCAGATGCCCGACGCAAGACCCGCGTGGACGAGCGTGCCGTCCTTTTGTTTTACGTCGTGACCTTTGCGCCCGTGGCACCAATACAGCCGGCCGTTCGGGTGCAGGAATGGCCCGTGTACATCCGCCGCGTTTCCGGTGAAATCGAAGTAACCGACGATCATTTCGCGCTGGTCGGCGACGCCGTCGCCATCGGTGTCGGTCAATTTCCAAATGCCCGGTGGAGACGCGACGTAGAGGGAGCCGTCCAGCCACACGCCGCCTTGCGGGAAGGTCATCTTGTCCGCGAAGACGGTGGCCTTGTCGTAGATGCCGTCGCCATTTGTGTCGTGGAGCAGGACGACGCGATTGGGCAATTGTTTCTCCAGTTCCGCCTTGTTGAGGTTGAGCCCCGGTGCGTCGCCCACGAACAGTTTTCCCGGCTCGCCGAGTGTCGCCATGATCGGATGCGCCACGAGCGGCGGGGCAGCGACCACCTCGGCCATGAAGCCTTCGGGAAGATCCATCGGCGCGGGCGTGGCGGCGTTCGCGAGGAAGCGCGGGAGTGTCAGCAGGCACAGCCTGAGGAGCGTTTTCATTTGCGAAGTCTTGGCAAAGGTTTCCGCTGTCGCCGCAGCCTCGATTCGGGCTTAACGGCCTGTTGAAAAATCTCCGAAAGCAGTGTCATCCGTGGTTGTGAGATTCGACGTGCCCTGGAAGCCTGATGAACACTTGTTTCGGAGGGCATTGGCGATTCCACGGGATCCTTCGATTCCGCGCCGCGCCGCCTTCGCCCACCGCGGCGCTTCGCT
>JBBSDS010000031.1:0-24052 GCA_038240495.1 Chthoniobacterales bacterium | reverse complement strand
GCAAGCGGCAGTTGAAGCGAGTGCTCCTCGAGGGCAAGCCGGTCGAGAGTGTGCTCGGCGGATTCCTGGCGCAGCTCGGCCCGACTCGGGGCGGCGCGATTGCGTAGGCGCGGCGCTGTTATTGTACCGAGATCGCCGCGCGCATGGAGTGCTTCTCGCCCGGGGGCAGGACGACGGCGTTGGCCCCGGCGTTGGCGGTTTCGATGCAGAGCATCCGCGGCCATTCATCCGCTGCGAAATCCGCCATCGCGGCCGCTTTGGCGATCCACGGATTCCAAACCACGGTGGTTTGCGAACCACTTTTCTCGACCGTGATCTTCCTCCGCGAACTGGCATCGTCGAGCACGCAAGCGGCGCGCGTATTTTCAAAAACGCGATCCGTTTCCTGCGTGATGCGGATCGGATCGATTCCCTGGACTTTGCGTTGCATGCCATCCGTCTTGTCGATGTAGCTCGCCTCAGCGAGGCCGGTCGTGGCGGTTTGGCGCACGTCGCCGACGGCGAAGTAAGTGTGGAGCGCGTTTTCAAACGAAAAGGGTGCGCTCGAAGTATTCTCGGATTCCAGGGTGAGGGTGAGAGTTCGGCCGATCACGATCCGATATTGCAGCACAAAATCATGAGGCCACGCGGGGTGGGTCGCCAGTTTTGCATCGAGGCGGAGGACCACGGTGATCACGTCATCGCTGTCGATGGAAAGCGACTCCACTTCCCAATCCGCGGTCCGCGCGAAGCCGTGCGCCGGAGCATCTGAAATGCTGGCGTGCGGGCCGAACCACGGAAAAATGACCGGCACTCCACCGCGGATCGGCTTGCCGGCGGCGAACCAACTTTTTCCGCTCAAAAAAAGCACGGGGGCAGCGCCGCGAGGCTGGAAGTGGGTGACGTGCGCGCCGTGCAGATAGATGTGAGCGTCGGCGAGTGAAGAGTTCACGGCGAGGCGTGGAAGCCCGCCGGAACCGAGTTCGAAGACTGCTTTGCCGGGAATTTCAAAACGGTGCAAAGCGCCGGAGACTGGATGCATGGCGGCACTTTAGTGAACTCGCGGAACCCGCCAAGGAGAATGGATTGGCGCTGAATCGACTGTTGGGTAGTGGCTCGATTTGGGCTCATGCGTTGTAGAGGCGGTTCTGTCCGTAGGAAGTGCCGCCTTTGCAGACCACAGGTGGCACTTCGTCAAAGCGCGACAGAGCCACCTCTACAACCGGCAACCTGAGCCGCGATTGACTGTTGGCGCTTGCTGGCAGGCGCATCGCGGCGCATATACACTTCGACGCCGGAGAGTTCGTGGGTTGGCCCGAAGCCGTTTCCCAGGCCAACTTGGACCGCTTGCCGGCTTCGATATCCCCCTCGTGACTCCATCAACCCACGCTCAGCCCCCTCGTTTCCCACGCTGGTGTCGCGATGCCATGGAGTGTGGATTGGCGGTGGTTTTCCTCATCATTCTCGTCGGCGGCATCTGGCGTCTCCGCGTGGTGGATCAGGAACTAATGCGCGTTGCCCAAAAGATGCATGCTTCGAAGGAGCCGGGAACGGCGCGGCAGATTTTCGACGAACACGATCGGAGCGCGGCGAAGTTCATGAGCACGGCCTACGCGCTCGGTGGCGCTCTTCTCGTGGTTCTCGGATTGGGGGTCATCCACGCGCGGCGACGGAGCCGGCGGTTGGAGGACGCTGCCCTCGAACACGAACGCGTGACCGCGCACTGGAGCGATGCGGAAGCCAAGTATCGCTCGATCTTCGACAACGCCATCGAGGGCATCTTTCAGACCACACCGGAAGGCCACATCATCACTGCGAATCGCGCGCTGGCCGAAATGTATGGCTATGAGTCGCCGGAGCGTTTGATCGAGTCCCTGACCGATGTCGCCATGCAGCTCTACGTCGATCCCTCGCAACGTGAGGCTCTGCTCGAAGCGCTGCGTGGAGAGGACGTCGTTTCGGACTTCGAGTTTGAAATCGTGCGGGCGGATGGACGCACGATTTGGGTCCGGGAAAATGTGCGTTCGGTGCGCGGCACAAATGGAGAAGTTCTTTATTTTGAGGGCACCGTCGAGGATGTGTCCGACCGATGGTGGAGCGAGCAGCGGCGGCGGTTGCAGTATGCGACAGCACAGGTGGTCGGCGACGCGGCGACCGTCGAGGAAGCGCGGCCTCGTCTTCTCGAGACGATTTGCCAGGGGCTCGAATGGGATGTCGGCATTGCCTGGGAGGTGGAGGCGGATGGTCTGATGCGGTCTGCTGAAATCTGGCATTCTTCGGAGGTGGCGGGCGAAGCGCTGCCGCGGGCGCTGGCAAAGATCTCCTATCGGCGCGGCCAAAAGCTCGTGGGCGAAGTGTGGGAATCGCGCGAACCGGCGTGGGTTTCCGACGTGGCGGAAGCGCCTGATTATGCCCACGGCGAATTCGTAATCGCGTGCGGGATGGCGGTGGCGTATGCGCTCCCGATCTCCGTCAGTGGCGAGGTTCAGCAAGTGTTCGAGTTTTTCAGTCCGAGGATCACGCTGCCGGATGCGGAATTGCTCCATACTCTCGGCTCGATTTCCACCCAGCTCAGCCACCTCGTCGAGCGCAAGCGCGCCGAGGAAGCGCTCCGGCGGAGCGAAATGCGGAAGGCGGCGATTCTGCGTTCTGCGCTCGACTGCATCGTTACTTTCGATCTGGAAGGAAAGATCACCGAATTCAATCCCGCGGCAGAGCGGGCGTTCGGCTGCCTTCAGCAGGATGCGCTCGGGCGCGACATGGCGGCGTTGATCATTCCCGAGACGCTGCGGAAAACCCATCGCGGCGGCATGGCGCTCTACCATGCGACCAATGCCGGATCGGAGCAGGGCCGGCGCATGGAGGTGACCGCGATGCGCGCCGATGGCTCGGAGTTTCCGGTGGAACTCGCGATCAGCCGCATCTTGATCGATGGCAAGCCGATGTTCACCGCCTACGTCCGGGACATTACGGAAAGGCGCGAGGCGGAGCGCACCACCTCGGAGCTGGCGGCGGTGGTGGCGAATTCCAATGACGCCATCGTGGCCTGCACGATCGAAGGCAGGATCGTGAGTTGGAACGTCGGCGCCGAACGGATCTACGGTTATGGTTCGGATGAAGCGATCGGCCAGCCTTTGGAAATGCTCATTCCGCCCGATCGGCTCGACGAATTTCCGCAGGCATTGACCGCGGTGAAACGCGGGGAAAGCCTCGCCAATTATGAGACGATCCGGCTCCGCAAGGATGGCAAACGGATTAGCGTCTCGCTGACCGAGTCGCCTTTTCGCAGGGAAGGCGGGCAGATCACCGGTCTGTCGTCGATCGCGCGCGACATCACCGAGCGCAAACGCCTCGAAGAGGAGCTTCTGCAATCGCAGAAGATGGATGCCGTGGGCCGTTTGGCCGGCGGCATCGCGCACGATTTTAATAACATCCTCACGGCGATCCTCGGCTACAGCGATCTGATTATCGGCCAGATTGATGAGCGGCAGTGGATGTACAAGCACCTGACCGAGATCCGCAAAGCCGCCGATTTCGCCGCATCGCTCACGCATCAGCTCCTCGCTTTCAGCCGACGCCAGCCGCTTTTCCCGCGCGTCGTGAGCATCAATGACACGGTCAACCAGATGGAGAAAATGCTCCAGCGCGTGATCGGCGAGCACATTCAGATTCACGCGCAACTCACCGCGAAAATTGGCCGCTTGAAAGCCGACCAGAGCCAGCTCGAACAGGTGCTCCTGAATCTTTGCGTCAACGCGCGCGACGCCATGCCCAAAGGCGGATCGATCACGATTCAAACCGCTGACGTGACCTACTTCCTCGAGGATTTATTACTGGTCAGCGAAATGCCTGCCGGCGAGTACGTGAAACTGACCGTCACCGACACGGGCCACGGGATGAGTGACGAGGTCAAGAAGCACATCTTCGAACCGTTCTTCACGACGAAAGAGAAAGGGCAGGGGACCGGACTTGGCCTCGCGACCTGCTATGGCATCGTGAAGCAAAGTGGCGGATACATCACCGTGGATAGCATGGTCGGAGTCGGGACGACCTTTTCGATCTACCTGCCGCGGGTCGAGGAGACGGGCGAGAAATCGAGCATTCGCAAAGAGGTCGGGAACCTGCCCGGAGGCACCGAGACGGTGCTCTATGTCGAAGATGAAATCACGGTCCGCAGCCTCACCTCGCATGTGCTCCGCCGGCTCGGCTACACCGTGCTCGAAGCTGCGAGCGGCAAGCAGGCGCGCGATGTCGTCGAAGGCAATAGTGGCCACGAAGTGGATTTGCTTTTCTCCGATGTGGTCCTGCCCGATGCCGGTGGCCAGGAACTTGCCAATTGGTTTCGGGAAACGCGGACAGGGCGGACCAAGCTTCTCTTCACTTCCGGTTACGTGGATGAGCGAATCCTCCAGGGCCATGGCTTGGAAGTCGGCACCGCTTTTCTACAGAAGCCCTTCACGCCGGCCGACCTCGCAAAAAAAGTCCGTGAAGTGCTCGATAATCCCGGTGACTGATGCGGCGCGTCTCGGAATGGAAGACGCGTGGGAAGTATTTTAAGGCATACAACCTCGGCGCCGGCTGCTATCTTCCAAGGTCCATCGACGAAACGAAATTCATGAAGGTCAGCGGCTCCATCCCTCATTTGCAAGTGACCGTGGCAACGACCCCGGCGGCGTAGGATTATTATGGATGAAGGTCCCGTGAATGTCTTGCTCGTCGAGGATAACGAGGACCATGTGGAACTCTTGCAGAAGCTGCTCGCGACTTCCGATGTAACGCAGTTTCAACTGCATCGGGCGGGCAATCTCGCGCAGGGACTCGAGCGACTGAAGGGCGGAGGCATCGAGTTGATCCTGCTCGATCTGTCGCTACCGGACAGCGACGGGCTGGAGACTTTCATCCACGTCATAGAGGCGGCGCCCGACATGCCGCTGGTCGTTCTGAGCGGGATCAATGATGAGGCGCTGGCCATCGAGACCGTGCAACTCGGCGCGCAAGATTATCTCGTCAAAGGACACGTCGATCACCATCTGCTCGTCCGCTCGATGCAGTACGCGATCGAGCGCAAGCGGGCGAAGTTGCAGCTCAAGCGCGTGAACGAAACGCTCGAGACGCGCGTTCGCGAGCGCACCACTGCGCTCATTCAGGCAAATGCGAAGCTGCAGGATGAAATCGCCGAGCGGCGGCGCGCCGAGGAAGCCGTGCTCGAAAGCAACCGCCAGCTCTCGGACGCCATGAGCCAGCTTCAGGCGACTCAGCGGGAGATCATCCAGCGGGAGCGGATGCACGCGCTCGGCCGCATGGCCAATGGCATCGCGCACGATTTTAATAACGCGCTCGCGCCCATCCTGGGCTTCAGCGAGCTGCTCCTCATGAAGCCGGAGACGGCCGAAGATCCAAAGAAAGTCCGGATGTATGTCGAGATGATCCACGGTGCGGCGCAGTCCAGCGCCAAGGTCGTCAGCCGGTTGCGGGAATTTTACCGCTATCGGGACGACGCAGAGGTCTTCACGCCCGTCGTCGTCAATGATCTCGTCCTCCAGTCCATCTCCCTCACGCAGCCGCGTTGGAAGGGGCAGGCGCTCGCGGCTGGCATCCACATCGATTTTCGCACGGAGATGGGAAATGTGCCGACCGTCTCGGGCAATGAATCCGAGCTGCGCGAGATGCTCGTCGATCTCATCTTCAATGCCATTGATGCCATCCCAAAACGCGGCACGGTCACGCTCCGGACGGAGGTCCAGGGCCGCTGGCTCGTCATCACGGTGAGCGACGACGGCATCGGCATGACCGAGGAAGTGAAAGCGCGCTGCCTCGAGCCGTTCTTTTCCACGAAGGACGATCAGGGCACGGGTCTCGGATTGGGCAGCGTCTATGGCATCGTCCGCCGGCACGGGGGTGAGCTCGATATCCAGAGCGAGGCGGGGCGGGGCACTTCCATCGCCATCTCGCTGCCTCTCGAAAAAATCGGTAAGCCACCCGAGGCGGCGCAACCGGCGCTGCCCATTCCCTCACCCCTGCGCATCCTCGTCGTCGAAGACGAGCCGCTCGTCCGTGAGGTCATCAGCGTTTACCTGGATGAGGATAAACATCAGGTCGAGACCGCCGACAATGGACGTGAAGGCCTGGAGAAGTTTAAAGCGGCACGCTTCGATCTCGTCATGACGGATCGCGCCATGCCCGAGATGAATGGCGACGATCTCGCGGCGGAGGTCAAGAAGCTGCGGCCGGAGCAGCCGGTCATCCTGCTCACCGGGTTCGGCGATCTCATGACCGGCGCCGGTGAGTGCCCGGATGGCGTCGATCTGGTCGTCAGCAAACCCTTCACCCTTTCCACCCTGCGCAACGCGATAGCCAAAGCGACCGGTCGCTAAACGCTCGCGTTTGAACCGAGGCGTGGATTACGTTTTGTCAGAGCCCCACGGAAAGATGTCTCCCACCCCTTTGGCCAAGCACACTGTCCTTCTCGTCGAAGACAATCCGGGGGACGTGTTCCTCCTCCGCGAGATGGTGGACGACGAGCCAAATTCCCGCTTTCGGGTCGAGGCTGAAACCAATCGGCTCGCCGACGCCATCGAACGGCTTCGCGGGGGGACGATCGACGTCGTGCTCCTCGATCTTTCGCTGCCCGACAGCCGTGGCGTTGAGACCTTCAACCAGGCGCATGCGGCTGCGCCCGATGTGCCGATCATCGTCCTGAGCGAAAGAGACGACGAGGAACTGGCGCTGCAAACCGTGCAGCTCGGCGCGTACGAGTATCTCGTCAAAGGCCGCGTCGATACTCACCTTCTGCACCGCGCCCTGCGCTACACGATCGAGCGGTCGCGCGCGGAGACGCAACTGGCGCGGGAGCGCGACATGTTCCAGACGCTGCTCGAAAACATCCCCGACCGCATTTATTTCAAAGACCGGGAGAGCCGTTTCATCCGCATCAATCGCGCGTTCACCCACCTCTTTCGTTTGCAGCGGTCCGAGGAAGCCTACGGAAAAACCGACGCGGATTTCTATGACGCCGAGCACTCGCGCAAGGCGTTAGAGGATGAACGCAGCATCATGGAGACCGGTGAACCGATCCTCGGGAAGGTCGAATTTGAAAACCTCGCCGATGGCCGCAAATCATGGTCGCTCACGACCAAGCTGCCGATGCATGATCGACAGGGAAGGGTCATCGGCACTTGTGGGATTTCGCGCGAGATTTCCGACATGAAGGAATTGGAGGAGCAGCTCCAGACGGAACGCAATCTCCTCCGGGCGGTCATCGACAACCTTCCCGACCTCGTCTTTCTGAAGGACATTCAGGGGCGTTACCTGCTCTCGAATCTGGCGCATCTCCGCTGGCTGGGGGCGAGCGAATCCTCCGAGGTGCGCGGGCGCACCGTGTTTGATTTTTTTCCCGACAAAGTCGCGGCTTCGTTTCATGAAAGCGACATGGCCGTGGCGGCGGCGGGCCGGCCACTGCTCAATGAAGAGGAGCATCGGACCGACACGGACGGCAATCCCCGCTGGAGGCTCACGTCGAAGATTCCGTGGCTCGATGAAGACGGGAAGCCCGTCGGCCTCGTCTGCATCAGCCGGGACATCACCCAGCAGAAGCTGGCCGAGGCCCGGCTCAAGCAAGCCAACACCGAGCTGGCGGAGAACCGCGAAGAATTGCTCACCGCCGTGCAAAACCTCCAGCTCGCGCACCAGGAGTTGCGCGAAGTGCAACTGCAACTCATCGAAGCTGAGAAAATGAAGTCCATTGGCCGTCTTGCCGCAGGCGTCGCTCACGAGGTCAAGAACCCGCTCGCGATTCTGAAGATGGGCCTCGAGTATCTCTCCACCCAGAAATCCGCGGACGAACACACTCCGATGATCCTCAAGGAAATGGCCGACGCGCTGACGCGTGCCGATGGCGTGATCCTCGGCCTGCTCGATTTCTCCGCGCCGAAGCAGCTCGAAGTCAAAGGCGAGGACATCAACAACGTCATCAAGGCCGCGCTCAAGCTCGTGCGCGGCGAGATGAAAGGCGCCTTTGAAATCGAGCGTGACCTCGAGCCGAATCTCCCGCACCTGAAACTTGACTCGAGCAAAATCAGCCAGGTTTTCGTCAACCTTTTTACCAATGCCATTCACGCCATGGGCACGGGCGGAGTGCTTTCCGTCCGCACCTTCGCCAAACAGCTCACCGGCATGGGCTCCAACGTCTCCGACAGCCGGTCCGAATCCTTCCGCGTGGGGAAGACCATCGTCGTCGTGGAAATCGACGACACCGGCTCCGGCATCCCGGAGGACAAACTCGCGAAAATCTTCGAGCCTTTTTTCACCACCAAACCCACCGGGAAAGGCACTGGCCTCGGCCTTTCCGTCGTCAAAACGATTGTCGATTTGCACGGCGGGACGATCGACGTCCGCAATCTTCACGACGCCGGAGTTCGCGTAACTCTGATGTTTCAAGCCTGAACCACGCTCTCAACTGACCGACCCCCAATGCAAAAAAAACGTATCTTCATCGTGGACGACGAATCGGGCTTCACCCGGCTCCTGAAACTGACTCTCGAACGCACCGGACGCTACATCGTGCTCGAGGAAAATGACGGGACCAAGGCTTGGCTCGCCGCCCGAGAGTTCAAGCCCGACATCATCTTCCTCGATATCGTCATGCCGAAAATCGACGGCGGAGACGTGGCGCAACAAATCCGCACGGACCCGCTGCTCGCCCACATTCCAATTATTTTCCTCACCGCCATCGTCTCGCACCGCGAGACCAAGAACGACATTGGCGGCTACCCCTTCATCGCCAAGCCGGTGAGTCTCGCGGATATCACCCGCTGCATCACCGAGAATTTGGAGAAGTAAGTTCTGCGCGCACTCTGCAATTCCGCACGCGCGTCATTAAATCGTCCTCGTCCTCGTCCTCGAATGGCGGAAAACGAGAACGAGGACGAGGATGAAGGCCCGCGAAGCGTGTTCGTGTTCCTCAGACGGCCCCAGAAAAACTAAGCCGCTCTAAAAAAATCGAACTGATCAATGTTGTCTTTGGTGAAGACAAACGGCTTGCCGAGGATAATGTCGCTGCTTTCGATTTTGAGGTCGCCGAGGCGGCCCGCTTTGAAACTCGTCGCACCCGTTTTCAGTTCGCCGCGGGCCGTCGCGGCGGCAGCTTGGATCGTCAGGTAGCCGAGGTCGCCGACATTGCAAAGGATCACCGCTGAAGTGTCGCCTTCCTTTGATCGTGCCGCCATCGGGCCGATGCGCTCCGGTGATGACTTTGATCAGCGTCGATTTACCCGCGCCATTTCCACCGAGCAGCGCGTGGACTTCACCCGGACGCAGATCGAACGACACGCCTTTCAACGCCCGGACAGCGAGGAAAAACTTGGTGATCGCGGTGAGTCGAAGCAACGGCGTATCCATGCGCGGAGGCAAATCTCAGCCGCGCGGCGAGAGGAGGTCACGCTCGTAATGCCGCGCCGTACTTCGGACTTTCGACTGGAGGGCGGAGCTCCCTCGAAGCCCAAGGTTTGGCCGGCGCGGGGGGGGGGCGTCGTCGCAGGAGCTTCGCCCTCCAATGCTTTTTCACCGGCTCGGGGCTGGCTGCGGATCGAGCCAGCCTTGTGCTTCGAGAAAGCGGTGCAGGTCGGGTTGATCGGCGGATAACGGCGGCAGCCACAACCCGGCGCGCTCGCGTTTCCACCAAGTGCCATCGGCTTCATCCGGACGCGTGAATCGGTAGCGGTAGAGCACGGCGCGCACGTAGCGCGGCGGCTCGTTGGGAAAGGGATTGTTCGCGAGCAGGCTGAGCGTGCCGGCATCGTTGTGCAGAAGCTTCCACGCGAAGTGGACCGTCCACGGGTATTCGCGCGGCGTCGCCATCGCGGCGAACCAAATCTGCCAGTCGAGCCGGGGCTGATACGGCGCGATGATCGGCGGTCGGCGTCGGGGTTCGCCGGGCTTGGCGGGGAACTCGTATTCGCGCCACTCCGCCGACCCGGGCGACGGACTGAACGTGCCCTCGAAGACGATCTCGGATCGCTCGCGGCCCACGGTGCCAAAAGCGCCGTAGGTGTTGACGAGATTCAAGCGATTGAACGACGTGTTCATCACCTGGCCGGGCGAGATCAGGTTCATCAGCGGATCGATGCTGAGTAGCGGCACGACCAACGCGAGCGCGACGGCGGCGAATTCCTGCGCGCTCGAAGGTTGCGCCGACTCCGCGGCTAGACGCGCCCGCTGCACGAGCCTGCGCGGCAGCAAGCGCGCCCAGAAGGTGTCATCGAAACACGCGAGACACGGCACGATCGTCAGCCAGTTCAGGAACGACAGATTACCGCTGATGATGAGGGTGACTTGAAAGCCCGCCAGCAAGACGCCTGCGACATGGCGCGACGGGCGCGGCCAGAAAGCAAACCACGGCACGACCAACTCAACGATGTGATTCCAAAGCGTGCCGAGTTGATGAAACCAGTGCGGCCTGAAATGCAGCCACCAGCTTACCGGATTGGGGATGGGCTGCGTTTCGTAGTGGTAGTAAAGGCAGGTCAGGTCGCGCCAGCACGCGTCGCCCCGGAGCTTGATCAGGCCCGCGCCGAGCATGATGCGGAAGATGAGCCAGCGATAAAGCCAGAGCACCACGACCGGCGGTGCACGGCGCGGAAAAGGCCGGCCATCGAGCAGCGGGCAGAGAAAAACGCCGAGAAATCCGGTTTCGAGCAATTGGATTTCCCAGCCATAGGAATACCAGAGCTGCCCGACGTTCACGATCGATGTGTAGAGAAACCACAGCGCCAGCATGAGAAGCGCATTCGCGTAACCGAGGACGACGAGAATCGAGAGGGCGAGGCCCGTCCAGGCGACAGCACGCAGCGCATCGTCGGAGATGCCGAACCAGAACAGGCTCGGCAGTTCAAAAAATCCCTCGGTGCGCGAACCGAAATGTTCCGTGAGGCGGTGCAGATAACGTTCCGCGGGCAGCAGCCCGTCGTGTCCGATGAGCGGTGTGAGTTGATTCACCGCGGCGAGGAAGGCGATGAAATAGATGAACCCGAGCAGCCGCAGCAGCACAAAGCGCGTCAGCCAATATTCCGCCGGAGTGCGCCAGCGCTCGAGGAGCGCGGGGAGCGGTGAATTGCGCTGCTCGGTCTCGCGCATCGCGCGCTATTTTCCGAGCGGCTGCGAGACGTGGACGTCGGCGGGCGGCATGAACTCGAACGCGCTCGCCGGGATCGGCGTGGGCCGCTGGTTCTTGTACGTCGTCACGACACGCCCGCCTTTGGGTAGCGTGGCTTCGGTCCGCTGGATTTTGAAGTCGTCGTCCACCCGCACGGTGAGCGCCGTGACCATGCGCTTGAGGCCGCCGTTGCGCGGGGTGAGAAAAATGTCGTAGTGATCGCTTTCCCGCGCGGCTTTGTAGCTGAAGAACTTTTCGACCTGCTGGAAATTCAGCCCGGCAGTGAGCGCCGCGATGGAGTCGTCAAAAAATGCGCGCTGGCCCAGCGTATAGAGTTCCGCCTCCTTAAACCCAGGGTAGTAAATCCAAAGCTTCTGCCCATTGCTCACGGTCAGGCTCGGGCTGTTGCCGGTCACTTCGCGGCGGAATTTATTGGGCACTTGAAAGGCGAGCGTGCCGGCACTGGTCAGCGGTTTGGTCAGAAGATGCGTCGTCTTTTCCTCGACGAAATCGGCATTCAAAGACGGAAATTTCGCGCGATGTTCCTGGAGGCTTTTCATCAGCGCCTGCGTCTCTGCCGGGGAGAGTTCGGCGGCGTGCAGCGAAAGCGTGAAGAGGAGAAGCAGGGCGAAGCTGGGGCGCATGATGATTTCGTGGAAAAGCCGCGAATAGGGCGTGAGAGCGCAGCAAGCGCAAGTCTTACGTGCGCACGGCATCGCGCCAGATGGGGACGTAATTGAACCACTGCTCGGGGTGCCGTCGGATGATCGCCTCGAAGATTGTGGCGACCCGCTGGGTGTTGCCGGCGAGCGTGGCGTTCGTGTCGGTTTCCTCCTGCATCGGGATGATCGGTTCGGCCATCGAGATGTAACCGTGGTCGCGATCCTGGAGGACGAAAGCGGGCAACACTGCGGCGCCGGTGTGATGGGCGAGCAGGGCGGGGGCCGTCGAGAATTCCGTCTCGTGGCCGAAGAAATTCACGGGCACCCCAGTGCCGCCGTACGGGCGGTCCACGAGCATGGCGAGGAGTTCATTGCGACGCAGCGTCTGGATCATTTCGACGAAGGCGAAGGGATAGCCCGGACCGACGGTGATCGTCTTGATCCCAAACTGCCGCCGACAGGCTTCGCGCCAGCGCGAGAGTTCGGTGCTCGGCTCTTCGAGTGTGATGACGGTGAGCGGAAGCCCGCGCCGGGCGAGCATCAACCCACCCAACTCCCAATGTCCGAGATGCGCGGTGACGATGATCGCGCCTTTCCCGCGTTCGCGGGCGAGGGTGAGATGTTCTTCTCCGCTCCGGCCGTGCAGGAGCTTGCACGCTTGCGCGGGAGCATCGGCGCCCGCGCAGAGAAAATAATCCGCCAGCATCTGGCTGAAGTTGGCAACGTTCTCGATGCACAGCGCGTCGAGTTCCGCGCCGCGGCGGCCAGTCACGAGTTGAAGATTGGAGCGGAGCGCGGCCTGGGCTTCCGGGCGGCGCGCATAGCTGGCCAGCCCGATGCGAGCGGCAAGCCAGCGGGAGAATCCGCGCGGCAGGATGTGCGCGATGGCGAAGGCGCTCTTGAAGCCGCGAATGGAGTAAAGCGAAGGACTCACGCGTCGGAATTTTCTACTTCTCCCCCCGCCACGCGTAGGCCGGCAGGACAAAGCAGAGCGTGGCAAACAGGCACCACGCCACGCCAAGCGCACAGACCACGCCCAGCCCGCGGAGCGCCGGATTGGCCGCGAAGCCCAGCGAGCCAAAGCCGCAAACCGTCGTCAGTCCGCTGAGCAGCACGGGCTTGACCATCGTGGCGAGATTGCGGTGCTGGTGGCCTGCCTGCCGGATCGCGATGACGACGTAGATGCCGTAGTCCACGCCCACGCCGAGGACGAGTGGAAAGGCGAGGACATTGAACATGTTCAGCGGAATCCCGAGAATCTTCAGCGAAGTCACGAGCGCCCCGACGGAAAGCGCGAGGCCGAGCATGAGGATAAAAAGTGGAAACACCCGCCGGTAGAGAAAGATGAGCAGAGCGACATTGAAAAGGATCATGATCGCCGAGAGTTCGGTCAGCTTGCCTTTCGCCCACGGCACAAGGTCTTGCAGCGTGTAGCTCCAGCCGGAGATTTGGATGGGAACATGCGCGGCTTCGAGGTCGGTGCGCAGTTGCTCCTTTTCGGCGAAAGTGGAGAGCGTCTTCAGCGGCGTGATGTAACCGGCGCCGAGATTCGGATCGCGCGAAAAGAAGCGGTCGAGCACGAACCACCAGCTCGAAGTCGGCGGCAGAGCGTGCCGCCAGTCGAGGAGCGCGCGGTTGCCCTGCGCGACGGATTCGAGCGCATCGAGAAACGCAAAGGCGGCTTTGAAAGAGTCGGCGCTGAGACCTTCCCGCGCGAGCGTCTCGCTGAGCGCGGACCGTGCAGCGGTGAAGTCAATTTTGCTGAGCTTCGCGGCGTTGCCTTCGAGCTTCGCCGGCGAGATGGCGAGCGCCGCCGGCGACGCCGCCGACCGAATGCGCTGGTTTGCGACCAGACTGGTCCAGGCGGTTTGGAGCTGGGCCCAGCGTTGGTGAAAGTCTTCGAGCCCATTGCTGTGGAGAAGGATGATCAAGGGTTCGGCGGCGACGGGCATTTTCGCGATGATCGTTCGCAGGGCGGTGCCCGCGCGGCTGTCTTTTGGCTCCAGCGATTTCGGATTGGCATCGAATTGCAATCGCCCAAAAGGAGCGAAGGCGAATGCGGTGAGCGTGCCGAGCAAGACGCTCGTCGCGAGGAAAAATCCGCGTGGCGCCCGATAGACCAGGCCGACGAAGCGCTCGCCCGCGGTCCACAGCAGGTCGCTGTCGCGCCGACGAAACTTCGGACCGACGAACGCGAAGAAAACCGTCATCATGAACAGACCCGCGGCCAGGATGCCGAAGGCGATGAGCACGCCGAGTTGAGCGAAGCCGATCGATTCGCTGCGCAGAAAGCAAAGGAAGCTCACGGCGGACGTCAGCGCGCCGAAGAGCACGCCCTTGCCCTGACTGCGAATCGCCGCGGCGATCGCGCTTTCGTGGTCCGCGCCCAAGTCGCGCTCCCGCTCATAAACCGCGTAGAGCATCATGCCGAAATCGACGCCGAGCCCGATGAGGATCGAGCAGAGCCCGATGGTGATGATATTCAGCTCGCGAAAGACGAGCGCACCGAGGGCCACCGCGACCACGCAGCAAAGCGCGAGGACATTCATGATCGCAAACAAAGGCCGCAGGCGTCGGAAGCCGGCGTAGAAGACCAGCGCCACGAGCACGACCGATCCCACGATGGTCGAGATGACGTCGCCGCGCATCGTGAGCGAAAGTTCGCCCACATACGGCGTGCGGCCGGTGACGAGGATTTGCGGCGCGGGGCCGGTCCAGCTTGCGAGCACGCGTTGCTCAAACGCTTCGACTTGCTGCATCGTGGCCTGGCAGGCGTGCGCGCCGAGGTCGGGCTGGTTGGTCTTGGCGAGGACGATACGCAGCGTGCCGTCGGGCGAGGCGAGCGGGCGGGTCTGTTGGATGGAGAATGAGCTGGCAAGCGGCTTCAGCGCCGGGCCGACTAAACCGAGCGGATCAAAGTCCAACTGAAACTCCGCTGTCGGCGAGCCAGCTTCGAGTTCGGCGCGGAGCTTCTTGAGCCGCGCGGCGAGTGGCGCGGGTTCGAGAAGATGCAGGGTTTCGTCGAAGTCCGCGGAATCAAGATTGAGGAGCATCGGGAGCGCGATCGCCCGCACTTCCTCGATCCCGCCCGGCGATTCGGTCGGCGATCGGTCCATGACGCGGACGACCCACGGCTCCTTGCACAGCTCCGCGGAAAAATGCTCCGTGAAGCCATCGAAATCGACCTCGCCTTTTTCATCGAGCAACCCAAACGTCAGCTCGCGCGCCTGGCTGAATTCGCGGTCGAAAGTCTTGAAAGCCTGCACCGATTCAAAGTGCTGCGGGAGCAGGTCGAGCACATCGGACGCGAAGCGCACACCGAAGATCACGATCACCGCCGAAACCGCGATCAACAGGCCAACACCGATCAGAACCTGTCGGCGGTGGTGCGTGACGAAACGGGCGAACGTGCGGTCCAGACTCATGCGCAAACCTGATGAGTCCTAGCGATTGAATTGAAACTCGAAGCGCTGATTGTCTTCCGGAAAGGCCACGGACAAGCCACTCAACTCGCCGCCGGAATACGCCCCCCGCACCTGCCATGAGCGCTTGCCGCCGGACATCGCGGGTTTCTGTTGCAGAAAGGCTTCGCGCAGGGTGAGCCACGGACGAAGCGCCTTCGGAGCGGTGGCTGGCGTGCCTTGCCACGAGCCGCGGGCGAGCAACCCATCCGCGCGCGCCTGGTCGGCATCTTCGCGCACCGAGAGCAACGGAATGCCGCCGCCCTTGAGGAAATCGAGTTGAAACTCCGCGGCCCCGCGGTGCTGGACGACGACTTCGCCGATGACCGTTCGCTTGCGGTCGGAGAATTTCAATTGGCCGACGTGCGATTTCCACGAGGCGTCCGGCGTGGCGTAGGAATGCGGCGTCTGGCAGCCCGCGACGAGAACCGAGAGAGCAAGAACGAAGGAGAGAGTCAGCGAGCGCATGGGGTGGCCGCGGGTTCGGGAGCGGAAGAGACGCGCGAAGGAATGAGCGAAAGCCGCGGGCAAAGCGTAGCGAATTTTTGCAGGAACACGACGAGGTAAAAAATCTGCATCCGCCACCAGACAGCGAAGCCGGCATTGATGTTTCCAGCGAGCACCGCGTTGACGGCCGCCGGCAGTTGAAATGGCGCGGTCGGCTGGCTGATGACTTCGATGAATTCGTGCTGATACCACGAATTTACGAAGCGCAGATACAGGTCCATCACACGATTGAGCCGCTTTTCGTAGCGCCCGAAAAGCCTGGCCGCGCGGGTTGGATTTTCGAGCACGGCGTGGATGGCGTCCGCCGCCTGTTCGCCGGAAGCGATGGCGAGGAAGACACCGGTGCTGAAGACCGGGTCGATGAAGCCGGCGGCATCGCCCGCGAGCAGCCAGCGCGGACCGGCGAAGCGGGTGTTGCGATAGCTGTAGTCGCCGGTGGAATAGACCGGTGTCACGCGCGTGGCCTCGGCGAGAATGTGCTCGAAGTGCGGCTGCTCGCGGAAGCTGCTCTCCAGTGCTTCCTCGGGCGAGAGGCGCATCGCTTTGAAGGTCGCGGTGTCCATGACCATCCCGATGCTCGTGCGCGTATCGCTCAGCGGGATGACCCAGAACCAGCGATCCCGCGCGCGCACCATGCGGGTGAGCGTGCAGCCGTCCTCACCCTCTTCGCGCCGGACATTGTCATAGTGGGCGAAGACGGAAAACTTGTTTAGATGCGGATAGCTTTTCTTCAGCCGCTGTTGCTGCCCGATGACGGTGTTCCGGCCGCTCGCATCGATGACGTAGCGCGCGCGGATGCTGTCGCCGCCTTGGTTGCCGAGGCGCACCGTTGCGCCGTCGTCGTCGAAATCGACTCCCGCCACACTCGTCTCCTCACGCACTTCCGCTCCGTTCGCGGCGGCGTTGTCGAGGAGCAGTTTGTCGAAAGTGGCGCGCTCGACTTGATACGAGCGGTGATGCGCGAGACGAAAGCCGTCGCGGAAATGAAAGACGATGTGCCGCGTGCCGCAGGCGGTGATCAATTCCGCGCCGTGCTTTGGCTGGGCGGTGCGATCGAGCACGTCGCGAATGCCGAGCCGGTCGAAGGTCGGCATGCTGTAGGGCAGCAACGATTCGCCGATGTGGAAGCGTGGAAATTTTTCCCGTTCGAGGACGATCACGCGCCGCCCGGCCTTGGCGAGCAGGCAGGCCGCGGTACTCCCCGCAGGGCCGCCACCGATGATCGCGACATCGTAGATTTCGTTCATGGAATGGGCGGGAGAGTACACGGCATGAGGCGCGGCTCAATGGGAACGTAACTCGTCTTCTTAAAGCGTGCTTGTAAATGCGACGTTCTCATTCGCGGTCATTCTGAGGCTTCCACAAAGCGGAGCTTTGCTGGAATCGACAATGAACCCTGAAAAAAAACGAGTCATCCTGAGCGGAGTTCCGTCGGGGGCAAAGGTGGGACGGAACGCAGTCCAAGGATCCTGTGCATTCATGTGCGGTACCGCACGGAAGCGCCGGGATCCTTCGACTGCGCTGCGCCCGCCTTGCCACCTCCGCTCCGCTCAGGATGACTCGCGTTCGGGTGTGGTCGACCGGTAGCGGACCACAAAAGAAATCGTCGCACGTCCCGCGAGGCCGCATCTATGCTCCCGCCAGCTGTGCCCGACTCATTGTCCTCCCGCTCATGGATTCGCCCGTTTTTGATCGCGGCGAATTTCTGCGCTCCGTTCCTCCTCTTCGGCACGCATTTCCGCTACCCGTGGTTGATCGCCGCGGCGGTCTGCATCCACGCCTGCTTTTTCTATGCGACCATCACGCCGGCCTGCGACTGGCTCGGGCCGGTGGCGACGCGCTTCCGTCCATGCGGGAGCGAAGTCTGGTTGACGATCGATGACGGTCCCGCCGGCAAAGCCAGCGTGCAGCTTTCGGAAGAAATGGCGCGACGCGGCGTGCGGGCGACGTTCTTCGTGAAGGGAAAAAATCTGGCGCGCGAACCGGAAGTCGGACGTGCTCTCCTCGCCGCCGGGCACACCCTCGCCAATCACACGCAGACTCATCCGGCCTACATTTTCTGGTGGCTGCGGCCCGCTCGTCTCCGGGCGGAAATCGACGCCTGCAATGAAGCGCTGCGGCGTGCCGGTGTCGCGACGATCCGCTGGTTCCGGTCGCCAGTGGGCCTCAAGCACGTCCTCCTCGAATCCATGCTCGCGAATCGCGGGATGCGTTTTGTGGCTTGGAGCGTGCGCGGGCGCGACGGGGTCGAGTGCGACCCGGAGGCTGTCGCCCGGCGCATCGGCGAGCGCGTCTCGCCCGGCGCGATCCTGCTGTTGCACGAAGGCTTGGAACGCAGCAACGAAGCCATTCTCCGGGTGGTCGATGAACTTCAAGGTCGCGGTTATTCTTTCGTCATTCCGGGCGACGAACAGTTGGTCTAGACGTGGCTTACTGGATCGCGCGCTTTTTCATGCGCGTTGTTTTTTCAAACACGCTGCGGATTCGCACTCTCGGGCTGGACGCCGCCCATCGGCCGGGCGGCTATCTCCTCGCGTGCAGCCACGTCGGCCATCTCGATCCGTTTTGCCTCGGCGCGGTCCTGCCGCGCAAAATCGGCTGGATGGCGCGGATTGAATTCTACCGCCGGCGCTGGGCAGTTTGGTTGCTGCGAGCGGTCCACGCCTTTCCGGTGAATCGACAGGGCGTGCCGATGACAGCGATCAAAACGGCGCTCGCCCGGCTGGCGCGCGGGGAGGTTGTCGGGGTGTTTCCCGAAGGCGAGATCAAGATGGGCAGTGCATCGGTCTTGCGCGGCGGACCGATCAAGCGCGGCGTCTGTCTGCTCGCGGCGCGGGCTGGTTGCCCGGTGCTGCCGTGCGTCATTCTCGGGACGGACAAGTTGAACACAGTCGAGCCGTGGCTGCCGATGTGGCGCGGGCGGCTGTGGATCGCCTGCGGGCCTTTTATCGAGCCGGTCCGCGGTCCGGACCGGCGTGCCGCGCGTGCGGAAATGGCCGGGCAAATCGAGCGAGCGCTGGCCGAACTCTATGCGCAGCTGCGGCGCGAGTGCGTGCTGGACGATTTGATCGTGCCGTGATGAGCGAGCTTTTCTACAGGGCAGTCCGGCTGGTTGGCGGAGCGATTTTCCGCATCGCCTCAGCTCCGCGAATCCTCCATGTGGAACGAGCCCGGCTGCCCGGTCCGTGGCTCCTCGCGGCCAATCACACAAGCGCCTTCGATGCTCCGCTGCTCATCGCAGCGACCCCGCGAATCATCTACTGGCTGAGCATCGTGGAGATATTTGAAAATCCATTCCTGCGCTGGTTCCTCACCGCCATGGGCGCGTCGCCGCTGGATCGCAACAAGGTCGATACGGCGACGGTGCGGATGATCGTGAAGCACCTGCGCGCGGGTCGTGTGGTTGGTCTCTTTCCCGAAGGTGGGGTAAGGGCGGGGGACGATTCGGTGCTCCTCGGCGGCGGACTCAATGACGGGATTTGCAAACTTGCCCAACTCGCACGGGCGCCGGTGTTGCCTTGCATAATTCTCGGCGGCGAAAAATTCGCCCGCTGGACAAGCTGGCTGCCATTTGCCCGGACGCGCTGGGCGGTAGCCTTTGGCGAGCCCGTGCTTCCGCGCGAGACGCCAGACCGCACGACAGCGCGGGCTGCGATGGCAGAAGAAATCATTCGCTCACTCCGAACGCTGCACGCCGAGGTGGCGGGCCAATTCTAACGCGTCTGCCAGGAATCATTTCCACATTTGCGTGTCAATCTGCGCGGAGCGTAGGCGGCAAGGCGGGCGCAGCGTCCCCGCCCCCTGTGGCCGCAGGCCACCCTTCCAAACGTCATCGTGAGCCTGCCGAAGGATCTCCATCTATTCGCGGACAGCGGTGGCGCGGAGCTTACTAACTGCTCAAACTACGCGCGCACCGCATGACTTACGGTCTATCCTCTCAGAGACGCTAAAGCCAATGGGGAGTTAGCGGCGCCTGCCAATTGGGCGTGACAACGGGAGAGGAAGAAAAGAGAGTCCCCCCGCGTTATGGCTCTCGATGAAAAGTGGAAGCAGTCCGTCGATGACGGAATCACCAACCAGACCTGGGACGATTACGACGACATCATCAAACGCGAGGTGGAGGAATACAACCGGCGGCTCGCGACGACACCAGGTTACATCTGTCTCGATTGGAAGCTTTTCAAAGCTATGGAATGGGTGGAGAGCGGCGGACCTTCCAATGCGGCATGGAAGACACGGCCAATGCAGATTGGCAATGTGGGTGACCCAGGCTATCAGGCTCTGAAGACCGGGGAAGGAGCAGCCTCCCTTATCATGTCGGACGCACTGACCCGGGACATCAAGGCAGGAGACATCAATTCTCCCGACCTGAATATCCGGGCAGGGGTCGCGTATGCAATCACGCGGCTTTCAAAGTCGGACATCAAGCCGACGGATGACCCCAAGGATCCCGTCCAGGAATATACTATGTTGCACGACGGAACTCTTTTCGCGGTGGCGACAAAAGTGGGAGCCACATTGGAATCGATCAAGGCGCTGAATCCGGGGGTCATCAGCGTGAAAAAGGGTCAAAAGGTAAAGTATCGGAAAGCGAAGATGAAGCGGGTCATCACCGGCTGGCGAATGGCGAGTACTGTTTCCCTCGCCGAGCGATACAATGCTGGGGACAGTAACTATCAGGCGAAATTGGACTACGTGCTGGCCTTGTTTCCAAAGCTGAAGCGTTAGTTGTCTCTTGTTTCCAAAAGCGCTGCACTAACATTGGGAGTTAGAGAACGAGAGAAGCTTGCTCGCGGCGACAGCTCGCGGTGAACATCGGCCGATGAAAGTTATACACCGGTTGCGCATGTTCGCCCTTATCGCATGCTGCCAGGCGCAGGCGGCGCCGCACACACCGGAGCCGGGGTCTCCGGAGCGAAAGGCGATCTGCGACGCGGTGCGCGCTCGGGTGCTGGCGAATGCGGTGAAAAAACTGCCCAAGCCGATCGTTTTCAAAATCGATTTCTTGCGCGTGGAGGGCGGCTTCGCTTGGTTCGAAGGAACACCACGGCAGCAGGACGGCTCGTATGTGCCGGATGGCTACATCGCCGATGTGGACTACATCATGGTGCTGAAACAGGGGCCGGGCGGATGGAAATTGGTGCGAGACCTGAGCCGGGGCGATGTTCCTGGCGAGGAGGAAGGCCCGGAGTTGCGGAAGCAGCTCAAGGATGTGCCAAGTGGGATCATCCCCGATCTCTGGCGGAAAATCCTGAAGCGTTGACGGCAGCTCACGCGGTATTCTCTGGAGGGACTTGACGCGGAGACGCGAGCCCTCAAAAATTCGCGCTATGAACCAGTGCAAAACTCTCGTCGCGATTTTCGCGGCGATGCTTCTGACCTCGGCAATGCATGCAGGCACGCCGATCAATATTCGCACGGAAAAGGGCGGCAAGCTGCTGCTCTTCGTGGACGATGAGAGCGTTCGGACCGCGCCCGGCACCAAGCCTTTGCTGGTGATCGATGGGCCGAACATCCTGACTGAAAAAGGCGGCAAGCGGCTGTTCTTTATCGACGGCGACATCCTGCACACCGAACCCGAAGGCCCGGTCTGCGGCTACATCGATGGACGACATGTTATGACCAAGCCCGGCGGCGTGGAGTTGTTCTACTTCAACGCCAAGGAGATTAAAACCGACCTGTACGGCAAAATCCTCTATTACGTGGACGGCGAGGATATGAGTCGGCAGCAAAAGATGGCCGTGCTCTACACACTGCGTCCCGACTTAATCAAACGCCCCGGCGATGTAGCAACCGCCAGGCCTGTGGCACCGGCCGCCCTGGTCGCTCCTGCGACGCCCGCTGCGCCCACAGCCGGCGCGGCAAAGGGATTCTCCGGTGGCACTTACTCCATTTATCTTAGCCACAGCAGCGACAGTAAAAAGCATCAGGGCAAGTTCGTCTTCACCAAACAAGGCAGTATCTATGCGATGGATCTGAAATTTACCGAAGGCGAGCCCTGGCAAGGCGTGGCCCTCGAGCAGAACGGCGAGTTGTGGGCCGCTATCGGCCCGGTCAACACCGTGGGCCTGGTCGTCTATCGGATCAATGGCGGCAATCTCAGCGGCGCGTGGATGAACGTCACCGGCGACGCGAGCAAGTTCGGCAACGAGAACCTGAGCGGCGCCGCCGCGATTGGCGGCGCCTACAAAATCACCTCCGCCAAAGCCCCCTTCACTGGCGCTCCGTACTCCGGCACCGTCGCCATCGACGCCCTACCGATTCGCATTGGCGCCGGTGAGCAACCCTTCGTCCATCTCGCTTGGAATCTGGGCGCCTACCAGGCGCAGGGCGTCGGCTTCAAAACCCCGGCCTACCTCTTCGCCGCCAGCAGCACCGGCGCCGACTGCGCCGTCGTGCGTTTCAAAATCGATCCGAAAACCGCGAACCTGATGGGCGACTTCTACACCGTCGGCCAGGTGCACGGGGATTACATGCTCACCAAAGACGCAGAGTGACCAGCGGCGGCGTTACCGCCGAAACGAAATAATCCTTCGTGGCGCAATCCGTCTTCGACCGTCGGTTCATTGAGGCCCGCCCACGCTCGGAAAAGTATTTGGAAGGCTGGCTCAACCGCATCGCCGCGCTACGCCGCCATTTGCAGGTCGCGTGAGCCGCCGCGCGCTTGAATCGGCGAGTGTCACGTTTCCGCCACGTTTTCGCCGCCCGCCCGCGAACCCTGATCAATACAGCGGTGAGGGAGGGATTTGAACCCTCGATACCCTTGCGAGTATGCCGCTTTAGCAAAGCGGTGCTTTCGACCACTCAGCCACCTCACCATTGATTGCGCGGGTTATTTCGCGCGCTTCTCAATTCTCAGCAAGCAAATTAAGCGCGCGCTCAACCCACGGGGCTCCGCTCGGGATGGCTAGTCGAGAAGGCGTGGGTCGCGGCTTCGTAGATTGCGCGGATCGGCTGGCCGCTCTTTTCGCTCAGGAGCCGGCAGGACTCGAATTCCGGCGCGGCTTGAATGAGGCGCCCATCCTTCAACCCAAGCTTGACCGTCACGTCGCCAAACTCCGTGGTCACAGTCTCGAACCGGCGCTCCAATTTGAGGCGGACGACTTGATCCATGCGCAGTCCAAACGTCGTCGTCTCGTGAAAGAGGATGTCGGCCAGCGGCTCGACGCGCGTTTCTTCGCAGAGCACCGAAAGCTGTACGCCGGGCCGATTTTTTTTCATCTGCACGGGTGTGAAGAAAACGTCGAGCGCTCCTGCGGCGAAGAGGTTTTCCATGACTACGCCGAGGATTTCCGGCGACGAATCGTCGAGATTCGTTTCGAGGCGCGTGACCGTATCAGTGGCGTAACCGCCGGGCATAGAGTTATTCACCGGCGAGTTCGCCGAGCACGGCGCGGAGGACGTTCGGGCGCGATTCCAATTCGCGGCTTCCGAGTCCGTAGCCGATTTTTTCCGTCTTGATCGGCGGCATGAGTCCGAAGGATGCGCCGAATTCAGCGACGATCGCCGCGCCGGTGGGGGTGATGAGTTCATGCGGCTCGTCGATCTGGCCGAGCGGAATTCCGCGAAGGATTTCGAGCGTCGCCGGCGCGGGAACGGGAAAGGTGCCGTGCGCGCATTGGATGACGCCATGACCTTCGTGCAGGGTCGAGACGAACACTTTTTCAACGCCGAGCGCTTCCAGTCCGACGCACGCGCAGACGATGTCGGCGATCGAGTCGAGCGCGCCGACTTCGTGAAAGGTGACATCCTCCGGCGGCTGGCCGTGGATTTTTCCTTCGGCGACAGCGATCCGCTGGAAGATGGCCAGCGCATGCTTTTTGACAAAAGCGGAAAGTTCGCTGTGCTCGATCAATTCGCGAATCTGGCGGTGACTGCGCCCCGCCGCGTGATCGTGGGCGTGCTCGTGACCATGGGCGTGAACTTCGTGGCCATGATCGTGATCGTGTCCGTCTTCCTCGTCATGATCGTGATCATGCCCGCAGTCGTGATGCTCCTCGTGGCCGTGGGCATGAGAGTGGCCGTGCTCCTCATGGGCATGCTCGTGCTTGGGCTCGTGATGATGATGCCCGTGCCCATGCTCCTCCGGTTCGTGCGGATCGTGCGTGTGCGTGGCGCCCTCGTGGATGCCAAACTTGATCCCCTCGATGTTCTTCCGCTGCTGCCGCTCGAAGTGCATGTGGAAGTCGCCGATGTCGAGCTTCGAGAGCTCCCACTCGAGGGTGGAAGGTTTCACGCCGAGATCGACGAGCGCGCCGACGGTCATGTCGCCGCTGATGCCGGAAAAACAATCG
>JBBSDS010000030.1:0-24651 GCA_038240495.1 Chthoniobacterales bacterium | reverse complement strand
GAGTTCTGCCTGCGACTCTACGCGATCAAAGTTCCACGTCTGCAGCGATTGAACGAAGTTTAAGCCGATCGTCCACGGTCCAATCTTCTCAGGGTGAAGGCCCTTCTCTTGATGCTCTCTCACTCGAAACTCGATTGCCCGTCGAACATCGTCCGCAGTCTTCGCCAAATTCCAAAGTTCAAGGGCACCGCTAGCGGCGATTAACTCGTTGCAATCGAACAGGCACAGGAGTTCCCCCTCGAAACGATTGGGCGTCTCGAAGGCAACTAAATCTCCGTTCCTACGAAAGAATCCATCTGCGGTGCTCGTGATCTTCACCTCGCGGTCCGCGGCTTCACCTTCGGGAACGGAACCAAGAAACAGCTCGTCAGTTCTCTCGGATCTCGAACGCCACAGGGCAGCCGAAACTAAGGTATGACGGAACTCGCCTCTACATTCAGCGCTTAGCCTGGACAGATAGTGTTCAGGCTCAATCGCTGTTTTGTCGTCGTGGAAGACGACTTCATCAGTGTCGACCTCATCTTCAAACGACGGCCGCAAATCCAAAAGCCATTGTGCGACCTTCTCTAAAAGGTCGGGGGATACATGAGTCACCTCGAACTTTTTGATCGTCTGCCTCAGATGATAGGTGAATGGATATGCGTTCGTTTGAAGGAGAGAGCCGATACAGCGCTCCGAAACCAATATCTGGAGCTTTGATGATCCTATTACGCCCGCCCAGGACACGAGCCGCTCGGCGAACGCTTCAAATGCCTCCTTCGTTTCACACGCGCCATGAAAACAAAGAAGATGAGGATCGATGACAACTCGCGGAACAGCCTTCATCGCTTGCTACGCTCCTCCTGCTTCTTTGCGAATGCCGCCTTCAGCGTCTGCTCGGCTTCCCTCTGGGATTGATCAAAGAAGCCGTCAGGCCAATCGAGGATAGCTCCATACTCGTTCACCTCGACCTTCCGAAACTGGGCTTGATTTCCGAACTTCTCCACGAAGTAAATCTGCATCGTATCAACCAACTGCCTTCCTTCGGCCGCCGCCGCGCGAAACCGGAGCCGGTTGATCAGATACTCGCTGTGAGTTTCAAGGACACATTGCTTGTCGAGCATCGCCATCGCGAGGAAGAAATCGGCCAGCAGCGTCTGCACTTTGGGGTGAAGATGCAGCTCGGGCTGCTCGAAAATCAGCATCGTATCTGGCTCTGCCAGCAGGCACGAAACTACGATTGGGAGGACTTGGCTTACGCCAACACCAACATGGGTAAGGTCATGCGGTGCGTCATCATCGTGCAGGCGCACCTGCATTTCATGCCCCAGCTTGCCCAAATCCTGAGTATCAACTGCTGTTGCGACCCCGAGATACTTGAGCCACTCGAAAACTGCGAATTTGAGGCTTCGTCTTGCACGTGTCGGAAGGATTCTCGCCGGCGTGAAGTTTTCGGTCGGTAGATATTCGATAATCTGATCCCGATGCACGTGAAAGACAGCCGCCGTGTGTTCGCCTCGCAACCCGACATCTCGAGGATCAATATTTGCGACCAGAGGATAAAGCGCTTTGGGATCATCTCGCAATGGTCCGAGATACTTGACGTGTGACGTGAACCAATTCCCCGTGAGTTGGCAGGCTGGTCGCAGCTCTTCGGCCAGGGGCAATCTCCTGTGTATCACCTCTGCAGGCCCATCCTTGGATAACAATGCAATGATGTCGAGACGCAGCGCTTCCGGTTCTCTGACTGGTTCAAGAGGAATTCGCTCGGTGCCCGGCCTCCTTCGAAAAAGCGCGCCTAAGTCTCGAACTCGCAGCGGAGTGGAGGCTTGCAGTGCATCGTTGAGTTTCTCCGCGAGCGGACCGTCCGGTGACAAATGGTCCACGATCGCGCGCAAAACGGTGTTTGGAAGCGGGGCTTCCGCTATCTGGCCGATACCGGACCGGTTGGGCGCTATCCGCGGGTCACCTGATAAGGCCCTGATGACAGCCTCCGCGAGCACCTGCGGCGCAGTAAAAGATGCCTGAATGCTGGCGGGAAGGAAGTGACGCAACGCTACCCCCTCAATCTCGTGCGGCATTGCTTGCTGCTGCCGTCGCTCCTCCGTGGCTGCGTCGAATTGGACGGTGAAACGCAAAGTATCTGCGGCGTTCGATTGAACGTCCCCGTCAATCGGAGAACTTCCCGCATCGGCATCGGTGATCGCGTCAAACGAACGTTGCCTGACACTCATGAAGGCAGTCCGGTTTTCCTCGAAGCCTTCCTCGTCGGTCTTGACGACAGCTTCCATCTCCATTGTCACAAGGCTCGGCTGGAGTTGTAACACCTTCGGCGAGAACGGTCCTGATACAGCATCGAAAGATACCACGGTTCGCACTTCGCGCACGACCTCGTCTGGATCGAACATGAACCGGAGTGACCGCGCAGAAAGGCCCTGCGCCTTGAGTGTCGCTCTCGCTTCAGTCGGCTTCAGTTCCCAGCCAATGGTGATCTGTGAAGCCTCACTGCCAAGGCTTTTCAAGTCGTCGAACTGTCCGAGACGCACCAAGTCACCGTTAAGCACGATGGGGCGGTTGGTCACCGCGTTCGAGAGGGTTTGCGCTATTAAAAGGATGGACTGCAAAACAGTGCTCTTCCCGCTGCTGTTTGCTCCTGCAAAAATGGTGAGCGGCTTGAAGGTCAGCTCCGTTTCTTGCTGAATCGCTTTGAAGTTAAATAGTTTCCACTTTGTGAGCATACGATGTCTTTTCTCTATTCCACGCCCGCCCGAGTGCAGGCGTTGCTGTGCCACATGAGAAGTTTGGGGTCTTCCTGAATGACGGTGTCCGGAATCTTTGCGCCGACGGCGATAATGGTGGCGTAGTCCCTTTCTTGCCACGCCTTCTTGAAGCCAGCTCGCAGAGCTTCGAGTCGGAACTCTCTAATCATTCTGTCTTTGTTCGTGCGGTAGGAGTCAAAATCCCGGAGTAACTCGCGCTCGCGCAGTCGGTCAAGGTCGATCGCATTGCTGGGATCAGGCACATACCAACGATCTTTGGCTTTGGCACGGAGTTGCGGATCGTTCTTGGCGAGATTGCGGCATTCCTTGAAGTTCGTGGAGAGGTAACCGTGAATCTGATTGGGCACATCACCCGTGCCATCGTAGGAAATGAAATTCAGGCGGAGAAGATCGCGCAGTTCGGGTTTTTTCTCGCCCTTCTTCCAAGTCGATCCACGCAGTTGCTCCATAAAATGCGGCGCAATGTCAGAAGATTCAGACGGGCGTGGTTTCAAAAACTCCGTGAGCCAGTCGATTGCGCTCCGTTCGTCATCCACTAGTAGGGAGCGCTGCCCAAGCCCTTTGGAGAGCAATTTCCGACGATCATATT
Source organism: Chthoniobacterales bacterium (assembly GCA_038240495.1). Lineage (GTDB taxonomy): Bacteria > Verrucomicrobiota > Verrucomicrobiia > Chthoniobacterales > Chthoniobacteraceae > Chthoniobacter. The sequence goes on along the minus strand of JBBSDS010000030.1, from coordinate 21,303 downwards.
CACTGGCTTGATCAGGCAGGAAGAACATGCCGTCACGCGGAATGAAGTTTTGCGCCAGTCCGGCCTGAAACTCCGCTGAGTTCATCGGCACGTTCATGCCGTGCTGGAAATAGAAAGCTACCATACGGTCAAAAATGATTCGCGGGTCACGCTCGGCAATGAACTCCACTTCACCGGCGCTCTCTTTGACTACTGGAAGGTATTTAAGATGCGAACGCACGAACTCCCAGGCGCCCTGCTCCTGCCCCGACACCTTGGCAAATCGAGCTTCCAGCCCGCCGTTGGGTTTGTAGGCGGAGATGACCAGATCCTGTTTGACCGCAGTTGGACTGGTAACTGAGCGAAAACTGCGCTGTTGCTTGTCGAGCGCGGCGACGTTGGCCACGACAAAACCTGCCTCCTGCAGTGTGGTTTGAATCGAGTTCCACACTGCCGCCTGCGAGTTGGAGAATTCCACCGTCATCCAGCGTCCGGGCTTTAGCACGCGGAAGTATTCGCGGAAGCAATCGAGCATTAACCTCTGATACTCGGGTAGTCCCTTGCTCTTGTGACCATCAATGATCGCCTCGGTCTTGGTGTTCGTGAAGACGCGATGCCACGACTCCACGAGGATGTTCATGTCGGCGTAAAAGATGTTCTCGCCGAACGGCGGGTCGGTGAATATGTAGCTAAGCGAGTCCTCCGGAAGTAGCGATATGGCAGCCGAAGCAGTTGTCCCCTGTGTAAAAGTGCGATTTGTGTGCATCCCTCGGAAGGTCGACACCAAGCGGCCCGCTTTGCCTCCGAGAATATACGAAGGACTGCATTCGGCATGCTGTGCGGCTAGGTAATAGACTCCGGTGAGATACTGATTTACTTGCGAGTAGCCCGTTGGGCGATAACGATTAAGCCGTGAAATCGTCCAGATCGCTTGCTCGACGAAGTAGAGCAGCATAGATCGCAAACGCGAATCGGCGTGGGCTGATGCTTTTTCCCAAAGCAAGCTCATGGTCTGCGCCGCTCGCGGAAGAAAAAACTGATGCGTGTGCGTAAAGCCCTTCGGAGCAATTCGGGAGCCGTGATACATCTGCTCAATCGGCCAGCGATTCGCGGGCATGGATCTCGGTAGAGGCAACTTTTCGATCCGGGCGAGCACGGCCAAATCATCGGCGTCTGGCACCTTCTCGTGCTTCGCTTTCCCGACGCGATATTGGATCAGGCAAGGCTTAAATTTCACCCGCCTCCATGCACCGCCGAGCAGCGGGTCCACGACCGTCTCAAACAGCCGCTCAACCTTCCGCTTTGTGAGCGTGGCATCGCAGTGTGGGCAGGGAAACTCGTCTCGTGTTTTGCCGGAATCCTCGTCTAGGGCCTCGTCAAGAAACGTGACTTCCCCACCGCACTCGGGGCAGGTGAACACTTCGCTCCACACGGTGAAATCAATATGCCGCTTTGTGCCGTTCTTATCCTTCGTATCATACATCCACCCCAGTTCATCCTCAGCTTCCTTGAGGATGCGCTTGGCCTCGCGCTCGAAGGCATCCACATCCACAGGCGTGTTGTAGTTGTAGCCTATGAAGGTAGCCGCTGGGGAGAGATCGTTAAGGATTGCGCGGCGCGCGCCGAGTTTGGCGAAGGGTTTGCCTTCCTCATCGATGATGACGTCGTCGTCTCGCACACGGTAGCCTAGCGCCTGCACTTCCGCGCGGTCGCCACAAAGCTGCGCGGCCACGCCCGCCATACCTGTTCCGGCGAAGCCGTCGAAGAGCACGTCACCTGGCTCAGTGTAGTGCAGGATGTAGCGCATGATCGCCCGGTGGGGCACCTTGGTGTGGTAGGAATGCGCATTATAGATGGGGTGGTTTTTCCCTTCACTCACATCGGCGATGAATGGCTCCCGATGGTAGGGCGTGGCGGGGTTGTAAGGGGTGCCGCAATGCTTGATGAAATCGGCCAGCCACGGATTCGGACAGGCGGTGTAAAATGGAGGGTCAGAGATGGCGAGAATATCCTCGTCTTTTCCGAGGGGAAATCCCTCGATCTGGCGGAAGTCTGGGTCTTTTAGTTTTTGAGCGAGGATCGTCAGAAAGTGTCCTCGCCGCGCAGCGTCATTTGGAAACGTTAGTCCCATGCACTCGATCGGATGGTCAGTTCGTGCAGAGCCTAACAGTTCGCCGCTGCTAAATGGTGTAGACCGTGGCATGAGTGGTGGCGTGAGTCCCGGAAATCAGGGACGAATGAGGATGCGAATCTTGGCGGGTTCTGATCCCTTGGTGAGAGAAGCAAGGAATGCATCAAATCGCTCCTTCACATCTTGGACGGTTGCCGGTGCGGTGCCGAGAGCGGCAGCGAGATCAGCGAGTCGGAGTTCCACTCCCTTCAGCCCAGCAAGCGCATCACGGATGGCAGTAAGGAACGCAGACGTGATTTCGTCAGGCAGTGCTTTGGCGGCGATAAAGTCCGAGACGAGTTTCTGGGCGTCCTTGCTGAGCAGCTTGCGGTTCTGTGCCGCTGTGGGGTCGTCTAAGTCGGCGAGCAGCCGTTTTGTCCATCCGGCCACGAGATCATCAAGTTCGGTGTCCAGCTTTGTCAGAACCGACTCGGCGCTGTGAAGGATCGGCTTGGGCGGAGGCAGAAATCCACAGTGTCGGCACACGGGGCTTTCCTTGAGATCATCATCAGTGAGCGACCAGCAACTACGGATCTCAGCCACACGGTTCTGTAGATCTACAAGCTGGCTGCTGGAAAGCGTCTCAATCGAGGCGAGTTTCTTAAGCTGCTGGAGGCGAGGATCGGAGAGGAGCGCGGCCTTCTTTTTGTCGCCAGATGCCGCAAGGCGATCCTTGGTGTGGAGGTCGATGTAGGCCTTCGCGTATTCGCGCTTGAGGTCGGCGAGTTGCCTCGCCGCTTGTTGACGGAAAGCGGCCGAGTTCCGCTCCTCTGGCTTGGCGAGCTTTTCGATGAGAGCGTCACGAAGGGTCTTAAGTTTGCCGAGCCAAGCATGGTCAGCAGGCAGGATGGTTTCAGCATGAGCTAGGTAAGTAGAGACGGGGCCAAGTTCACCGGCAAGGGTCTGGAGTGCGGCAACGGCCTCGAGTGATTTTAGATTTTGCTCCTGGGCTTCAACTTCCGGCACGCCATGACGGAAGTTTTTGAGCTGGCCGGGGTTCTTGTAACCTTGAACCGACTCGAAAAAGGTCTTCGCGGCATCCAACCGGGTGCGCAGAGTGGTGAGTTCAACGTCCGAGAGCAACGGTTTGCCAAAGAGTGCAGGCGGGCTCTCCACCTGGTCGCGAACGGTCACGATCTTCTCGACGGTCTCCTGCACGCGGCGAGCAAGAGTCTGTATCGGCTCGGCCTTGCCGTCCTTGATGAGTTGAACGTTGCCAGCACCTTCGCCAAGCACCTCGAAGAGCCGGCGGAGCGCGGGCTCGTTCCAGTCCTTGGGCTGCTCGATGTGTTTGAAGTGGATGAGTTCCTCGACCGGGGTGGCGATGAGCTTATCCATCTTACCCGCATCCAGCTTGTCGCCCGGAACGGCGACGACGATTTCGCCATGATAGACCAGCGCGCCGAGCAGCACGGCGACCCACTGCGGCTCTAACCGTGCTGTGTCGGGTGCCATGTATTCGACGCCTTCGTCGTCGGAAATAATCTCGTTTCGGTTGACCACCTGTCCGTGGCCTTTGGCCTTAAGCTTGTCGAGGATCGCATTGGCGTGGCGGGAACGGAGCGGGACAAGGCGGTCTGCATCCAGTAACTCCAACGCATCGAGGACGGCCACAGCCTGGTGGGATTTCGTCCCGCCCCGCATCCAGCGGAGCGCGTCCTGAGCCGCCTGACTGATATTCGACGAGGTGATCAGGACGGAAAATGCAGGATGGTCAGGTGCTTGCTCCTGAAAGCGAGGAGCCAAGCACACGGAGCCCACGAGGTTGATCAGATCGCGCGTGGCCATATTGGCAATCTGGCCGGTAGTCTGGCCCTTCAGCCAATCGATGAGCGCTTTGGTCTTGCCCTGATAAGTGACCTCGAACGCTTTCGCCACGTTCTCGCGGAGCCAGCGGTTCACTTCTCTGATGAAGCCATTTGCTTTGGATTCATAGACGCCTTTGGTCTGGCCGGAAGCCGAGGAGGCCAGCTCGGTAGAAGCAGCGAATTTCCGAAGCGTGCTCTGGAATGCGTCGTCCGCTCCGGCAAGCTTGAAGAAGACTTCGTCGCCGAGCTTGCCATCCTTGTAGCTGGGGGCACCGAAGGGTTGGATGAAGTAAAGATAGAAGTCCCGAGACGGGACTGCGGTGGAACGTTGGTTGGGCGCACCAAAAAAGAGGTAGCCCAGCTTGCAGGCTTTGCGTTCGCGCCATTCCAACTCGTGCTGCCAGATGCGAAAACCAGTTACGTAGGTCTGATCCGTGCATTCCATGACACGCTTCAGCGCCTCATAATAGTAGCGGTCGAGTTCGTCCTTCGAGAGAATCTCGGCTTTCTTCTCAATGTAGGCGTCGTAGTCGTCAGTCTTCTTGAGGTCGAGGTAGTATTGACCGTTCTCTGGACTTACTGAGATAAACTGGCTGTTGACTGTCCGGACGATTTCTTTGAGTGCCGTTTGGATTGTGACAAGAAGGTCTTCTGATGGCTCGCCTCCCATCCCAGCAACAGCAGGGTCATAGAGGCAGAGTCCGTCCCGGAGCGCCTCCGGTTTGATACCAATGGGAGCGAAAATGTCGCCTGACGCTAGGCGCTGGATGGAAAGCGCATAGATGAGCCTCTTCGCCATGTGCAGGTGATGTTTTTGCGAGAAGTTGCTGTCGATCTTGCCTTCGAGGGTCTGACTGCATTCGAGCACCTGGCGCACGTCCGGAATGGAGCGGAAGGAGGGGTTTTCTCTAATGGAGGTCCAGTAGGAATCGTAGGCAATGAGGCCAGGGTCGTCGGAAGGAACTTCATCCTTCAACCGGCGCTTCATGGCGAACGAAAGAGATTTGAGGATTTCGCGCTTTTCAATGACGCGAAGCTCCTCGAACACAACGATGAACTCTGGGTGGACAGGAAACAACGTGACGAAATCGTCCATTCGCTCGGTCATGCCGTCGAAGAAGGGCGAATACTTCGTGAGGTGCTCCCGGATGCGGCTCTGCTGCTCGGTATTCTTGCGCAGCAATCGGTGGGCGACCACGTAGCGAATGTCGTTTCGAGCAATGAGAACCTGCACGAAGCGCTCTTGAACCCGGCGGACAGAATCGGAGACGAAGGAGAAGACGGGATTGTCGAACAGGGCCTGCTGAATGCCGGCCATGAAACGGAAGTTCAGGCTGGAGCAGACTTCGCCAATGACGCGGAGGAAATTTAGATCCCGGACCACGGCTTGACCATCGCGGCCGCGGAGGTAGTCGAGCAATTCATCCACGACGAGGAGCAGTCCTTGACCCGGAAATTTGGTGGAAAACTTTCCCATCAGATCCTCGAAGCAGGTCTTCCAGTTCTTGATCTCTTGCTTCGGCGGAAAACTGTAAACAACGCCCCAGCCGGCCAGGGATTCTTCGAGATGTGCGCAAATGAAGTCGCTGAAATCCATCTCCGTCGCCAATTCAGTGCGAATCACCTTGAATTTCCCGGCGACCGCAACAGCAGCCTCGGCCACTTTGGGGTTGGTCAGACTGGCAGCAAGCTCAGCGCGTTCCGCTACAGCGGAGATTGCGGACATGAGGTGGGACTTGCCAGTGCCGTAGTTCCCGACGATGAACATTCCCTTTGGGTCGTAGGATTTCTCGAATTCGAGTTGAGGAAAGATCACCCCTGTCAGCGTGTCCTCCATCTTGTCGGAGATCACGTAGGACGAAACTAGACGCGCTGCGTCACTGGCGGCATTGGCGTGCAGGAGCTGCACTACCGACTCGATCGGGTCAAACTGAATCAGGTCCTCGTATTTCATGGAAATTTGGATTTGGGCGCGTCCGAAGTATTGACCACCAAAATATCTTGGGCGGGAAACCGGCGGAATTCGGGATGATGGGGCTCAGCGTAGACGAAGTGGCCGTCCTGAACGGTGCCCGGAAACGAGGCTACGATGGTGCGGTTCCTCGACGCGTGACGCAGGCATGCGAGGAGGTCCACTTTCAAGGAAGTGTCGAAAAGCATTTCCAAGTTGTCGAGGACGACCGGCTCCGAAGACGCTGCCGCAATCGCATCGGAAAGCAGCCGCGGAACGTCCAGCGGGCGGCGCCGAATCGGAAGATCCATGAGCGCGGCACTGAGTGAAAGATTGACGTTCAAAATCGGCACTCCCACCGACTCCGCAAAAGCCGTCAGTATCGCCGTTTTGCCGGTGCCGGGCGCTCCAACGACCAGCACCAAACGATGGTAAAGGGTGTCCGCAGCAGCGGCCTTTTCGAGAATTTCCGGCAGGCGCTCGCAATACTCAGACCGCGACTCCTTGCGGGGATCGGCGGATGCACCGATTCCGGGCGCAGAAGAAGTCTGGGAATTGCCTTCCGATTTCATTTTTTCGTTTTGCTCGTCGAGCGCGGTCAACATCTTTGCGGACGGTAACCAGCTTACGGGCATGTGGACAACATCCCATCGTGGATGATTTGCGTTGGAATCTCGCGGTTCGAACTCATCGCCCCCTCACGGGGAGGAAACCTTGGAACCTGACAGAATCCAATAGCCGGCACCGCCCGTGCCGAGGAATTTTGCCTGCCCTTCCAAGGCACACAGATCGCGCTTCGCCGTCGCGGTCGAGATCCCAAACTGTTTTTCGTAATCGAGCCGCGTGAGACGCCTGCCCTTGCGGAGCTGGGTGAGGAACCACTCCTTCCTTTCTTCTGCATCTGATTTCTCGGCCACCGGCACTTTGCCATTCTTGCGTGCGGCACCAGCGGTGACCTCGACCGTGAGTTTGGGCGAGAGCTGATACCCGCGTGGAGTGGTGGCGATGATATCGTTGCCATCGCACGCGAGGCCGGCTTGCGATGCCAGAAGTTCGGATGCCCGCTTGCGGAAGGTCTTCACCGCCTCAGCAATGGCCTTCTCGCCGCGGTCCACTTTGATTCGATCCGCGAGGTCTTTGCCAGAGCAGGCAGGAAGGATGCCTTTCGCCGTTCGGACGCATAGCAGGTTGATGATCTGCCAGATGCGGCCGCTGGTGTTTTCGCAGAGCCGGACGCCGCACAATTCGACCGCTTCGGCGGTGACGATAAAATCGCCGCCGGTGAACGGCGTCAGTGCGTGTCCTTCGATGGTTGCCGTCCGCGTGCGGTCAGTCGATGGCAGTCGCCGAGCGATGGCGTCTCCGATGGCCGTTTCGAGATTGTCGAAGGGCTTCTTTACGAAGTCGTTAGCCCCAAGTTTGAACACGCGCGTGGCGAGGTCTGGGCTATCGTGACCGTGTGCGGTGACGACAATAACGGGTGTATGGCGGTGCAGGACTGACCCGCGGATCTGTGACAGCAGATTCGTGCCGGTCGGGATGAGCGGCGTTTTGCCGAACTTTGTCGGCAGTTCGAGATCGAGCAGGATGTAGTCGTAACCCTGCTCCTTGATCCGTAGGAGCGCGTCGTCCTGACACCCCACGGAATCGAACGTGTGACCCATGGACTCAACGCGGTCTTCGAGCGCCTCACGGACGCCTGGATTGTCGTCAATGATGAGGGCGTGCAGTTTTACCATAGCGTTTCCTCCCGGCCTTCGATGGGCAGCAGCACCGTGACCCGCGTGCCTTGATTCTCGATGCTGTCGATATTCAGCGAACCGCCGTGGGCGGCGACGTTGCGCCGGGCGATGGGCAGACCGAAGCCCGTGCCGAGAAGTTGCTTCGATGTCTTGCCCGGCACGAAGCGGCGCACTTCCTCAAGCTCAAGCGCGGAAAAGCCCATGCCGTTGTCGGCGATTTCGACTTCGATCCACTCCCCGCGCAGAGCCCGCCCGACGAGTCGGACTTCGCCAGCGCGAAAGCGATGAACGTCGATGGCGTGGGCCTCGAAGGCGTTCTTCACGAGGTTGCGGAACGCGAGGACGATTTGCACGCGAGAGACGCCAGCGGTGAGGTCCGTTGGCACTTCGACAGAAAATTCCACTGCCGAGGCGTCGCGTTCACGCGCGGCAAATTCCTCGCGCACCATGTTCACGGCCTCGCTCACCAGATCGGCGATGCGCTCCGTGCGCCGCTCCCGTGATGGCGCCTGCGTGTAGAGGCGCATGTCGTCAAGGAGCCGTTCGAGGTAGCCGACGTGGGTTGTCATCCGGCTCGCGAGCTTTTGAGTCAGCGTGGCATCGGTGCCGCCGCTGCGGATGAGCTGCTCGACGTTGGATTTCAGCGCCGTCGCCACGCTCCGCATCTCGTGGACGGACGCGCCGACGAGTCCCTCATACATCCGCTGCGCCACATCGCGGGCGAGGCGCGCGATTTTCGCACCCTGCGATTTTTCAAGCCGCGCAAGATCGTCCTCCACCTTGTCGAGGCCACGGCGGCGCTTCGCCTCCGTCTTCTGCCCGCGGCGCCGACGCTCGACCGCACGTTCGGCTGAGCCTTTGACGAACGCATTCTCGTCGTCAGCGAGCTGCGCGGAGAGCATTGCGAAATCCGAATCCGGCAGGACGTGCAGTGCGTCGGCGACTTCCTTTCGCACCTCCCACTTTGTGTCGCCGGCGAGCAGGCGCAGGAGCGCTGATGCGGACGACGGTGCCGTTTTGCTGGGACTGAGCAACAGTGCCGCGTCGCGCACGAACTGCGCGCGACGGGACCACGGAAAGGCGTTTCGATCCGCCGTCAACGCCGCCACTGCGTCGTCCAAACTGGGCACGGCCTCGGGCATCAGAATTGGTAACGCTTGCCGCGTTTGCGGAATGCCTCCTCACCGCCTTCGAGCAGCGTGACGATGCTGTCTTTGCACTCGTCCACGGTGCCCTCGCGAGTTTTCTTCCCGTGCTCGCCATCGGATTCCATCACGACGACGCGCTCAGCCTCACCAAGCACCGGGATGTTTGGATTGTGGGTTACAAAGATGAGTTGCCGCGTCGCCTTCACGGTCTGGATATTGGCGACAACGGCCTCGAAAATGAAGCTGTTATCGAGGTTGTCCTCGGGTTGGTCGATGAGCAGCGGGTTTTCGCTTTCCAGCAGCAGAATCGGCAGAATCGTCGTGCATTTCTGGCCGGTTGAAAGCTGTGTTGAGGGCTTGTAGCCCTCGCCGTCGCGCAGCTCGATGGTGGGTTCATCGAGCAGTTCCACGGTCTCCAAATCGGCCAGAATGGTGGGACGAGAAAAAGTGACGAGCATCTTGGCCGCCTGGTCCGCGTTGAGTTCGCCGCCATCCATCAGCAAACGCGATTCGCCCGCGCGCAAGATCGCCGCAAGTTGGGTCGGGGGCAGCAACCGGACGAGCTTCTGGGCAATCATCCCCCGCTGCACTCCGGCACCTTTCAGCGTTTCTTCGATGAGGCGCTGGTAGGCATCGGGGTTTCCGTCCTGCGCCACGGTCACGCGGATGTTCGGTGCGAGAGCACGCGTCAGCCGGTCGGCGATACCTTTGCGGAGATTGAAGCGCCTGTCGCGCAGCTCGGACAGTTGTGTGAGCAGCTTCTGGTGTGACTGGGCGTGCTTTACGAGCTGCTGACCGATTTCCTCCGCTTCGCGTTTGCGTTCGCCGAGTTCGTTGCGGCGGCGTTCGAGGGTGGCGCGCTCCGCCGACTGGGCCTGATGCTGCTTGTGCTTTTCGATCAGCTCACGGAACGCGAGTTCCTGCTGCTCGTGGGCGGTCCTCAGCTCACTCATCGCGGTGCTGAGGTGCGTCAGGAAATCCTCAATCGTGTGGCGCGCTTTGTTGAGGTGAGCATCGGTCGCGGTCGCAGCCGCCAGCATTTGCGTTTGCAGGCGTGTCAGAATCGCGGTGTTGGGACCGGCGAGCAGATCCTTCGGGATATGGGTTCCGGTGATTGCCTTCGCGTGGCCGACGACCGACTGGATCTGCTCCACATATTCGCAAAGTGAAACGCTCGTGGAGCGCACTGCACGAGCCTCCCGATCCCGGTTGGCCTTGAGCCGGTGGGCCTCGTTGATCACCGCGACGTCATTGCCTTGCCCGCCGGCGTACGCCGCCAGCTTCGCCTCGATCACCGGCAATTGCTTGGCTTCCTCCTCCGCAGTCGTGCGCTTGGTCGTGAGAGTTTCCACGTCGCGAGCAAGGGCCGTGATATCATCGCAGACCACATTAATGCGCGCGTTCAGCGCGGCGACGTCTTCGGATGTGAAACTGTCGATGAGGTCGAGTTGATACCGGCTCTGATCGGCGATGGATTCGACTTCGTTCTGGCTGAACACGTCGGCGCGAAATAGCGACTTCACGGCGATACCCGTGGGCTGGCGCTGCAGATCGAGGACGATGGGCGCTTCATCCACTGCGCGGCTGATGATGTAGTGAAGCCCGTCCGCGGTTTCGATCTCGAGTTCGATCCGGCCGCCTTCGAGGTTGCCGTCCACGAGCGCTTCGATGCGCTTGCGGGCAGCGGGAGCCACATCGCGGCGCGGCAGCGTGTCCATCGCGTAGCGGATGAGTTCAAGGATGGTCGTCTTGCCGGTGCCGCGTGCGCCGATGATGCAGTTGAGCCCGGTGGCGAGATCAATGCGCAAGCCGTCGAGGAAGCCGCCGATGATCGTGAGGCTTTTGAGTTGGTGTCTGCGTTTCGTTTTCATGGTGCCGACCAATCTTGCGAAACGCCGGTATCACCAAGCGAAACCCGGCCCGGTATCACAGTCCATATGGCGGGCGTGATACCGGTCTCACGAACCGGCTGATACCGGCATCGTCAGCCGGTCGGAACCATCCGGCGAGCCATACGGGATTGGCGATTCGGAGCCGCGCCGGGAGGACACGATACCGGCGCTCATGGGATTGCTCGGCCCGTCACGCAAAACCGCGGGACACCGAAAACAAAAACCAAATCGCAACCATGAGTATTCTCGCAAAAACCATCAATCGCGGCCCGCTTGTCCGGGCGCAAAAGACAGTCATCTACGGCCCCGAGGGCATCGGCAAAACGACCCTCGCGGCGCAGTTCCCATCGCCCGTGTTTCTCGACACCGAGGGCGGCTCGCATCATCTCGACGTGGCGCGCTTCCCCGCACCGAAGACGTGGGAAGACGTCACCAAAACCATCACCGCGCTCGCAACCGAGCCGCACGAGTTCAAGACGCTCGTCATTGATACGGCCGATTGGCTGGAAAAGCTCCTCATCGAGGACGTCTGCCGCCGCGCGAACAAGACGAGCATCGAGGAGTTCGGCTACGGCAAAGGCTACGTCGTGCTCGCCGAGGAAGTGACGAAGTTCCTCGCGTCGCTGAACGCGCTGCTTGCTCGCGGGATGCACGTCCTGCTGCTCGCTCACTGCCGGATTGCCAAGTTCGAGCAGCCGGATGCGGCGGGAGCGTATGACCGCTACGAACTGAAGCTCACCAAGCAGGTCGGGCCGCTCGTGAAGGAATGGTGCGACATGCTGCTCTTCGCGAATTACTTCACGAAGGTCGCAGAGAACGACAGCGGCAGGAAACGCGGCGTCGGCGGGCGCGAGCGGAAGCTCTACACCACGCACACGGCGGCGTGGGACGCCAAGAACCGGCACGGCTTCGAGGAAAACCTGCCGTTCGATTTCGGAGCCATCTCGTCCGCGTTCGGCGCGAGCGTCCCGAGCACCGTGGTTCCAGCCGCCAATCCCGTCGAGAAGCTCGCGGAGTTGGTCGCCGGAAAAGAGGACGACGTGAACGCCTTCCTCATCACGCGGCAGCAGATCAAGGCCGGGCAGACCTGGCGTGATGTCACACCTGACTACGCGCTGCGCGTGCTCGCCAAGCCCGAAGACTTCCTGCGCGCCGTCGGTGCGCTCGTCACGAACGGAGGTGCGAAATGATCCCGATTCTTCGCCCCTCCAACCTCCCGAAGCTCGCCGTCTGCGCGTGCTACGAACCGAACCCGATCGTCGGCGAAGCCGCGGAACGCGGCACCAAGCTCGATGGCGTGTTCCGCCGCCGCGTGCTTGGTGACAAGGCCGATGACACGGCGCTGCTCAAGGAAGACCTTGATGCTGTCGATTGGGCCGTGGACGCCCTGCGCGCCCTTGCGGGCACGACGGAAATCATCACCGACGAGGAACGCTGCCGTGTCCGCTGCATCAGCATGACCGGCACTGCGGACGCCTGGATGCCAGAGCTCGCGATGAGCGCCGATCTCAAGACCGGCCAGATCCGCAACTACCGGGAGCAGATGGCCGCCTACGCACTCGGCTTCATGGATGAAACCTTCCGCCCGGAGTGGACCACGCACCTGCTGTTCTGCGACCAGCGGCAGCTCGTCACCTATCGCTTCACCTACGACGAGGCCACGGAGATCGTGGAGGAAATAATCGCCCGCTTCCACGACTTCGGAAAAGAGCCGACGCCCTGTGAATACTGCTCGTGGTGTGCAAACGCGGTGACCTGTCCCGCGCGGCTGAAGCTCGTCGAGGAGGCGCTCATCCCCGCCGGTCCCGAGTTCAACTTCGAGGTGATCCTCGCGGACAACGAAAGGCTCGGCGCTTTTCTCACCATCTGCACGAGCCTCGACGACTTCCGCGAGCGCGCGATGGAAGCTGCCAAGCAGCGTCTCGTCGCCGGGGAAAAGGTTCCCGGCTGGACAATCTCCAGCCGCAAGGGCGCGGAGTTTGTCTATCACGACGCGGTCGGTCGCTACATCGACCGCTTCGGCTTCGGCGCGGTGCTCGGCGCCTACGGGAACATGAGCGCGGCAAGGTTCCGCCAGCTCTGGACGGAGAAGATGCCGGGCGACGCGCCCTTTCCCGAAGACCTCATCCAACGCGGAGCCGGCTCGGTCAGCCTGCGGCGCGCCACCACCAAACCCACGACCGCCAACTCCTAAACACCATGCCTTCCTATCGCTCATCCGAACCCACCGCCCGCCCTGATTACGTCGAGCCGGGCGAATACACCGTAGAAGTCGCCAACGCCGAGGAAACCGTCTCCCAAAAGGGTAGCGACATGATCGAGCTGAAGCTGCGCGTGCAGCCCAGCGGCGCGACGTTCTTCGATCATCTCGTCTTCACCGAGACGGCGTTTTGGAAAATTGACGCCTTCCGCGCCGCGACCGGCGAATCGGTCACGCCGGACGAAGAGGTCGATATTCACGCCGATGATCTCATCGGTCGCACCGGCCGCGCGCGGCTCACCGTCGAGGAATTCAACGGTCGCAAGCGCAACAAGATCGCCGCCTGGCTGCCCCCGAAACCGGCGGCACCGGCACTGGCCGCAACCGCAACCGCCAAGCCCAAGGACGATGACAACATCCCGTTCTAAAGTCTCCCTGCGCGGCTATCAGGTCGCGGCCCACGAGGCCATCCAGCGCGGGTTCGCGGAGTATCAGCGTCAATTGCTGGTGCTCCCGACCGGCGGCGGCAAAACCGTGGTGCTCGCGCATCTCGCGGCCACGCATCAGCCGCGGCGGACGCTCGTGCTCGCCCATCGTGAGGAACTCATCACGCAGGCCGTGGAAAGAATCCGCGCCGTCACCGGGCTGATTCCCGAGGTGGAGATGGCCGACTACCGCGCGAGCCTGAACGCGCCGGTCGTCGTCGCGAGCGTGCAAACGCTCCTCCGCACCTCGCGGCGCGAACGCTGGCCGCGCGACCACTTCGGCCTGGTCGTCGTGGACGAAGCGCATCACTCCCTCGCGGACAGCTACCTCAACACGCTGCGCTATTTTGACGAGAACGCCTTCGTGCTCGGCGTGACGGCCACACCGGACCGCGCCGACAAAAAGAACCTCGGGCGCTACTACCAGAACATCCCCTACGAGGTGACGCTGCTCGACCTTGTGCAGCAAAACTGGCTCGCGCCCATCCGGGTGAAGACCGTGCCGCTGGAAATCGACCTCGACGACGTGGGCACGACCGCCGGCGACTACAACGCCAACGATCTCGGCCACGCGATCGAGCCTTACCTGGAGCGCGTCGCCGATGTGCTGGCCGAACATGCGGACCGGAAGATTCTGGTCTTCCTGCCGCTCATCTCGCTGAGCCGCGACTTCGCCGCGCTCTGCTGCGCACGTGGGCTGCGCGCGGAGCATGTGGACGGCACCAGCGAAGACCGTCGCGATATCCTCGCCCGCTTCAGCCGCGGTGAGACGCGCGTGCTGACCAACGCGATGCTGCTCACCGAAGGCTACGACGAGCCGAGCATTGATTGCGTCGTCTGCCTGCGACCGACAAAAATCCGTTCGCTCTACAGCCAGATCGTCGGGCGCGGCACGCGGCTCTATCCAGGCAAGGACCACCTGCTGCTGCTCGATTTCCTCTGGATGAGCGAGGAGCACGCACTGATGAAGCCGGCGAATCTCATCGCCGCCGACGCGGATGAAGCAGCGGCCATCACTGGCGCACTCGGCTTTGGGGGAGATCTCGAGGAAGCGAAAGGCAAAGCTGACGCAGACCGGGCGGCGACGCTGCGCCAGCGTCTCCGGCAGAATGCGAAGCGCAACGCGCGGACCTTCGACGCGCTGGAGTTTGCCCTCTCGCTCGGCGACGTGGATCTCGCGGACTTCGTGCCGACGATGCCGTGGCACGGCGATCCGGCCACGGGGCGCCAGAGTGAGATTCTGAGCAAGTTCGGCGTAGATCCCGGCACGCTCACTTGCAAAGGCCAGGCCGCTGCGTTGCTCGACAAGCTGTTCCTTCGCCGCGACCTCGGCCTCGCCAGCGCGCGACAGGTGCTCTGGCTGCGCAAACTCGGCCACCCGAAACCTGAACTCGCCACCTTCGACGAAGCAAAACAGTTCCTCGACTCGAAGTGGAAGAAACCGGAGGCCGCAGCATGAGACCGGTTCACGGATCGCGCGACGACTGGAAAGCCTACGCCGAGGAACTCGAGCGGAGGATGCGGAAATACGAGAAGCTCTACTGCGAGTATTACAATGCCGTGCAGGCGGCGGCTCCGGTGCTCTTCGAGGCGCATTCGATTCTAACGATGAGTCTGATGCCCGCGAAACTGCCAAAGGATGAATATGCCATGCTCGGCTTCGACAAGCGCAAGAGGCTCGGTCCGGCGCGTGCGGTCGATGCGGTAGAGGAGCTGCTGAACAAGGCACGCGGCTTCCTGCCTGCCGTGGACTTTCCAGAAGAAAGGAGCCGACGTTCATGAGGCGCTATCGCTCCGCAGTTCTGCGCTCACCGTTGCCACAGCGCACGCTCGATTATCTTGCGCGTGGTGCGGCGGAGGGGCATCGCAACGCCGAGTTGTTCGACGCGGCGTGCCAGTTCCGCGACGGCGGCTTTCGCGCGGAGGACGCCGAACAGCAGTTGCTCGCGCGGGCCACGCTCGATGGGCTAAGCGAAGCCGAGGCGCGCACCGCGATCCGATCCGCGTATGCCCATGCTGCACGTGAGCCAGCCGTGGCCAATGCACAGGAATCCGGCTCACTGCCACCCGTGCCGAAGCGCACTCCGGCGGTTCAGCGTCCCAAGGCTCCGCTTTCGCCAGTCGCGCTGCCAACGCCGGCTGAGGACGGTTTCGCCAAGCTGCTCGATGCGTGCTTCGCGCCTGCGGAATTCGTCGCCATTGCTCCGGCACGCGAGGACGATGCCGGCGAGATCGTGCCGACGCGCGGCGTGACGATGACGCGTGATGAATGGAAGGAGCGCGTGGCGGCGAAAGGAGGCATCGAGAAATGCTTCAGCACGACCCTTGGGCTTTTCGTCCGCATCAATCCGATGGCGAAGAACGGGGCAAAGAACGAGCACGTCACGTCATTCCGTCATGCGCTCGTGGAGTTCGACCGCGACGATGCCGGCACGCCGATCCCGAAAGAGCAGCAGCATGCCGCGATTCTCGCCAGCGGTCTGCCCGTCTCCGCGGTGATCGACTCAGGCAACAAATCGCTCCACGCTTGGGTGCGTGTGGATGCGCCGGACGCGGCGGAATACCGGCGGCGTGTGGACATCATCTGGGACTGGTTCGAGGGACGCAGTCTCGACCGGCAAAACAAGAATCCCTCGCGCCTCTCCCGCTGCCCCGAGGGCCGGCGCACCGTGGAAGGTGAAGTCCGGGTGCAGCAGCTCCTCGCGATGAACGTCGGCGCGAAGTCGTGGGCCGAATGGGAGGCGGCGCACGCGGCGGATGGACTGCCGAAGATCATCGGCGGCGCGGAGTTCATGGCGGTTCCGAAGCCGGAGCCGCCGCAGCTCATCGCCGGCGTGTTGCACCAGGGCGCGAAGATGATTCTGGGCGGCGCGAGCAAGAGCCGTAAATCGTGGTCGCTGATCGACATGATGCTCTCGGTGAGCACCGGCGTGACCTGGTGGGGTTTCGCCACGCAACGCGGGCGCGTGCTCTACATCAATTTCGAGCTGCCCGACTTCGCGTTTCAGCATCGGCTTCACGCCATCGCACGAGCGAAAGGAATCTCCGACTTCACCGGCATCGACCTGTGGAATCTGCGCGGGTTCGCCACCGATTTCTCAGTGCTCATCCCGAAGATTCTGTCGCGAGTGAAGGACGAGCGTTACGCGCTCATCGTTCTCGATCCGATCTACAAGGGCCTCGGGAAACGGGACGAGAACAAGGCCGGCGACATTGCTTCGTTGTGCAACGAAATCGAGCAGCTCGCCGTGCAGTCCGGCGCGGCCGTGGTCTTCGGCGCGCACTACTCGAAGGGCAACCAGGCCGGCAAGGAAGCCATCGACCGCATCGGCGGCAGCGGTGTCTTTGCACGCGATCCCGACGTCATCCTCACCATGACGCCGCACGAGGAAGAGAACGCCTACGTCGTGGATCTGACGCTGCGCGCCTTGCCGCAGGTGCCCTCCTTCGTCGTGCGCTGGGTCGCCTGCATCTTCCAGCGCGATCAGACCGCGGATGCCACGCGCGTGAAGACCATCGGCAAGCCCGGCAGCAAAAAGAAGCCCGAGCCGCAGGCCCACTACCGGCGCGGCAGTCATGCCGACCGCTACGGCGTCATGTTCGAGCAGATGCCGCCGCTGCCCAATCACGCGGAGATGGAGCACAGCGAAGTCCTCCACCACATCCAGCGCACCATCGAGGCGTCCGGCGAAAGTTGCACTCTCGTCAAAGCCAAGAACGTCTTTGACAGCCTGCGCCACAAAAGCTGCGGCATCATGGTGTTTGAAATGCCATGCTGGCGCGGGCGCAAACACCGCTCGGAAGGAGGCGCACAATGATCGCGTCTTCCGTCGTAAGTCGTTCCAGGGAGCTTTTCCCTGACACTCCCCAGGGGAAACTTTCCCTGAGTTTCCCTTGGGGAATTCCCTATTTATTCTCTTACGAGAATAAAGCGCGAAACCTCTTCCAAGGTCTTCGCGCGCGCTGTCGCGCTCACTTGAAGTTCGCGCGAGCGCAAGTGGTGTCCGCCACATCGCCAACCGGAGTCGTCAACCCATGAGCTACCAAGCCGACGACTACTCCAAAAAACAGGCGATCCGCGATGCCAGCTACGCTCGCGAATACCGGGCTTGGATGAAGTCCGCCACGCCCGAGGAGCGCTACCAAATGCGGCAACTCGGCGTCGACGCGCCGCTGCTGCCGACGGACGGCCACGGGTGCCTCGACGAGGATGCCGCGGATTCGCCGCTGGCCTCGGTGCCGGCAGCCGAAATCGTGGAGCCTCCCGAGCCCGCTCTCGCCACCGTGAAGGAGCACCGCTCGGCACTGCCCATCGAGGAAATCTGGGACATCATCCGCCGGCTGGTCGGGCAGTTGATGGCCGAACGCAACGCGCGCCTCAGCCTCGAATGCCTCGCCCTGGTCAGCGGCCTGTCCTTCCTCGGCGACTCGATGACCGCCATTGCCAGGCGCCACCGTGTCACCCGCGCGGCCGTGAGCAAACGCTGCGTTGAACTCACCGAGCGCCTCAATCTGCTGCCCTCGCGCGCCATGCGCACTTTGACAGCACGCAGCGCCTATCGCGCGGCGCAGATCTCCACCCGCATGCACTATGAACGATTTGGCCACCATCAGTCCTAAAGTCCGATTCACACCGCTGGGCCTCGACATTCTTGAGGACCTCACGTTCGAGGAATGGGCGTCGCTGGCTTCCCACCTCGGCAACGCCGTGCGTTCCATCGAATTCGTCATCGGCGACTGGCTCGTCTATGGTGACCGTTTCGCCATCCAGCTCCCGCTTCCGGGCTTCAAGATCAAGCAGCGCCGGGCGGAATCCAAGCGGTACGAAATGGCCCTGAACGAAACCAAGCTCGACCGGCTCACGCTGCGCAACTTTTCCTACGTCTGCCGAAACGTGGGAAAATCGTGTCGACACGATTTTCTCTCCTTCGAGCACCACCGTGCGTTCGCCACGCTCGATGAAATCGACCAGCAGCACTGGGTCGCCATTGCACGAACCGAGATCGATGCCGGGCGGCAAATGAGCGTGCGCCGTTTGCGGCGATCCATCGAGGCAGGCCGTGTCCTCGACATCGAGGAACTCTACCCGGACGCCATCGACGCGGGCCTCAGCAACCACATCCCGTTCGTCAACGGGATGGTCGGCTGGTGGTCGCGAATGACGAAGGCCGGATGGCTCAACAGCGCGAGCGCGGAGAAGCGGGAGGCACTCAAGCGCGACCTTCAACCCATCATCGACATCCACAACCAGCTATGACCACCGACATCACCAAGCTCGAACAATCCAAGGCACTCGACCACATCCGCGAACTCCTCTCCGCGCACTACCGCGAAGCGGAGGACGCGCAGGACGAAGACGGCAAATTTGCCGTCGGCTTCAAAGTCACCTTTGACCGCGGTGCATCGCCCACGAAACTGAAGGTGACGTGCCGCATCGCGAAAACAATCAGCGACGAGATCGAAAGCCAGATCGAAGATCCGCAGCAGGCGAAGCTCGCGCTTTGACACCGCGCGGCGTGAGTGCCGATCCTCCGTGCCCGCCTTCGCGACAAAACCCGCGCCTCCAATCTTGAGCGCAAATTCATGCTGCTCTGGCAATCGCTCGGAGGTCCGGCGTTGGAACGCGAGTTTCGGTTTCACCCGGTGCGGAAGTGGCGCGCGGATTTCGCGCACATCGAGAGCCGGACCCTCATCGAAGTCGAAGGCGGCGTCTTCGTTCAGGGGCGCCACACTCGCGCCGCCGGATTCATCGCCGATTGCGAGAAATACTTTTCTGCCTGGCTGTGCGGCTGGGCAGTGGTGCGGCTCACCGCTCCGCAAATCACGGCGGAAAACATCGACCGCATCATCCGCAGAATTCACAGCGTACCATGAGCCCGGACGATCCATCCGCACTTCTTGCGACGGCCATGAAAGCACAGTCGAGCACGGAGCCACCCGATCTCGTAAAGCACACCACCGCCCTGGCCGATGCGCTCGGCGTGACCCGACAGTCTGTGCATGCCTGGCGACGCCGGGCGGATGCGCCGAAGCGTACCGGCGGCTTCTGGAGCATTGGGGAATGGCAGGACTACATGAAGAAGCACCAGCTCGCGGACACGCAAAGCGTGGGGCGAATCGCGATCACTGCCGAGGTTTGCCAGCTCAACGTGAGCAAACTGCCGCCGCAGATGAGCCGACAGCGACTCCGGCAGCTTCTCGCACGCGTGGAAACCGCTTTACGCTCTTCGCTCAACGGAACTCGCTTCCGTTCATAGGTTTGCGAAACGCCTTCCGGCTGTGGAGATGTCTGAGTTCACAACACGCTTGCTTTCGACACGTTGCAAAAACGCATTTTACAGGTAGCTCGCAAATCCGCGGATTTCGGCAAGCTCGTTTTTGGACGTTTTGAAATCCCGTATCGCCCTTGAAGCCTGCATTTATCAGGCTTTGGAGCCCACGCCTGGCTTCACGGAGGGTGAAGATGGCCGTGAAAAAAGTGGAAAGCGCAAAAAACGGTTCCTCATAGGATTTGAATGAGGGTCGCCCCACCCAAGTGCCGGTCGCATCGGCATAAAAGATTGCTTTGCAATCGCTTGCATCGGACTCGCACACGCTCGACAAAACCGAGGGGCGCTACTACATCACTCAGCAGAGCGTGACACGGGCCATCGAGGAGGAGCGGGCGAAGCAGCCAGCAGAAGGCACTGCGTCGGTTGCGGAAACGGAGATTCCGAATCGTTCGGAATCAAGCTCGCGTCGGAACGCTGACGACAGCTAACGCGCACCGATGCCTGTCATGCGCGAAGTTCTAGGCAAAGCCGCTCTCATTTAATCAACCTCAACTTCGCGCTGAAAATGAAGTAAAGCACTGGTAGCAACACCAGCGTGAGCAGAGTTGCAAAGAGCAGCCCGAAAATGTGAACGGCAGTAAGCGGACGCCAAAGCTCACCCCCGGTCAGCGCCAAAGGAATCAATCCGCCTACGGTCGCGAGCACGGTGACAAGCACGGCGCGAAGGCGCACGAGGCCGGCTTGCACGAGTGCCTCTTTGAGTTCCATGCCTTCCGCGCGGGCTTCTTCGATGAAGTCGGAAAGGACAATGATGTGGCTTACGATCACTCCGGCCAGGCTGACGATACCGAGGAGAGCCATGAAGCCCAGCGATGCGCCCGTCGCCGCGAGTCCGAAAAACGCACCGATGAGGCCGAGGGGCACGGTGAGCATGACGACGAGCGACTTGGTGACGGAATTGAACTGGATGACCACCGCCAGTGCGATGAGTGCCAGTGAAATCTGCATCACATGACCCATCTCACTCTGGCTTTGCTTTAGTTCCTTGGCTTCACCCGCGTATTCGAGTTTGCAGCCGGGCGGCAGGCCAATTTGGTTTATCGCCGGGCGGGCGCGCTGCAGCACTTTTGATGGCAGTTCGCCAAACAGCGAGTAAGCCTTCACCGTTACAGCGCGGAGCTTGTTGAAATGGGCGATGGTGGCGTATTCGGGCTTCAGGGTGACCGTGGCGAAGCTGTCCAGAGGCACGAGGCTGCCACTCATTGAGCGGACGTAAAGCGTGCGAACCTTCTCGGCTTCATTGCGTTCCTCAATTCGCAACCGAACCATCACCGGAATCAAATGGTCGCCCTCACGCATTTCTGTGACTTTCAAGCCGGAGAACGTAGCCTGCGCGAGCTGGCCAATCTGGGAATTATTTATCGCGAGTGTGTTCGCGCGTTCCTGGTCAATGTCAATTTGCAGGGTGGAGGTGCGGCGGCCCAAGGTGTCGTGGACTTTGTAGCCATTGGCATCGCGCAAAGCGCGGGCGATTTCATCGGCCTTGCTTCGCAGAACGTCGAGGTTGTCGCCAGTAACCCGGATTTGTATGGGTGCTTCCACAGCCGGGCCTTGTTCGAGTTGCTTCACCACGCAACGAGCGCCGGCAATTTCGTG
>JBBSDS010000029.1:0-24823 GCA_038240495.1 Chthoniobacterales bacterium | reverse complement strand
GTGTTGCCGTCTGCCTCGACGCCGTAGATGCGATTGAAAACGGTCGCGGCTTCCTCACCGAGCACGCGGATGATTTCGTCTTTCGACCAAACGTAAAACGCGCCTTCGCTGTGTTCCGGTTTTCCCGCCTCGATCAGCGAATCGGCATCCTCGGCTGAATAGAAACCGCCGTGCGAATCGGTCATATCGCGGCGGACGTAATCGAGAATGTCGCGCGTCACTTTTTCATACGCGGGGCGGTGGGTGGCTTGGAAGGCGTCGAGATAAGACCCGACGAGTTGCGCCTGATCGTAGAGCATTTTCTCGAAGTGCGGCACGTGCCAGAACTTATCCACGGAGTAGCGATGAAAGCCGCCGCCCAGATGATCGTGCATCCCGCCATCGGCCATCTTCTGCAAGGTGACAAGCGCCATGCCGAGCGCGGCCTTGCCATCGCGCGAGTCCGCGCCTTCGCGAGCGGCGGTCCGGAAGAGGAAGTTGAGCGCGACGGGACGCGGAAATTTTGGCGCTCCGCCGAAGCCGCCGAGTTCGTTGTCAAAGCTCTGCGTGAGTTGATTCAGACATTTGGCAAGCGCGTCCTTGCCCGCCGCAGCGCTCTTCGGCGCACCTGCAGCAGCATATTCGCCGAGTGCCTTGATCGCTTCATTGGCGGTTTCGAGGACTTTCTCGTGCTCGTCTTTCCACGCATCGGCGAGCCGCTGGAGTACGACCGGAAAGCCAGCGCGACCGTAGCGATCCTCCGGCGGAAAATAGGTGCCGCCGTAAAATGGCTTGAGATCGGGCGTGAGGAAGACGCTCATCGGCCAGCCCCCGCCGCCGGTCGTCGCCTGCACGTAAGTCATGTAAACGCGATCCACGTCGGGCCGCTCTTCGCGATCGACTTTGATGTTCACGAAGAGCGCGTTCATCAGCTTCGCGGTCTCGGGATTCTCAAAGCTCTCGTGGGCCATGACGTGGCACCAGTGGCACGTCGAATATCCAACCGAGAGAAAGATCGGTTTGTTCTCGCGGCGAGCCTTGGCAAACGCCTCCTCGCCCCACGGATACCACTCGACCGGATTGTGCTGATGCTGCAGCAGGTAAGGCGATTTCTCGCGCGCGAGTTGATTGGTAAAAGTGAGCGCAGGCATGGGCGGAGCAGGTTCAGCAGTTTCGCAGGCGAGCGCTGCGGCGAGGAAAAAGGCCGCGCCATTCCAGCGCAGGAATCTTTTCATGGGGGATCGGTTTCGGCGTCTTCCTCGCCTCTTCATGTTCATCTCGGTTCCCGCTGCCGGGGATGAGGATGAAAAGGAAAAGGGAGCGTAAGTCAGCGCACGCCGGCTACTCGTTGAGGCGCTTCAAGATCGCCGCCTCCATGCGGTCGATCCGTTCGCTGAGGGTGCCATCGACCTTCCGCATTTTCTCAAAGAGCGCCTTGTTGTAAGCGCGCAACGCTTTGGTCGATTCTGCTTCGGTCACGGCATCGTCGGCCTTTGCTTTGAGGCTTTGCACCTGCGGGTCTTCCACCGCCCTGGCCTTCGCCTTTTCAAAGCGGTACTTTTCTTTGACCTCAGGATCGGCATCGGCGGGCGGCTCAATGATCGGTTTCGCCACTTTCTTGATCGGCGGTGGCGTTGCCACCAGCTTGCTGGCCTTTGGTGTGGGCGTCGGCTTCGGCGTAGCGGCCGGTTTTTCCGGTTTGACCACCGGCTCGGTGACCGGCTTTTCGGGCTTCGATGGTGGCGCGGGTTTGTTGAGCTTGATCGGAGGTTCCGGATTTGGCTGCGCGGGCTTTTCGGGAGAAGGCCGGGGAGTCGTTCGGACCGCGTCCGGCGGGGGCGTCGTCGCTGGATTGTGCGGACCTTTATGTCCACGGGGAGTCGCCGCTGGTGTGGGCGTCGGCGTCGCCGCGGGCCGTGCGGTGCGACGCGGGTGAATGCCAAACAGGCGCTGGAAAAATGAGCGTGGCTTTGGCTTCGGCGTGGGCGCCGGTGTCGGTGCCGCTACCGTCTCGATCGGGACGAGTAACGGCATCGTCGTTCCCGGTTTGGACGCCAGCCTGGCGCCCGGCCGCTCCTCGGTCTTGGGCGCTGGTGTTTTAACCTCTTCTGAAATTTTCTCTCGGGCCGGCGTCGAGGCGTCCGGCGTTTTCTCGAGTGCCGCCGGTGGCGGGACTTCCTGAGCAGTGGCAAGGATGGCGCACGCGCCAAGGGCGGAAGTCAGGATAAGGAACGGTTTCGGCATAGGTCGGGTCGATGTAAACCGAAGAGCGTGTCGTCTCAAAAAAAATCTGTCGAGCGCAAGCACAAGCCCGGAAGAAAATGGATGGTGCCACACCCCGCGGGCTGAGGCGAGGCCGTTCTCGACAGCGGAGCCATTTCTCTCATAAATCGCGGAATTCCGAAACCCCCGCCCGTGAAACGACTTCCCTTCCGCTTTTTCGCCCTGGTCACGTTTCTACTCGTCTTCCCGTTTTTTCTCCGGCGCCGGCCGCGCGTCGAGCGGCGGATCACCATCCTCGCGCCACCCAGCGCCATTTTCCCCTTCCTGAATGACTTGCGGAACTGGCCGCTCTGGACGGTCTGGAGCCGGCGCGAAGAGATGCACTACACCTACGGCGACATCACCAGCGGCGAAGGCGCTGAGCAGCACTGGAGCGGATGTAAAATGGACGGGGTGATGCGAATCGTCCGCAGCGAGCCCGATGCGCGCATCGACTACGAACTCGAAATGGACCGCGGAGCGGATCACCTTTTTGGGCGTCTGGAGTTGCAACCGGACGGCGCCTGCACGCGAGTCGTTTGGAAATGTACGTGGGACCGTGCGGAGAATCCCTACCGCTGCTATTTCGATCTCCTGCTGCGCTGGATGATCGGACGCGACTTCGCGGAAGGGCTGGAGAATCTCAAGGTCGCCACCGAATCGGCACAGTTGCCGCAACCAATCGCGGCGTGAGCGAGACAAACACCGCGCGCCGCTGCTGGGCGGAGATCGATTCCTCCGCGCTGCAGCACAATGCAGCGGCCGTTCGCACGCTGGTCGGTCCGGCGGTCAAGCTCATGGCTGTGGTCAAGGCCAGTGCGTATGGCCATGGCGTCGGGCTGGTGGCGCGGGCTCTGGCTGCGCAGGCCGATATGTTCGGCGTCGCGAATGTGACGGAGGCGGAGGAATTGCGGACGCATGTGACTGGCACACCGATTTTCATCCTCGGTCCGGCGCTGCCGGAGGAGCGCGCTCGCATCGTCGCCGGAAGGTTCGTCCCTGCGATCTCAACCGTCGAGGGAGCGCGAATCTATGCGTCGTTGGCCGGCAAGGAACCACTGCCGGTGCATCTGATGATCGACACCGGAATGGGGCGCACCGGGATTTGGCAGGATGAAGCAATCGCCGCCGCGCGAGAAATTCGCGCGCTGCCAGGGCTCGCGATCACGGGCATTGCCTCGCACCTGCCCGTGGCGGATGAGGACGACGCCTTCACCCGCGACCAGCTCACGCATTTCTACAACACCGTCGCCGAATTGCGGACTGTCGGGCTCGATCAGCCCATCGTGCATATCGAAAACAGCGCCGGCATCATCGGCTATCCTGCGCAGGCGGGTGATATGGTGCGCGCCGGGCTGATGCTTTACGGCAGCGCGCCGATGGATGAATTTCAGCCCAAGCTCCGCGCCGCGATGACGTGGAAAGTCCGCGCCACTCTCGTCCGGACTGTGCCCGCGGGCCACGGGGTCAGCTACGGACGCACCTTCATCGCGCCGCGGCCCATGCGCGTCGCGACGCTCGGCGTGGGCTACGCCGACGGCTACCAGCGCCATCTTTCCAATCGCGGCGCCGAAGTGCTCGTTCGCGGTCGGCGCTGTCCGGTTCTTGGTCGCGTCACGATGGATCAAATCATGGTCGATGTGACCGCGCTGCCCGGCGTCGAAGCCGGCGAGGAAGTGGTCCTGATGGGCAGACAGGGAGACGAAGAAATTCTCGCCGCCGAGCTTGCGCAAAAATCCGGTACGATCCCGTGGGAGATTTTCACCGGCGTCGGGCGGCGGGTGGACAGAATCTATTTAGAAAGTAAGAAGTAAGAATTCCGAAATAACGGAAGCGCTGCTCCGCTTTCCAACCCCGGATTTCAAATCCCAAAATCCCCACCGTGCTCCAGATCGTCTTTAATGAAATCAGCGCCTCCGAGATGGCCGCGCTTCCCAAGGAAATGCAGCTCGAACTGCTCGCCGAGTTTCAGTTTCTGCCGGAGGATCTGGACAAGCTCGACGCTGACAAATTCGGAACGGTCGAGCGGGATGGAAAGCGGCTTTTCCGCTACCGTGCGAAGGACTACCGCATCTATTTCGACCGGCGCACCGAAGGAATCACCGTGCATCGCGTCCTCCACAAAAACACCATCCGCGACTTTCTCTTCCGCACCAAACTACCGATGACCGAGGACGACCAACTCGGCCAGCGCGAGGGCTTTTGGAAGCTGATCGAGGAAGCGGAACAAACCCGCAAACGGTGAACTTCCGGCTGATCCTATGCATCGCCATGGGTGTGTTTGTCGCCCATCTTGGCGTCTTCATGTTCTGGGCGCAGCTCCGCCCAAAACCGAAACTCACGCCGCCGCCAAAACCGAATTTTTCAGCGAAAGCGACGGTCGTCGTAAATGCGGAAACCGGGGAGAAATCGATTTACCGGGAGATCACCGTCAGCACAAAATTTGCGGCGGATGCGAACACGCTACCGCCGACGCCGATCGTGAAAGCGACTGAGTTCGCCGCAGACGCGGAATGAATCTTTTCCCGGACGAAGCACAGCGGCGCGAACTCTTCCCGGTCTGCCGCGAGAAGATTTTTTTCGGCCACGCCGGAGTCACGGCGCTCCCGAAATTTGTCGCCGACGCAGTCTGCGCATACACGCGTCAATCTTCGGAAAATCATCAGGAATTCGGCGACGTGCTTCGCGATGTGAAGCAGACACGGAAGACGTGCGCCGATTTCATCGGTGCGCAACCCGACGAAATCGCGCTGCTCGGGCCGACCTCGCTGGGTCTTTCGCTCTTCGCCAATGGCCTGCCGTGGCGCGAGGGCGATGAAGTGCTGTGCTACCACGGCGACTATCCGGCGAATGTCTATCCGTGGCTCGAACTCCGCCGCCGCGGCGTCACCGTGCGCTACCTCGAACCCGCCGCGCCCGGCGAAATCACCCCCGAGCTGGTTGCTGCCGCGCTCACGCCGCGGACACGGCTCGTCGCACTCGCGAGCTGCCACTTTTTTACCGGCTACCGGATCGATGTCGATGCCATCGGCACGCTGCTCCACGAACGCGGCATTCTTTTCTCGCTCGACGCCATTCAGACGCTGGGCGCTTTCCCGCTCGATGTCGGTCGCGCCCACGTCGATTTCCTCAGCGCTGACGCACATAAATGGATGCTCGGCCCACTCGCCATCGGCATCGTCTATGTGAAGCGCGCACACTTTGAGCGGCTGCGTCCGACGCTGCTCGGCGCATGGAATGTCGTCTCACCGAATTTTAACGCCCTCGATGAAATCAACTTTGTCCCGACGGCGCAGCGCTACGAACCAGGCGTCCTGAATATCGCCGGTGCGCTCGGCATGAAAGCCGCGCTGGAGTTTTTCCTCGAACTCGGTCACGAGCGAATCGCTGCGCGGTTACTGGAGTTGAAAGCCGACCTCGTTCGCCAGATCGAGCCACTCGGCTTCCAAATCCTCGGGGTTCGGGAAGGTGCGAGCGCCAGCAGTATCACGACCTTTTGCCACGCCAGCGCGAGCAGTGCCGCACTCTTCGCGGCGCTCGAAAAGGCGGGTGTCGTGGCCTCGCTCCGTCACGACCGCGAAGGGCGCGACTACCTGCGATTCAGTCCGCACTACTACAATACAGAAGCCGAAATCGCCACCGCGGTCGCCGCACTTCGGCAGGCGCTCTGAGCCGCGCTTCAGTCGAGGATTTGCAAGGTGCGGAGTCCCGGGACATTGGCGAAATCGGAATCAAGAGTCAGTACCGCAGCACCCGATTCGAGTGCGCAGACGGCGATGATCAAATCGGTGACCTGCATCACCCGTCCGCGACGATCCAGGTTCCAGGCGAGTTCTGCCGCACGCTCCCATAGCGAATTCATCGCCGGCACATACAGCATGCAGCCCATGAAATCCGCCATGCGTTTATGGGCGCTCTTTATCTTCATGCCGCGCAGGACTTCGATCTGAACAACACCGCAGGTCAGCAGTTCCCAATCATCGGAGCGATCCGCCAGTTCTTCCAGCGGATCGCTCCCGGCCCGCAACCGGTCGATGAAGAAGCTGCTATCGACGAGCGCTCTTCCGGCCATAAACAGCAGACGCCTCCGCCGCCCTTAAAACTTCGTCGGGGAAGGGTTCCTCCCAAACCCTCTTGAGTTCTGCGGAGCTGAGGCCGAGACCTTTCCTGCCAAGTTCCTTGAGCCTGTGTCTCCTCACCATTTCGGTGAGTGCTGTCTCAACCGCCTTTGTCTTGCTCTCGACGCCAGTGAGCTTCACCACTTCGGCGAGGACATCCTCATCTATGTGCATGGTCATCTTCATATCGTCGATGGTATGGCATGTATGCCATATCGGCAAGCGAAATCTTTGCATCCGTATAAATTCCGGAGTCCAAGCTGCCCCGCACAGAGTCTTTTTGCCCGGCCCGCGGGGCTTGACCTCATTTGGAAGCGGCGCGTAGCATTCGACCCTCTTAACCGGAGCCACATCAACACCTTGGACTTAAAAGAAATCAAAGAACTCATCGCCCTGATGAGGAAAAATGACCTCTCCGTATTCAAAATGGAGAAGGAAGGCTTCAAACTCACCCTAAAAAAGGGAACCGACTTCCAGCCTGTGATCACCACTGCCGCCTATGCGGCGCCAGCTTCCGCAGCGACTGCCGTTTCGACTGGCGATGCCACCGCCGCGCCGAAGGAAAACTCAAATCTCCGCGAGATCACGTCGCCCATGGTCGGCAGCCTTTACTCTTCCGCTTCGCCCGATGCTCCGCCCTACGTTTCCGTCGGCCAGGAGGTCACGGAAGACACGGTCGTCTGCATCATCGAGGCCATGAAAGTGATGAACGAAATCAAGGCCGAACTCCGGGGCGTCATCGCGGAGGTCGTGGCGGAAAATGGCAAGCCGGTCCAGTTCGGACAGGTTCTCTTCAAGGTGCGCTAAGCGCCCATGTTCAACAAAGTCCTCATCGCCAATCGCGGCGAAATCGCCCTGCGCGTCATCCGCGCCTGCAAGGAACTCGGCGTCAAGACGCTCGCTGTATATTCGGAGGCGGATGTCGATTCGCTCCATGTGCAGCTCGCCGACGAAGCGATCTGCATCGGGCCACCAGCCAGCTCGCAGTCTTATTTGAAAATCGACCGCATCATCAGCGCCGCGGAGATCGGCGACGTCGATGCCATTCATCCCGGCTACGGTTTTCTTAGCGAAAACGCGCACTTCGCCGATGTCTGCGCGAGCTGCAATATCAAGTTCATTGGGCCACCGGCCGCGGCGATTCGCTCGATGGGTGACAAAAATACCGCGCGCGAAACGGCGAAACGTGCCGGCATGCCGATCACTCCCGGCTCGGATGGCATCGTCGAGACGGAGAAGGAAGCGCTCAAGATCGCCCGCCAGATCGGATACCCGGTGATGATCAAGGCGACGGCGGGCGGTGGGGGAAAAGGAATGCGTGCGGCGCACAATGACGGCGCGCTCGTCCAGGGCTACCACGCGGCGCGCAACGAAGCGGAGAAGGCGTTTGGAAATTCCGGCGTCTATATCGAAAAGCTCATCGAGAACCCGCACCACATCGAGTTTCAGATCATGGCCGATTCGCATGGCGACGTCGTTCATCTCGGTGAGCGCGACTGCTCGATGCAGCGGCGCAACCAGAAGATTATCGAGGAAACACCTTCGCCGATCATGACCGATGAAATCCGCGATCGGATGGGCGCAGATTGCGTCGGCCTGGCGAAGGAAGTCGGTTACGTGGGCGCCGGCACCATCGAATGCCTGATGGACGATCACGGGCGCTATTATTTCATGGAAATGAACACCCGCATCCAGGTGGAGCACTGCATCACTGAGGAAGCGTATGGCATCGATCTCGTGAAGGAGCAGATCAAGATCGCTGCCGGCGAACCTCTCTCCCACTGGATGCACGATGCGAAGCGGAAATATCACGCCATCGAATGCCGCATCAATGCGGAGGATCCCTTCAACGGCTTCCAGCCGTGCCCCGGCAAGATCGAACTCTATTACGCTCCCGGCGGACGCGGCATCCGCATCGATTCACATGCTTATGCCGGCTACACCGTGCCGCCGCATTACGATTCGATGATCGCGAAAGTCATCGCCATGGGCACGACCCGCGAACACGCCATCGCCCGCATGAGCCGCGCCCTCGGCGAATACATGATCACCGGCATCAAGACGACGATCCCCTTCCAGGAAGCGATCATGCGTGACCCCGACTTCCTGCGCGGGAAATACAACACCGGCTTCGTGAGCAAGATCATCGACTCGCGGGTCGCCGAGTTTTCAGGGCGGTAATTTTACTCGTAGCGCAAGGCGTCGATGGGATCGAGGGCCGCGGCTTTCTTCGCCGGATACAGGCCGAAGAAAACACCGACCGCAGCGCTGAAAAAGAACGATCCGACGACATAGACGGTCGGCACCATGATGGGCCAGCCGACGACGTGGGAGATGGTTTCCGCCGTGCCGAAGCCGAGCGCCCCGCCCAACGAACTAAGCGTGACGGCCTCGATGAGAAATTGCAGCAGGATCAGGGAAAATTTATTTCAACGATCGATCTCCGCGTCCTCTGCGTTTCTGCGTTTAAAAAACCAAAACCCAACCGCATGGTGAGGGTTTAGCCGGCGGATGTTTTTGGATAAGTCCCGAGGATTTTCACGAAAGTGCAGTGCTTCTCGAGTTCCTCGATCGCCTGCTTCACCTTTTCTTCCGAGGAGTGGCCGTCGATATCGACGAAGAAAAAATACTCCCACGCTTTGCGCTTCGACGGGCGGCTTTCGATTTTGCTCATGCTGATTTTCAGCCGGTCGAAAGGCTCCAGCGCGTGGAAAAGCGCGCCCGGCTTGTCCTGAACGCAAAACATGATCGCCGTGCGGTCGTCGCCCGTCGGTGGCGAGGCGGTGCGCCCGATCACGAGGAAACGTGTGGTGTTGGTGGCGATGTCCTGAATCGACGGCGCGAGCATCTGCAAGCCATGCACTTCGGCAGCCATCGCGCCGGTGATCGCGGCCGCGCCTTCCTCCGTCGCCGCCAGTTCAGCCGCGCGTGGGGTGCTCGAAACCTCGATCAAATCCACGTTCGGCAGGTTGTGCCGGAGCCAGTTGCGGCATTGTCCGAAGACCTGCGGATGCGAGTAGATGCGGCGGATTTTTTCGCGCGGAATTTTCGCCACGAGATGGTTTTCGATCTTCATCATGATCTGCGCGCAGATGCGCAGCTCACTGTCCATGAAGACATCGAGCGTGTGGTTCACCGCGCCCTCGGTCGAGTTCTCGATCGGCACCACGCCGTAGTCGGCGTTGCCGCGCGCGACCACGTCGAACACATCGCCAATACTGACCCGCGGGGTGTATTGCACGCTCGCGCCGAATTTGCTCCGCGCCGCCTGATGCGTATTCGTCGCTTCGGGTCCAAAGTAGGCGATGGTCAGGTCTTTTTCGAGCGCGAGCGAGGCGGACATGATCTCGCGGTAAATCGCGCGGATCGACTTTTCCGGCAGCCGTCCTTTGAGCGCCGCATTCTTTTCGGCCAGCGTGCGCAGAACGAGTTCCTCGCGTTCCGGCGCATAGATTTCTGTGCCCTCGGCGCGCTTCACGAGCCCGACTTCATGCACCAGGTCGGCGCGTTCGTTAAACAGCTTGATCAGCTGATCGTCGAGGGCGTCGATCTTCTTGCGGATGTCAGGAAGCGTCATCGAAAGTCAGACGGCTGGTTCCTCGGCAGCCGGCTCGTTGCCAGGCTCCGGCGGAGCCTCTTTGGGCGCGGGAGTTTGATCGACAGCCGGTGGCGCGATGACCGTCGGCGTTTCCGCGGCGGGCGCTTCGACAGGCTGCGACTCATCGTTTTTTTCCACCGGTGGCGGGGCCGTCGGCAGAACGACACGCTTTAGCTCACTCGCATTCGGCAGTTCGTCCGTCGTCTTCAAGCCGAAGTGCTGGAGAAAATATTCGGTCGTCGCATAGAGCAGCGGACGGCCCGGCACTTCAGCGCGACCGGCGATCTTCACCAACCCGCGGTCGAGCAGGATTTGCATCACGCCATCGACCGCCACACCGCGTACCGCCTCGATGTCGGCGCGCGTGACCGGTTGGCGGTAAGCGGTGATCGCGAGTGTTTCCAACTGCGGCCCGGTCAGGCGCGTCGGCTTGGCCTCCGGATAAAGTTGGCGCACCCACGCGGCACACGCCGGATCACTGACGAGCGTCCAGCCATTGACGCGATCCACGAGTTGGAAGGAGCGGCCCGTCGCCACAAAATCCGCCTGAATCTCTGCCAGTGCTGCGAGCACATCGTCTTCCTTCGCCTTGGCAAAATCCTGCGCTTCCTGATCCTCGGTCCCCTCGCCGGCCGCGCGCAACGCGGCCACGATTTCCTTGGTCAGGAGCGGTTTCGGCGAGGCGAATACGAGCGCCTCGATCACTTGCTTCAAAGTCATGATGGTCCTGGATTCTTCCCGCAATTACACCCGCCGCAATTCGATTTCCGAAAACGCCTCCTCCTGCACGCAGCGCACTTGTTTCAGCCGGATGAGCTCGAGGAGCGCGAGGAATGTGACGACGATTTCCGTCCGCGAAGCCGCATTGGCAAAGAGTTCGGTGAACTTTAGCGGCACGCCGCTCGACGTCATCTTCATGATGAAGTCGATCTTGTCCGAAACGGTGTGGTTTTCCTCGAAAATCTCCCGCAAGTCCTCGCCCTTCGCGGCGATCCGCTTGAGCACGGTATTGAAGGCATTGATCAGGTCGAAGACGCTGACATCGCCAAGCGGGCGCTCCGGCGCTGCATCGGTCTGCTCGGGAAGGCGGCCAAAGAGATTGCTCTGCTCCACTTCCCGCTGCGAAAGCTTCGCGGCGGCATCCTTGAACTTCTTGTATTCGACGAGCTGCCGGATCAGGTCCCAGCGCGGATCCTCTTCGTCGGCTTCCTCCTCGGGCGGTTGGACATTCGCCGGGAGCAACGCACGGCTCTTGAGGTAAATCAGATTTGCGGCCATGACGACGAATTCGCCCGCTACGTCGAGGTCGAGGACTTTGAACGCCTCCATGAACTCAAGATACTGCTGTGTGATGCGCTCGATGGAGATGTCGTAGATGTCCACCTCGTCCTTCTTGATGAGGTAAAGCAGCAGATCGAGCGGTCCTTCGAAGACCTCGAGTTTGACTTTGTATTCCTGAGACATGGGTCGGCGAGACTACGCGCCCGGCCCGGCGCTTGCCAAGCGGCCAGTAAATATCCGCGCTACTTGTCCACCCGCCGTATTTCGAAGCGGTAAGGGTACGGCCGGGCCACCGCGTGCTGGAGCGCAAAGAGGCTGGCATCGAGCTCGCGCGCGTCTTTCTCCAGCGCGTTCGTTTGCGGATGCCTGCCCGCGTAACGCGTGCGCAGCGTGCCGCTCAGCCATAGACGGTCGCGCGCTTCGACCAACTCCTTGACGGCGACGGACTGCGCGTCCCACGGGCCGCCGGGTTCCCAGCCGTTTGCAGTCATGGAGGAGATGTTCAAGCCGCGGGCGAGGGCACGCGCGTCCACCTTGCCGAGCGAGCGGTCTTCGGCACGGATTTCGTAGGTCCCCGGCGGCAGATTTTTCACGATGAGACGGTATCGGTTGAGTCCGTCCGGCAGCGGGACGAAGCGAAAGTTGAAGGCACTGAAAGTGCCGAGATTGAGTGGTAGGCCGCGATCGTGGCGTGTGAAGGCGAGGCCATTTTCGAACGACTCGATGCCGGTGACTTCGCAGCCTTCCGCGCCGAGCAGGGTCTTCGTCGCAGCATCGATCTCCACGAAGGACACATCCGCAGGCGCGCCGAGGCCCTGGAGCAGCGCGAAGGCCATGGCGAGGTGGCCGAGATCGTTCAAATGAACGCCGTCGGCGACGTGCAGCGTGGTGGTCTGTTTGGGATCCTTCACATTCTCGTTGGCCGCGACAACGCGCCGCTGGATTTCGCGCATTCCGCGCTGAAGATCGATCGCGCCTGCGCCGAGCGATTTCGCGAGCGTGAGTCCTTCGTCGGCCATTTGCTGGAGGAAGCCGGTCTCGGCTTTGTCCGGTGCCTCGGCGGTGATCGCGGGCGAGCACACAAAGACGCGAATGTTTCGGCGCTGACAATCTTCGATAATTTCGCGCAGGCCCGTGAGGTAGCGCTGCTTGTGCTCCTCGTCGGCCTTCATGCCCCAGCCGATGTCGTTCACGCCGAGAGCCACGGTGACGACGGTTGCGCCGTGACTGAAGACATCGCGCTCGAGCCGTTTCCGCGCACCTTCAGTCGTGTCGCCGCCCCAGCCGGCATTCCAAAAGTGAATATGCCGTCCCGGGAACCGCATGAGCGTGTAGTGCTCGACGATCTTCGTGTAGCCGCGCGCCGCGGTGATGCTGTCGCCGAGGAAGACCACGGTGTCGCCATCCCGCAGGACGAAGTCCGCGCGCGCGCAGCACGCGACGCACACGATGAAGAAGCCGAGAACACGGAGGGAGGGGGGCATTGCTCACACATTCAAAACGATTTCGCCTCGCATTGCCAAACTTCGGTTTGGCGATGCACGAATCCGCAGCACTCGGTTTTCAGGTCACTTGCCAAGCCAGCCTCGCTCATCGACATCTGCGTGATGAATCGACGCCGTTTCCTCCAGACGTCCGTCGCAGCCGTGCTCGTTTCGCGCGCGCAGGCAGCGGGCAAAGCGTTTTCGTTTGTGCTGCTCGGGGATCTGCATTTCGACAAGCCGGAGCATCACGACTTCGAGTGGGTGAAGGAGCACAGTCCCGACAGCGTGCGGCAGTCGGAGAACTACTCGCGGATCACGCGGGAGATCATGCCGCGGCTCTTCGCCACCGTGCGCGAGACGATCGCAGAGCGCAGCCGCTCGGGCGTGCCGGTGAGCTTCGTGCTGCAGGTCGGCGATGTCGTCGAAGGGCTGTGCGGAAATGAGGAGCTCGCGGCGACCCAGAACCGAGAGGCGCTCGACTTCGTCCGCGGCGCGGGGCTCGGCGTGCCGTTCCTTTTCACAAAGGGCAATCACGACGTGACCGGGCCGGGCTCGGAGGAAACGTTCCGCAGTATCTTCCAGCCGTTTCTCAGCGCGCAGGCGCGTGAGCTTTCGCCCGGCGTGGAGGAAGTAAAGAGCGGCCACTACACCGTGACGCTCGGCACTGCGAAGTTCGCTTTCTTCGATGCCTACGATGCGGAGAGTCTGGCGTGGTTCGAGAGCGTAGCGGCGTCGCGGACGACGGAGCATCTGTTCGTCGTGATCCATCCGCCGGTGGTGCCCTACGGCGCGCGGGCGACGTGGCACCTTTACTCGGGGGCGAAGGATCAGACGAAGCGCGCGAAGCTGCTCGAACTGCTCGGTGGGCAGGAAGCGTTCGTGCTCGGCGGGCACATTCACAAATTCAATCAGCTCGCGCGCATCGCGGGCCGCGGCCGGTTTGCGCAGCTCGCCGTGAGCAGCGTGATCAACTCTGCGGAGGTGAAGGCGAAGGATGTGCTGACCGGAATCGAGCAATACACCGGCGATCAAATCCGCGTGGAGCCGCAGCACTCGCCCGGCACCGAGGAGCAACGCCGGGCGGTGTATGAAGCGGAGCGGCCGTTCGTGAAGGCATTCGAATACGCGGATCTGCCGGGGTATGCCGTGGTGACGGTGGATGGCGCGCGCGTGACGGCGGAAGTGTTCGCGGGGATCAGCCGGGAGCGCTGGCGATCCGTGGATCTGACGGAGTTGCGGGCACGGGCGGTGTGAGGACCAAGGAGCGGCGGGTGTCGCGCCGCAGATCGAGAGAGACTACTGACGCGTATCTTCAGCCGCCGCTCCTTGACTGGCGCCGCGCGCCGGTTTGAGATGCCGCGGCGCATGAGCGACTCTATTTCTGATTTCCTGCTCATCGACAACAGCAACTCGTTCACCAAGTTCGCCCTCGCGACGCGGACGAAGATCGGACCGGCTCGAAAGCTGGCCACGGCTGATCTCAACGCCGATTCTCTCAAGAAGACGCTCCGCGGCTGGCGCTGGAAAGCCGCCGTTCTGTCCAGCGTGGTGCCGTTGAAGGGTGACATCCTCGCGCAGTTTCTTGCGCCGGCGCAGGTGATTCGCGTTAGCGCCAAAGTGCGTCTCGGAGTGGGTGTGGATTATCCTAAGCCCAAGACCATTGGCGCCGATCGTCTGGCGAACGCCGTGGCCGCGTTTGCCGTGTTTGGCGCGCCGGTCGTGGTCGTGGATTTCGGCACGGCGGTGAGTTTCGACATTGTGTCGGCGGAGGGAAACTACGTTGGGGGCGTGATCGCACCGGGCTTGGAGGCGATGACCGATTATCTCCACCAACGGACGGCGCTATTGCCGCGGATCGCACTGATCGAGCCGCCTGGCGCCATCGGCAAATCGACGAAACATGCCATGCTCGCTGGTGCGGTTTATGGCTATCGCGGACTGGTGCGGCAGATTTTGAAAGAGATCGGCACGGAACTCAGCATCTCAAAAAATCTGCCCGTAGTTGCTACGGGCGGCTACGCCACGCTCATCGCGGCGGGTCTGCCGGAGATCAAAACAGTGCGGGAGAACCTCACACTCGATGGGTTGCGGATCATCGGCAATCTAAACGTCTGAGCCGCGAGACAGGATTCCGTTTCGCGGAAACGACTTACAGTTTCTGCCAGTCGGGCTTGTGGTCGTAAACCCAGCGGTAGTAGTCGAGCCGCCTGAGTCGGGCCGCCGCGGGTTCATCGATGATGCATTTCGCGATCGGGTGCATTTGGAGAATCGATGCGGGACTCATCGCGGTGATTGGTCCTTCCACCGCTTCGGCGATGGCTTTCGCTTTCTTCTCACCAAAGGCCAGGAGAAGCACCTGCCGTGCGTCCATGATTGTGCCGACTCCCATGGTGATGACATGCACAGGCACCTCTTCCGGTTTTGCGAAGAAGTGGGCATTGTCCCGGCGTGTCTCCGCAGTCAGCGTTTTGATCCGAGTGCGCGAGGCGAGGGAGGACGAGGGCTCGTTAAAGCCGATGTGGCCGTCGCTGCCAATGCCCAGTACCTGCAAGTCGATGCCGCCGACGGCTTGGATTTCGTATTCGTATTTCCGGCAAAAGGCGGGCACATGCCGCGACATGCCATCGGGGATGTGGATCCGCTCGCGCGCCACGTTTACGTGCGAGAAAAAATTCTCCCACATGAAGGCGTGATAGCTCGCCGGGTGCTCCGGCTGCAGCCCGACGTATTCGTCGAGATTGAAAGTGGTGATGTCGCTGAAATCGAGGCCCTGCTCGCGATGCATGCGGATCAGTTCCCGATACATCGGCAGCGGGGTGCTGCCGGTGGCAAGTCCGAGGACGGCGTCGGGCTTTTCGCGAACGATCCTGGCGACGTGGCGCGCGGCGATGACGGCGGCGGATTCGGCCGTTGGTTGGATGATGATTTCCATGCGTTATTTTCCGAGGCGTTTGCCGAGTTTGGCGACGACATCGGCTCGGAAGCGGTCGATGAAGCCGGTGACGTATTCGAGGATGTCGAGCGTGTCGTCATGCACCAGCGGGGTGAGGTCCATGGCGAAAGCGAGGGCGTCGCTGCCATCCACTCCGTGGCTTTCAAAAAAGGTGGCGTTCGCGCGGCGGCGACCCATCACGGCTAGGTCGTAGCGCTTGCCGCCGGCGATTTGCGAATCGAAGACGCCGTTGAGCGCGGCAGCGTGGTTGTCGTGACCGCTGACATCGTGGACGATTTTTTCGGCGTCGAGCATCCAATCAAGATTCCGCCAGACTTCGCAGCCATGCACCGCCTGCGGTCGTTGGGTGCGCGGCAGTTCGCGAATCGCCTGAATCACCGGCACGACGACGGCGATGTGCGAGTCGTGTTTGTCCGCAGGATTATGCGTGTAAATGACGCGCGGCTGCGCGGCGGCGAGAATCGTCTTGAGATCATCCTTGAGCCGCGGGTCACTCGCGTCGCGCGCGATGTTGCTCGAGTAGTCGAGTTGGATCATCGCGGCGTAACGCCCGACGATCGCTGCCTGACGCTGCTCATCGCGCCGCACCGCCATCATCTCCTCGTCGCTGTATCGTTCATACTCGCCCATGCGCGAACTGCCGGAGCCATTCGTGCAGGTCACGCCGCCAAACCAATCCGTGCCGCTGTGGTAGCACGAGTCGATGCCGTGAAAGGCCATGAATTCGAGATCGTCCTGATGCGCACCGATGCCGAGGTGCGTGATGCGGGCGAGCGCGGCTTCCGGCGGTTGGTCGTCGGGAATGAAAACGTCGGCGGTGGGGGAGTTAAGCTTCATCGGAACGACAGCGTGCGCTCACTGACGCAGCGCCGGCAAGCTCGCGGCGGCAACCGCCTGGCCATGGCGTTTGTCCTTTTCGTCCGGCGTCCGAATTTGAATCGTCTCCGCCAGCGTCGAGAATTCCGCGCGCAGCACTTCACGGGCTTTCCCGATGATGATCTCGCCGCCTTCGCCACTGGTCACGCGGCCGAGGATGAGGAGATTGAGAATTTCGTAAAAATTCGCGAAGTGCGCGATCGTATAGCCAAAGCAGACGCCGATCGTTTCGTAGATTTTCCGCGCGCGTTCATCGCCCGCGGCCATCAGCGTTTGCACTTCCACGAGTTGCTCCGCAAACTTCATCCCCACTGGGAAGTGCAGCCCCGCGAGCGGCGCCAGACGCGCGACGCCCTGCTGGCAGAAGTACTGCACCGCGCAGCCGCGATCGCCGCTCCATTCATCGGCGGGCGCGTCGTCCCGATAGTCCACGGGGACAAAGGCGAGCTCGTTCAACCACGGCGTGATCGATCCATCGGCGGTGACGTAGCCACCCGCGACGCTCGTTCCCATGGAGATTCCAAGCACGCTGTTTTCGCCCATGCTCATCGAGCCGGCGAGGGCGGTCACTTCGCCGTCGTTCACCACCTCAAACGGCACGCCTCCCCATTTTTCCTGCAAATCAAAAAAGATGCGGCGGATGCGCTGCTCGAAGTCTTGCGGCGCCACGCCGCGAAAAAGCGACGCCGCGCGGACTTCGTTACTGACATAGACGCCGGCGGAACTGCCGCCGATAGCGTCCACGCGAGGAAGGTGAGCGGCGGCACGCTGGAGCGTGTCGTGAATGCCATCGAAGTGATATTGCGGATCGCTTTTAAAATACGGATCCCACGTCACCTCCTCGGAAAAGACGACCTCGCCGTCCATCACCGCCGCGCATTTGCGATCCGAGCCGCCGAGATCGAAACCGATGCGGCAGCCTTCGAGATGCCGTCCCAGCGGCATCGAGATTTCGCGAGCGGCGGGCATGTCGGCGAGTTCGTGCGACTCCAAGACCATCTCGCGCCCGTAAAGTTTTGGCCCCAAAAATTCGCAATCGAATTTGCGCTCGCCAGTCGCCGAGTAGATACCGCGCACCATTTCCGCAATCGCCGCATCGCCACCAATGATCACGCGATAGCCGCCGCGCGCCCAGAGCAGAAACTTCACAAGCCGCTCCACATATTTGCGATTGAGCGCCACGTTTGCACCAAGGTGCGGCAACACGCGCGTGTCGAAACGCGAGATCGTGCCATCGGTCCGCTCGAGAGCAATCGCCAGCGGGCGAGCATCAGCTTCGCTTTCACAGCGTTTTCGATAAGCACGATTCCACAATTCGGCCGGAACGAATCCAGGGTCGAGCGGTGGCGTAAGTGCGGGGCGGATGTTCATGTCTCCACCAGCAATAGTGTTATCAATTATTTAATTCCAGACATTTTCGATGATTGCGAATTCCTGCCTGTATTGGCCGCGGGATTGACCTTGCGCCCATCGTTCCAGCACTGTGCGCTCCGTTTCGGCTCATGAAAACAACGCAAAAAGCCATCGGCATCGATTTCGGAGGAACGACGGTCAAGTCCGCCGTCGTTGAGGCGGGCCAATTGATCGCGCACAGCGAGGCCATCGAGACGCAAGATTACAAAGATGCGGAATCGTTGATCGGCGAAATCCTGCGCACCATCGCGGCACTGCGCGCCGCACATCCGGAAGTCGCGGCAGTCGGGGTTGGGCTGCCGGGTTTTGTCGATAGCGTGAATGGGATCGTCCACGAACTCACGAACGTCGCTGGTTGGGACGAAGTGCCGCTCCGCGCGATGCTCGCCGAACGCTCCGGGCTGCCGGCGATCATCGAGAACGATGCCAAAGCCATGGCCTATGGCGAGTGGAAGTATGGTGCCGCGCAGAATGGCCGCCATGTGGTGTGTGTCACGCTTGGCACAGGCGTCGGCGGCGCGCTGATTCTCGATGGGCGGCTCTACAAGGGCGCGCAACTCGCCGCCGGAGAAATCGGGCACGCGAGCATCGACTACCGTGGAGTGCCAGGGCCGTACGGAGGTCGCGGCGGTCTCGAAGAATACGTCGGGAATCAGCAGATCGCCGAGCGCGCCGTCGAATACTACCGCGCCGCGGGGCGCGAAGTGACTGCGGAGCATTGCACACCGTATGACCTGCAACAAGCCGCGGTCGCGGGCGATCCTGTCGCCCTCCAGCTTTGGGAAGACGTCGGCACGAAACTCGGCGCGGCCTTGGCCAGCGTCGTCTGGCTCATCAACCCCGACACTATCGTCATCGGCGGCGGCGTGGCCAAGGCCGGCGAGTTGCTGTTTGGTCCCATCCGCCGAACGATCGCCGCCCGCACCGTCGAAGTGATCCACCGCGACCTTCGGGTTATTCCGGCGGCCTTGGGTAATGACGCGGGGATCATCGGCAGCGCCACTCTCGCACTGGAAGCCGCGGCGCTTCCTTAACTCTCCGACGCTCGCTGAACACCTCCACTTCTCTCCTCGGCATCCGCGGGTTTCTCATCGACGCCCCCGATTTCGGGCAACTGCGCGCCCGCAGCGACGGCGCGCTGATCATTGATGGCGGCTTGATTGCGGAAATCGGCGACTACGATCAACTGGCCAAAAAACCACGCGCGCAGCCCGTGCGCTGGATGCATTCGAATCGTGTCGCCGTTTTTCCCGGCCTCATCGATCTCCACACCCATCTCCCGCAATACCCGGCGGTCGCCCGTGGAACGAGCGAGCTGCTGCCGTGGTTGCGCCAGCACATCTTTCCGCTCGAGCGCGAATTTACCGGGCCGAAAGGCCGCCGCGAGGCCGGCGCATTTTTCCCCGAACTCGCCCGGCATGGCACCACGACGGCGATGCTCTACGCCGCGATTTTCGAAGACAGTGCCGAAGCCTCCTTTCACGCCGCGTCGAAAAGCGGGCTGCGCATCATCATGGGAAAAATGATGATGGACGTGGGCAGCTACGGGAAGCTCCAGCCGACGAAGATCGTCTCCATTTCGCTCCACGAAAGCGACCGACTCTGCAAGACGTGGCACGGCGCAAATGAGGGTCTGATCGAATATGCCTTCAGTCCGCGTTTTGCCGTGGCGTGCAGCGAAAAGCTCATGCGCGGAGCCGGCGACCTTGCCACGAAACACGGTGCCTACATCCAGACGCACCTCGCCGAAAACCTCGAAGAAATCGAGAAAGTGCGGAACCAATTTACGTGGGCGCAGGATTACACCGAGGTCTATGAAAAGTGCGGCCTGCTCACGTCTCGCACCGTCCTCGGCCACGGCATCCACCTCGGCCCGCGCGAGCATGAAGCCATCGCCGCTGCCGGCTCCAGCATCGCCCATTGCCCGACCGCCAATCTCTTTCTCCGCAGCGGCATTCTCCCGCTGGAAAGAGTGCGCGTCGCCGGCATCCGCGTCGGGCTCGGGAGCGATGTCGCCGCCGGCCCGGAACTGAACCTCTGGCAAGTCATGCGCTCGGCGATCGAGTCGCAAAAGGCGCGCGGCTTTTACGAAAAGGATGTGCTCGTCCCCTCACCCGCCGCGGCACTGCACCTCGCCACGCAAGGCGCCGCCGCCGCCCTCGGCAAAGGCGGCGTCATTGGCAGTTTCGAGATCGGCAAGGAAGCCGACCTCACGATCATGAACCACGGCGCACTGCTGCCGTACCGGCAGGCCAGCAAGGCGGCTGCCGACCTCACCGCGGAAGACATCGTGAGCCTGTGCATCTACCGCGGTGGCCCTCACGCCGTTCTGGAAACATTCGTGCGCGGGCAAAGCGTCTATCGCGCTCCTGAGCCGGAACTTTTTTGATTTCTGATTTCTGATTTCCGATTGCTGATTTAGAAAAAGGGCGTGGCGCAATCAGCAATCCGCAAACAGCAACCGCTCACCGGCCCCGCCCACGACCCCATCGCCATCGCACTCGCGGAGGACATCGGGCCGGGTGATCTCACGTCGCGTTACTTCGTCGGGACAGAGCGAAAGAGCGCGCGCATTTTCGCCAAGGAACAAGCCGTGGCCGCGGGCATCGAAACCGCGGCGGAAGTCTTTTGCCGCGTCGATCCGCAGCTCGAAGTTACGATCGTCAATGCCTCCGGGAGCCGGCTTGAAACAGGCGATACCGTCCTCGAAATCTGCGGCGCCGTCCGTTCCATCCTGACGGCGGAGCGCGTCGCGCTGAATTTCATCCAGCGCCTCTCCGGCGTGGCCACGCTCACGCGCCGCTTTGTCGAGGCCGTCGGTCCGCACAAGGCCCGCATCCTCGACACGCGCAAGACCACGCCCGGTCTG
Source organism: Chthoniobacterales bacterium (assembly GCA_038240495.1). Lineage (GTDB taxonomy): Bacteria > Verrucomicrobiota > Verrucomicrobiia > Chthoniobacterales > Chthoniobacteraceae > Chthoniobacter. The sequence continues at coordinate 3,990 of JBBSDS010000029.1, read as the reverse complement.
CGCGCGCTGGAAAAAGCGGCCGTCCGCGCTGGCGGCGGGCAGAACCACCGCTTCGGACTCTTCGACATGGTCATGGTGAAGGATAACCATCTCGCCGCCGATATCCGCCTCCCGCACCTGCACGACACCATCCTTCGCTTCCGGAAAGAAAACCCCGACGTCCGCGTCGAGCTCGAAGCCGACACGCTCGAGCAAGTGCGCCGCTTTCTCACCCTCGATGGTGTGGATGTCATCCTGCTCGACAACATGCCGCCCGCGGAGATGACCGAAGCCGTGCGCCTCGGTGCCGGACGCGTGCAGTTCGAGGCAAGTGGCGGCGTCTCCCTCGAGACCGTGCCCGCCATTGCGGCGACCGGAGTCGATTTCATTTCCGTCGGCGCGCTCACGCACTCCGCGCGGGCGATTGATTTTTCTCTCGAAGTGCTCCCATGAGCGTGCTCGATACCCGCCTGCTCACCGCTCTCCGCAGTGCGAGCGTCCATCTCCCCGCGACCGATCTCGCCGGCCAGCTCGCTGCGCCGCTCACCACCGTGCAAGCCCGCCTCGCCGAACTGCGCGGAGCTGGGTTCGAGATCGAGGAGCGCCCCGGCCTCGGCTACCGGCTGCTCGGTTCACCCGACCGACTCATCGCCGATGACCTCCAGGCGCGGCTCGGCAAGTGCCCGCTCATTCGTGAGATTCTCGTTTTCGAGGAAACGGAATCGACCAATGACCTCGCCATCCGCCGTGGCCGGCAGAGCGCCGCCGGCGGCATCGTTATCTTCGCCGAGCATCAGACCGCTGGGCGCGGGCGCTTTGGCCGACATTGGGCCTCGGCATCGCACTGCGGATTGTGGTTTTCGCTGCTCCTCCGGCCAGCCCTGCCCATCGCTCTGTGGCCGCGGCTGACGACGTGGGCCGCGGTCGCCCTCGCCTCAGCCATCGAGGAATCAGCGGCGGTCCGTGCCGCGATCAAGTGGCCCAACGACCTTCACGCCGGCGGAAAAAAGATCGCCGGCATTCTCGCGGAAAGCGGCACCGATGCAGCGGGTCAGCCCTTTGCCGTCGTCGGCATCGGTGTGAACGTGAACCAGGAGCCCGGCGATTTTCCACCGGATCTCGCCGCCAAAGCCGGTTCCCTGCGCACCATGGCTGGCCGCATCATCGACCGCCCTGCACTCGCCGCCGCCATCCTCCGCAAACTCGATGTTCTCTTCCCGGCACTCACCGCCGACTTTCCCAAAATCATCGCCGAAGCCGCCCGCCGCAGCCTTCTCCTCGGACGCTGGATTCAGGTGCAGGCGGGCGATGGCGTCGTAGAAGGAAGCGCCGAGCAACTCGATGAAAACGGGCATCTTTTGCTGCGGACGAGCGACGGTTCGATCCGTCAGTTGACCGCAGGCGAAGTCACCGTCGTCGCCAACTGAAATCAGGTCGGGAAAATCCCGATCTTTTAAAAGCAAAAGTGAGCACGCCACCTGCTTTCTCAATCTTGGCCCCATGCAGATCGAACACACGGAATTTCAGGATCAACTCGTCCGCGGCTTATCGCACCGGATGAATAACATCCTCACACTTTTCCACGGCTATCTCGGCCTGCTCCTCGACAACAAAAAGCTCGATAAAACCACGCTCGAAGGACTGTCGAAGATCAAAGAAGGCGCCCGCGCTGCGACGGAACTCATGGATCGCACGCACTCACTGGTCCGGCCGCCGTCCGCGGTCTGGCGCGAGGTGAGATTGCACGATTTCGTCCGCATGCTGAAGCCGTCCTTCGACGCCATGCGTAGCGCCACGACGCAGCTCATCATCGATGCTCCGGACGAACTGCCATCGGTCTGGGCCGATGCCGGCCGGCTCAAGACCGCCATTGTCGAAATCGTGCGCAACGCCCTCGAAGCTACGTCCAACGGAGGCACCGTGACGATCACCTTGCGCTCAGCGCCGCAGCCCGCTGGCTCTCGTGCGCGTCAGACGATTCAATGGGTCTCCCTCACCGTCACCGACGACGGTCCAGGCATTCCCGAGGAAAATGCGGAGCGGATTTACCAGCCATTCTATTCGACAAAGAAGAAGCAGAACTCCGCCGGCCTCGGCCTCACCGTCGCCGCGGGTTTCGTCCAGCAAATGGGCGGGGTGCTGCGTTTTGAAAGCGAGCGCGGGAATACGACGTTCGAGATGCTGCTGCCTTCGCGGGTGGAGTGACGGCTAGTTAGTGGCGGCGTCATCCCCCATCCGGATTGACCATGCAAAGGCGGACTGACAGCGTTCCGCTCTCGTGAAAGTCCGCGAAATCATCAAACTGATCGAGCAAGCCGGGTGGTATCTCGACCGCACCCGTGGCAGTCACCGGCAATACAAACATCCGGCAAAGCGCGGCTTGGTCACGGTACCCGGCAAGCCCAATGACGATCTTGCGCCAGGCACCCAGAACAGTATCCTCAAGTAAGCTGAACTGAAATGAGCCGCTACCTCATCATCATTGAAGAAACGGCCACCGGCTTTTCCGCGTATTCGCCGGATTTGCCCGGCTGCGTGGCCACGGGCGCCACGCGGGATGAGGTCGAGCGGGAGATGCACGAAGCCGTCAAATTTCAAATTGAGGGTCTGCGTCTCGCCGGGGAGTCTGTCCCCGTGCCCCGCTCGCACGCATCTTACTGCGAAATCGCTGCCTAGAGGCCAATTTCTCCTTCTCAAGACCAAGGCTTCATATCGGACACGACGGGAAACACACAAAATGGACGCCAAGCGCTACAACCTATTCGAGCACAGACATAGATTCGCGGCGTGGGCTGCCGCTCGCGCTGCTCAAAGAGGTCTCACCTCTGTTGAGATTCTTTGCCAAGCTCTGGATGACTCAACGATCAAGCAGTTCGTCAGAGATCATTTTGAAGAGCCGATCACCGCAGAAGAGTTTCAAAAGTTGCACTGCAAGTGGTGCAAGAAGATCGTCAATTCTTTGAAGCGCAACGGTGTCAAAGATGTTCCATTCGGACGCGCCGCAAAGCTGGTCGGCGTTTATCTAAAATCTATGATCGTTGTCGGTCCACATTCCGACGCCGACTTGGCGAAGGTGGTACATCCACCAGTCGATCGACTTCTTCTGCAAGAGCTAGCTCGGCATGTATTGGGTGAGCGCAGGAAGACTTTCCGCAAGACAGCTTGGACCGAACTGAGCGAGGACGACTATTATCAACTTATTCATCAGCTTCGGCAGGAGGTGCCCGAAAGTGAGCCTTTCTGGCATCTGGAGCGGCACTGGAAAGGGCCACTAAGCTCTGATGACTAAGCCGCTCTTTTACAAAAGCTGATAAGCATCCACGTCCACAGTCACGAAGACATCCTCGGGGAAGGTGAGCTTTTCCAAAACCACGCGCAGATGACGGCTGAGCCGCAAGATCGGCCGCGTGCGAAGCATGAGGTGGTAACGATAATTGCCGTGCGATTTTTCCAGCGGGGCGGGCGCAGGTTCGCTGAGGGTGGTGTTCGGAGGGAGCGTGTCTTTCAGGCGCCGGTGGAGAGTTTGCGCGGAAAATTCGGCGCGTTGCTGATGGGCTGAGCGGACGACGATGAGAACGAGATGCGTAAACGGCGGGTAGTCCCACTGCCGCCGAAACTCGATCTCCTGCTCCCAAAAGCCGTCGAAATCGTGATGCCGTGCGAACTGAATCGAGGGGCTGAACGGCGTAAAACTCTGCACGAAGACCTCGCCTTCGACATCGCCCCGTCCTGCGCGCCCGGCGACTTGCGTGAGCAATTGGAACGTCCGTTCGCCGGCGCGGAAATCGGGCATGTGCAGGCCGAGGTCGGCGTTGACGATGCCGACGAGCGTGACGTTGGGAAAGTGCAGCCCTTTCGCGATCATTTGCGTGCCGACGAGGATGTCGATCTTGCCGGTGCGGAAAGCGCCGAGCGTTTCGCGATACGCGTCGCGCCGCTGCATCACATCGGCGTCCATCCGCTTCACCACAGCCTTCGGAAAGAGTTTCGTCACGGCGTCCTCGACCTTTT